>NZ_MLYN01000037.1:0-275019 GCF_001866675.1 Streptomyces sp. MUSC 14
GGCTGCCGTCCAGGATGACGCGGGCGACGAGTGCGGGGTCGTCGTTCATCGGGACGTGGCCGCAGCCGGGCAGGCGCACCAGGCGTGCGTGCGGGATCATGCGCTTGGCGCGCACGCCCTGCCGGCGTACGAGGATGCGGTCCCGGGTGCCCCAGCCCACCGTGACCGGCAGGCCCGCCAGTTCGTCGGTGAACTGCACCGTCCGGCCCGCCCGCAGCGTCGCGTCGAAGCCCGTGGCCTGCACGATCGCGAGCGTCTCGGCCACCACGGCCTCGGGCGCGCGGCGTGCGGGACGGGCGTAGATCGTGCTCGTCAGCGCCGTACGGCCGGCCGCCGTCCGCGACAGCCGCTCCACCAGGGGCAGCGGCGTCCGCCGGGCGACCGCCCGCATCGCGAGCAGCGTCGTGAAGGCGTACCGGCGCTCGGCCTCGGTCCAGAACCCGGCGGGGGACAGGGCCGTGACGGACCGCACGAGCTTCTCCCGGCCCAGCTCCAGGGCGAGCAGGCCGCCGAGCGAGTTGCCCGCCACGTGCGGGCGGTCCAGCTCCAGGGCCTCGAACAGGGCGCCGAGCACGGCGTTGGTGTCGGGCAGGGTGTAGTCGAGGCCGTCCGGCAGGCCCGGCGAGGCGCCGAAGCCCGGCAGGTCGACGGCGATCACCTCGCGCTCGGTGGCGAGGATGTCCACCACCGGGTCCCAGGCCTGCCGGTGGTGGCCGATGCCGTGCAGCAGGACCAGCGGCTCGCCGCGGCCCACGCGCGCGTAGGACACGGTCACGTCCTTGGGACCGTGCGGACCGGGGACCGGGAAGGAGACGGTGGCGGACATGGGGTGCTCCTCGTCTGGCTGCTGACGAACGTCATAGACAGTTTGTCAGCAACCGCTACCCGCCGGTAGCCCCTGGAAGGGCCGCAGTCGGTCAACCCGCCCGGCGCACCTCGATGTTGAAGTCCGCGCTCCCGGAGTTCCGGTACATGGTGAACCACAGCAGCAGATACATCTCGGTCGCCCGCGCCGTGCGGAGCCCGCCCAGGTCCACCACCCGCTCCGCCGGCCAGCCCAGCTCCCCGAGCAGCGCCGTCACCTGGTCCTTGGCCCCGGCGTCGTCACCGCTCACGAAGAGGTTGTGCGCACCCGGCACCCGGTCCGGGTCCACCATCACCTGGACGTTGACCGTGTTCAGCGTCTTCACCACGCGCGCGTGCGGGAAGGCCCGCTGGATCCGCTCGGCCACGCTGTCCGACTCCACCGGTTCCAGCCGCGCCTCGCCGTCCACGAACGCCAGCGGATTGCAGACGTCCACCAGCACCTTGCCGTCGAGATGCTCCGCGCCGGCCGCGCCCAGCGCGTCGAGCGCCACCGGGCCGCCCACGGCGTTGACCACCACCTCGGCCGCCGCGGCCGCCTCCGCGAACGTGCCCGCGCGAGCCCGGTCCCCCTTGCCCGCGGCCCACTCCAGCGCCACCGGATTGTCCTTGGCGCGCGACCCGAGGGTCACCTCGTGCCCAAGCTCCACCAGCTTGCCGGCCAGCGTGCGGCCCACCTCGCCCGTGCCCAGTACCCCGTACCGCATCGGCCACCTCCCGGTCACCGGCCGCCGACCCCCGGCGGTCCGCGGTCATTGTGATCCGGATCTTGTGCGGACGGGCCGATTCCGCCGGGTCCGGGTCAGGGCGCGGACGAAGCGCGCGGGACGCAGGGAGGAGGCGACGGAGCGGGGCAAGTGAACTGGACACGCCCGGCGTGGGTCGGGTGGGATGCACAGGTGAGCTCCGACACCGAGACCGATGTCTTCACCGATGTCTTCGAAGAACACCGGCCCCTGCTCATGGGGGTCGCCTACCGCATGCTCGGCCGCGTGGCCGACGCCGAGGACGTGGTCCAGGACGCCTGGCTGCGCTGGTCCCGCGCCGACCGCGCGGAGGTCCGCGAACCCGGCGCCTATCTGGTGCGCATCGCCACCCGCCTGGCCATCGACCGGCTGCGCCAGGTCCAGGCGCGCGGCGAGTCGTACGTCGGGCCGTGGCTGCCGGAGCCGTACCTCGGCGCGTCCGGCGACACGGCCCCGGACGCGGCGGACCGCGTCCTGCTCGCCGACAGCGTCTCCTTCGCCGTACTGGTGGTCCTGGAGTCGCTGTCCCCGCTGGAGCGGGCCGTCTTCGTGCTCCGGGAGGCGTTCGGCTACCCGTTCGCCGAGATCGCCGCGCTGCTCGACCGCGGCGAGCCGGCGGTACGGCAGCTCGCCGGGCGGGCCCGACGGCACGTCGACGAACGCCGGACGCGCTACGACGTGGACCCCGCCCAGCGCCGCGCGGTGACCGAGCGCTTCCTCGACGCCGCGTCCGACGGCGACCTGGACGCGCTCATGTCCCTGCTCGCCCCCGACGTCCGCCTGGTCGGCGACAGCGGCGGGAAGGCCAAGGCGCCCTCGCGGATCGTGCACACCGCCGACAAGGTCGGCCGCTTCCTGGCCGCCGTCGTACCGGGCACCTGGGAGACCATGTCGTACCGCTTCGTGGAGGCCAACGGCGGCCCGGCCGTCCTGATCCTGGACGGCGACCGGCCCGACAGCCTCTTCCAGCTGGAGATCACGGACGGCCGCGTCACGACGGTCTACATCGTCCGCAACCCCGACAAGCTGCGCCACCTCGCCACCGGCTGACCCAGGCACCCCTCCCGCCACGCGAAGCCCCCGCCGTACGACGGGGGCTTCGCCGCGATGTCACACGCACGCGCGCGTGCGAACGCCTCGTGAACGCTGCGCGGCGGCGCGTCCGTGGGTTCCCCAAGGGATCGAGGATTGGTCTTGACCAAGGGTGACGGCCGCCCTATGGTCGCAGACAAGTGCAACAACCTTTAATAAACAAGGGCGCTAAAAACCGCCGGACCACGGCTCTCGCGGAGGACAGGGTGGGGACCACGCAGCTGGAATCGGTGCCGGAACCGAAGTACTGGCATCTCAAGACGGTGCTGAGCGAGGCACTGGACTCCGAGTTCTCGGTCGGTGAGATCCTGCCCAACGAGCGCGACCTCGCCGCCCGGTTCGGCGTGGCTCGCGCCACGCTCCGCCAGGCGCTCGAACAGCTGGAGCTGGAGGGCCGCCTCCAGCGCCGCCGCGGTGTCGGTACGACCGTGGCGCCGCCGCGGGTCGGCGTGGCCGTCGGCACCGAGCAGCACGCCTGGCCGGGCGCCGCCGGTGACGCCTGGCAGCCCGTCGACTGCGAGCAGACGACACCGCCCGCCGCCGTCGCCGCGGCCCTGGACAGCGGCGCCGACGAGCCCGTGCACGTCGTGCGCCGGTCCCGGATGTCCCACGGCCAGCGCGTCGCCACCGAGCTGCTCTACATCCCGGCAGCCTCGGTGCCCGGCCTCACCGCGATCGACGCCCCGTCCGGCCCGGCACGCGCGCGTGCGGTGCTGCGCGAGCTCCAGCACCTGTCCCTGGAGAGCCAGGACCGCTCCGTCGAACTGGGCTCGGCCCGTGCGGACGACGCCAAGGACCTCGACCGGCTCCCCGGCTCACCCGTCCTGGTCGTCACGACCCGCTTCGCGGCCGAGGGCCGTACGGCCGTGCTGTCCGTCGCGACCTACCGGGCCGACACCTGCCGGCTGACCTTCGGCGACTCGACGGGCGTGGAGATACACCACGATCCGGAACGCCAGGCGTCCTGAAGCCCTTCCGTGACGGTGCGGCAGTCGTGCGACGACCCGCGCCGTCACGGCGTAGCGCTCACCGGCGGGCCGTCACCGAGCCGTCCACAGCGAACAGTTGCGCCTCGACATGGTCCAGGGCCAACCGCAGTGCCCCGGTGGACACGGCGGCCTCACCCAACGACGACAACGCCACCTGCGGCGGCCGCAGGCAGTACCGCTCCAGTTCGCGGCGCAGCGGCTCCAGGACGCCGTCCAGACCTGCCGCCCAGCCGCCGATCACGACCAGCTCGGGATCGAGCGCGAGCACCAGCGCGGCGACATCGTGCACGAGCCGCTGGATGAACCGGTCGACGGCCGCCCCCGCCCGCTGGTCGCCCTTGCGCGCCAGCGCGAACACCTCGGCGACCGCCTGTTCGTCCAGCGGATGCAGCGGCTCGTCGGTGGTGGACAGCAGCGTCTCCGGCATCTCCTCCCGGCCCAGCAGATGCAGCGCCCCGATCTCCCCGGCCGCCCCGCCGTACCCCCGGTGCAGCCGCCCGCCGATCAGTGAACCCGCGCCCGGGCTCAGCCCCGCCAGCACGAACACCACATCGTCGGAATCGCTCGCCACCCCCTTCCAGTGCTCGGCGACGGCCGCCGCGTTGGCGTCGTTCTCCACCAGCACCGGGCACGTGAAGGACCGGCCCAGCCGCTCGCCCAGGTTCAGCCCGGTCCACTGCGGCAGCGCCGTGCCCAGCCGTACCGTGCCGTCGGCCTCCACGATCCCCGGCGTGCCCACGCCGACTGCCCGCAGCGAGCCGCGCGCGACCCCGGCCCGGCGCAGCAGTTCGGCGACCACGCCGCGCAGCCGGTCCAGGCGCTCGTCCGCCGAGGCCGTCTCGCCGACCTCCCTGGCCTGCGCGCCCAGCACCCGTCCGTCCAGGTCGGACAGCAGCGCGGCGACCCGGTGCGGCCCGATCTCCAGGCCCAGCAGATGCCCCGCCTCGGCCCGGAACCGGAACCGGCGCGCGGGCCGGCCCTGACGTCGCGCGCCGCCCTCGTCGGCGGCCGTCTCCACGACCAGCCCGCCCTCGATGAGCCCCTCGACGACACCCTCGACCGTCGGCCGGGACAGTCCGGTGAAGCGGGTGATCTCCGTGAGCGTCGCACAGTCCGTGCCGCGCAGCGCGTGCAGCACCACCGCGGAATTGATCCTTCGCAGCAGCGAGGGATCGCCGCCGGTCAGCTGCGTCACCGTCCGTCCTTCCAGCTCGCGGGGGTGTTGGGGCGGATGGTACTCGGCCGGACACGCCCGCGGCGAGTGCCGCGCTCCGCATCCCGCGGCTGCCGCGTCCGGCATCCGGCGGCTGCCGCTGTCGGCGGTGCCGGACCGGTGGCGGTGGTTCGCCGCGAAGGCCACGGCGATCGCCCTGCCCGCGCTGGCCGTCGGTCTCCTCACCGGACTGGTCACGCTGCTGGTCGGCAAGGCGGTCCTCGGCGCCGGCGGGCCGACGTGGACGGCGGGCCTGCGCGGCGCCGTCGGCCGCGGCCTCCAGCTGGCCCTGATGGCCCTGTCCGCCGCCGGACTCGCGACCGTGCTGCGCAGCGGCGTCGCGGCCCTGTCCGTCCTGATCCCGTTCGTACTGATCGTGTCCTTCGTCGTCGGAGACCTGTCGGGCGGCGTCGTCGACTACCTCCCCGACCGGGCCGGCCAGGTGGCGCTGCACAGCACCTGGGACGGCGCCCTCGGCCAGTGGAGCGGGCTCGCGGTGACCGCGCTGTGGGCGGCGGCCGCGCTGCTCGCGGGCGCGTGGAGCCTGCACCGCCGGGACGCCTGACGGCGCACCAATTGTCAGTGCCGGCCGCTTTACTGGATCACATGGACATCGCGAAGTGCCTGAGCGCCGTCGAGTCGCTGTGCACGGGGGAGTTCCCGGAAGCCGGCCATCGGACGGTGGAGTTAGCGACCAGCCATGGGACACGCGCGGACGACGCCCTGAACCGGGAGCTGACCGCCGCGGACTTCCACGCGTGCCGGGAGGCACTGGCGCAGCGGCTGCACGACCGCTGGGGCCGGCAGCACCCCTGCGGCCAGCAGACGGTACGGCTGCGCGTGGCCCGGGGCGAGGAGATACCGGAGCCCTGGGCCACCCTCAGCCTGCTCACCGACGAACTGGACGTGTGGCAGCCCACGGGGACCGGCCGCTGGCTCGCCCTCGGCGTCGCCGACCGGGACGACACGGACGAGATACGGCTCCTCGCCGCGGTCACGGCGACCCCTCCGCCGTGACCGCCCACGTCGCCGTGTCACGCCTGTGCGGCCGCCCTGAGCCGGGCGAACTCCCCGGCCATCGTCTGCGCCGTCCAGTGCGCGTTCAGCCCGCTCGGATTGGGCAGCACCCACACCCGGGTCTCCCCGAACGTCCGCTCCTGCGGCCCCACTTGAGCCGTGCGCTCCCCGAAGGCCGCCCGGTACGCGGTCACCCCGACCACGGCCAGCCACCTCGGCCCGAGCCGTGCCACCTTCTCGGTGAGCAGCCGGCCGCCCTCGACGTACTCGTCGTTGCTCAGCTCGTCGGCGCGCGCGGTCGCCCGCGCCACCACGTTCGTGATGCCCAGCCCGTACGACAGCAGCTCCCGCTGCTCCGCCGGCTTCAGCAGCCTCGGTGTGAAGCCGGCCAGGTGCAGCACCGGCCAGAAGCGGTTGCCCGGGCGGGCGAAGTGATGACCGGTCGCCGCCGTCAGCAGCCCCGGGTTGATGCCGCAGAAGAGCACCCGGAGGCCGTCCGCGACGACGTCCGGCACGAGACGGTCGCGGGCGGCCTCCAGTTCCTCCCGGCTGAAGCGGGTCAGAGGATCGCCCCGGGGGTGTATCCGGCCGCCTCCGGGCGCTGCTTGGCGATCTCCTCGATCCGGCC
The DNA here is from genome assembly GCF_001866675.1 of Streptomyces sp. MUSC 14. Taxonomy (NCBI): domain Bacteria; kingdom Bacillati; phylum Actinomycetota; class Actinomycetes; order Kitasatosporales; family Streptomycetaceae; genus Streptomyces; species Streptomyces sp. MUSC 14. The sequence goes on from NZ_MLYN01000037.1 coordinate 6,550, forward strand.
GACCAGGACACCGACCTGGTCGGCGGCGGCACCGGTGAAGGACAGCTTGTCGGCCATCAGCGCCGCCAGCTGCTCCCGGTCGAGCGGCAGGCGCTCGTCGGCGGCGAGCTTGTCGAGCAGGTCGTTGCGCTCGGCACCCTGCTCACGCATCGCGAGCGCGGTGGCGACGGCGTTCTCCTTGATCGCCTCGTGCGCGACCTCGCGGCCGACCCCGGCCCGCACGGCGCCCATGAGCACCTTGGTGGTGGCGAGGAACGGCAGGTAGCGGTCCAGCTCGCGCGCGATGACCGCCGGGAAGGCACCGAACTCGTCGAGGACGGTCAGGAAGGTCTCCAGCAGACCGTCGAGCGCGAAGAACGCGTCCGGCAGCGCGACCCGGCGCACCACGGAGCAGGACACGTCGCCCTCGTTCCACTGGTCGCCCGCCAGCTCACCGGTCATCGAGGCGTAGCCGCGCAGGATGACCATGAGGCCGTTGACGCGCTCGCAGGAGCGGGTGTTCATCTTGTGCGGCATCGCCGAGGAGCCGACCTGGCCAGGCTTGAAGCCCTCGGTGACCAGCTCGTTGCCGGCCATCAGCCGGATCGTCTTCGCCAGCGAGGACGGCGCCGCCCCCAGCTGCACCAGCGCGGTGACGACCTCGTAGTCCAGCGAGCGCGGGTAGACCTGGCCGACCGAGGTGAAGGCCTGCGCGAAGCCCAGATGGTGGGCGATCCGGTTCTCCAGCTCGGCGAGCTTCGCCGCGTCGCCGCCGAGCAGGTCCAGCATGTCCTGCGCGGTGCCGACCGGGCCCTTGATGCCGCGCAGCGGGTAGCGGGTGAGGAGCTCCTCGACCCGGCCGTAGGCCACGAGCAGCTCGTCGGCCGCCGTGGCGAAACGCTTGCCGAGTGTCGTGGCCTGCGCGGCCACGTTGTGCGAGCGGCCGGCCATGACCAGCTCGGCGTACTCGCCGGCCAGCTTGCCGAGGCGCGCCAGCACGGCCACCGTACGGTCGCGCATCAGCTCCAGCGAGAGCCGGATCTGGAGTTGCTCCACGTTCTCGGTGAGGTCACGGGAGGTCATGCCCTTGTGCACGTGCTCGTGTCCGGCGAGGTCGTTGAACTCCTCGATCCGCGCCTTCACGTCGTGCCGGGTGACCTTCTCGCGCTCGGCGATCGAGGCCAGGTCGACGGTGTCGAGGACGCGCTCGTAGTCGGCGATCGCCGCGTCCGGCACCTCGATGCCGAGATCCTTCTGGGCGCGCAGCACGGCGAGCCAGAGCTGCCGCTCCAGTTTCACCTTCTGCTCGGGGGACCAGAGCGTGGCGAGCTCGGCGGAGGCGTAGCGTCCGGCGAGGACGTTCGGGATGCGGGGCTTGGCGGGCGCAGAAGTCACGTGTCCAGATTCTACTGGCGGTTTGTGCAGGCCAGCGCCACGCCCCCGTTCGGCGGAAGCTACGAGACGGGGGTCACTGATCGTCGCCGACGGTACGCGAGGTCCTGGTCCCGGGCGTCGAGCACCCGTGGCTACGCCTGTCCCTCGTACGGCAGCAGCTCCGGACGCTTGGCCGGGCGGCCGTCGCCGGAGGAGCGGCCGGTCAGCCGGCGGCCGATCCAGGGCAGCAGGTGCTGCCGGGCGAAGCGCGCGTCCGCGACCCGGCGCGTCGCCCAGCCCGGCGGCGGCGTGGCCGGCATCGGCACCCGCCACTCGGTGTCCTCCGGCTCGTACCCGAGCGTCTGCCACACCGCCTCGGCGACCCGGCGGTGCCCCTCCGCCGTCAGATGCAGCCGGTCCACGTCCCACAGCCGGGGGTCGGCCAGCGACGCGGCGCCGTACAGGTCCACGACGACCGCGCCGTTCTTCGCGGCGAGCTCGTCCACGCAGGCGAACAGCTCCTCCATGCGTGGCCGGAACCGCTCCAGTACGGGGCCCTGGCGGCCGGGGCTGCGCATCAGCACCAGCTGCCCGCAGGACGGCGCCAGACGCTCCACCGCCTCGGTCAGCAGACCCTTCACCCGGCCCATGTCGCACTTGGGCCGCAGGGTGTCGTTGAGGCCGCCGACCAGCGTGATCACGTCGGCGTTCATGGCCGCCGCGACGTCGATCTGCTCGTCGACGATCTGACCGATCAGCTTGCCGCGCACGGCGAGGTTGGCGTACCGGAAACCGGGCGTGCGGGCGGCCATCCGCCCGGCGAGTACATCGGCCCAGCCCCGGTAGGAACCGTCGGGCAGCAGGTCCGACATGCCCTCGGTGAAGGAGTCGCCGACCGCGACCAGGCTGCTGTAGGGCGGAGATGCGGGATTCGTCTGCATGGCGTCAGCGATGGTATCCCGCTTCCATACCTGCCGGTCGGTCACCCCGGCCCCGGCCTCCCGGCCACCGGCCGCCGGATCCGGTCCCCCGGACCCGGTCACCAGCTCATGCGGCCTCGGGCCCGGACATGACCTTCCGGCTCCCGGACCCGGCGCGGCCATGGTCGCTTGTCCTCGCGGCCCCGGCCCCGGACCCGGGCCTCCGGCTTGCTTACCCGGTTCCCGGACTCGGCCCTCCGGCTCTCCTGCCCGGCTCCCCAGCCCCAGCCTCGGACGCGGTAGCCAGTCCTTGCGGCCCCGGGCCTGGACTCAGCCCTCCGGCCGTCGGACTCGCCCTCCCGGACCCCGGTTTCCGGACCCAGTCTCGGACGCGGCGGCGTGTCCTCGCGGCCCCGGCCGGGGACTTGGCCCTCCGGCTTGCCCACCCGGTCCCCCGGACCCGCCACCCCGACCCGCCCCCGGACTCGGCCCTCCGGCCCTCCGGGAGACCGAGAGCCCGGCGCCAGCCCCACAACCCCCGGACCCGGCCTTCCGGATCCGCGCCCACGCCCCCACTCGCCCTCCCCTTCGCCCCACCCGCTCGGCCTCACCCCGAGGTCGGCTGGCCGAGGAGTTCGCGCAGGACGTCCTCCATGGTCACCAGGCCGGACAGGCGGCCGTCGTCGCCGAGGACGGCGGCCAGGTGCGTGCGGCTGCCGCGCATTGCGGTCAGGACGTCGTCCAGCGGGGTGTTCTCCCGTACGCGCGCGATGGAACGCATGTCCCGGAGTCGGAAGGGCATGTCCCGGGGTGAGGCGTCCAGGGCGTCCTTGACGTGCAGATAGCCCACGATCCGCCGGCCCACGTCGACCACCGGGAACCGGGAGAAGCCCGACTCGGCCGTCAGCCGCTCCAGCTCCTCCGGGGTGACGCCCACGCGCGCGTAGACGACCCTCTCCAGCGGCACCACGACGTCCCGCACCGGTCGGCTGCCCAGTTCCAGGGCGTCGTGCAGCCGCTCCCGTGCCCGGTCGTCGATCAGGCCGGCCTCACCGGCGTCCTTGACGATCTCGGCCAGCTGGGCGTCGGTGAAGCTCGCCGCGACCTCGTCCTTCGTGTCCACCCGCAACAGCGTGAGCAGCGCGTTCGCGAACGCGTTGATGGCGAAGATCACCGGCCGCAGCGCCCGCGACAGCGCGACCAGGGGCGGGCCGAGCAGCAGCGCGCTGCGCACCGGTTCGGCGAGGGAGACGTTCTTCGGGACCATCTCGCCGAGCAGCATGTGCAGATACGTCGCCAGGGCTAGCGCGATCACGAAGGACACGGCGTGGCCCGCGCCTACGGGCACTCCGAGCGTGTGGAACACCGGCTCCAGCAGATGCGCGATCGCCGGCTCGGCGACCACGCCGAGGACCAGCGTGCACAGCGTGATGCCGAGCTGGGCGGCGGCCAGCAGTGCCGAGACGTGCTCCAGACCCCACAGCACGCTCCTCGCGCGCCGGTCGCCCTCCTGGGCCAGCGGCTCGATCTGCGAGCGACGCACCGAGATCAGTGCGAACTCGCCGGCCACGAAGAAGGCGTTGACGACGAGCGTGGCCAGCCCGATCAGCAGCTGTACGGCGGTCATCGTGCCCCCTCCGGGCTTCCGTGGGCCTGTTCGTCGTCCAGCGGCGCGTGCAGCAGCACCCGGGCCGCCCGGCGGCCGGAGGCGTCCACCACGTCCAGCCGCCAGCCGGCGACCTCGACCGTGTCACCGGTCTGCGGTATCCGGCCCAGCTGTGCCGCGACCAGACCGGCCAGGGTCTCGTACGGCCCGTCGGGCACGCGCAGTCCCACGCGCGCGAGCTGGTCGGTGCGGGCGGCGCCGTCGGCCGAGTACAGGGCGCGGCCCTGTTCGTCCGCGCCGGCGGGGGCGAGGTCGGGCGTCTCGTGCGGGTCGTGCTCGTCGCGCACCTCGCCGACGACTTCCTCCACGATGTCCTCCAGCGTCGCCACGCCCGCCGTGCCGCCGTACTCGTCGATGACGACGGCCATCGTGCGCCGGCCGCCGAGCCGGTCCAGCAGCCGGTCGACGGTCAGGGAGCCGGGGACGAGCAGCGGCTCGCGCATCACCTGGGAGACCGGGCGGCGCGCCCGCTCGGCGGCGGGCACGGCCAGGACGTCCTTCACGTGCGCGATGCCGACGACCGAGTCCAGGCCACCACGGTGGACCGGGAACCGGGACAGTCCGGTGGCCCGGGTCGCGTTCGCCACGTCCTCGCAGGTCGCCTGGGTGTCCAGGGCGACGACCTGCACGCGGGGGGTCATCACGTTCTCCGCCGTGAGGTCGGCCAGGTTCAGGGTGCGCACGAACAGCTCGGCGGTGTCCGCCTCCAGCGCGCCCTGCTTCGCGGAGTGCCGGGCGAGCGCCGCGAGCTCCTGCGGGCCGCGCGCGGAGGCCAGCTCCTCGGCCGGCTCGATGCCGAGGCGGCGCACCACACGGTTGGCCGTGTTGTTCAGGTGCGTGATGAAGGGCCGGAAGGCCGCGCTGAACCAGCGCTGCGGACTGCCCACCCGCTTGGCCACGGCCAGCGGCGAGGAGATCGCCCAGTTCTTCGGCACCAGCTCGCCGACGACCATGAGGAACACCGTCGACAGTGCCGTACCGACCACCAGGGCGACCAAGCTCGCCACGCCGTCCGACAGGCCCGTCGCCCGGAACGGCCCGGCCAGCAGCTTGGCGATCGACGGCTCGGCGAGCATGCCGACCACCAGGTTGGTCACGGTGATGCCGAGCTGGGCGCCGGAGAGCTGGAAGGTGAGGTTCCGTACGGCCTTGAGAGCGCCCGGCGCTCCGCGTTCGCCGCGCTGCGCCGCGCGTTCCAGCTCGCCGCGCTCCACCGTGGTCAGCGAGAACTCCGCCGCCACGAAGGCGCCGCAGGCGAGCGACAGCAGGATCGCCACCAGAAGGAGCAGCACTTCGGTCATCGGGTCACCCCCGTCCCATGATCGGACAGGGCGGGGCGGAACGCGCGGTGTCGCGGACTGGGGGCTCGCCCATGGGCGGACGCTCACAACCTTTCATCGAGGGGCCGAGTGCTCCCTCAATGGTAAAGGATGGGCAAAGCTGGTCGTCGGGGTCAGTCCGCGAGATCGGAGAGCGGCTTCACCCAGCGCCGCCAGTGCTCCTCGGGGCCGTAGCCGGCCGCGCCCCAGGCGCGGTGCGCGGTCTCGTTGCGGACCAGGACCATCGCGTCCGCGCGCCGGCCGCCGAGCCGTACGAAACGCTCCTCGGCGGCGGCCAGCAACGCCGAGCCGATGCCCTGCCTGCGCCGCTCCGGACGGACCGCGAGCCGGTACAGATGGCAGCGCCAGCCGTCGAAGCCCGCGATGACCGTGCCCACGAGCTCGTCGCCCTGCTCGGCCAGCAGCAGTGCCCCGGGGTCACGGGCGACCAGGCGCTCCACCCCGCAGCGGTCGTCGCTGATGCTGGTGCCCTCGGCGGCCGTCTTCCAGAAAGCGAGCACGGCGTCGAGGTCGTCGGCGAGGGCAGGGCGTATGCGCGGCTCGGTCATGGACGCATCCGATCACGCAGACCCCGCTCCGCACGCCGATTTCCACGATGCGGACGCGGGCCGACCCAGAAGCGGAGCGGGCGCCCTCCGCGCTGCTCCCCGCGCGCCGACGGCCCCTGCGGTGTTCCCCGCATGCCCACGGCCCGCCCGTCCGCGGGATCCTCACTCGTGGGCGATCGCCGCCAGTACGTTCATCCGTGACGCCCGCAGGGCCGGCAGCAGCGCCGCCACGACGCCCACCACCGCCGCGCCGACGACGACCGCGACGATCGTGGTCCAGGGGATCGCCAGCTCCCGCAGCCCGCGCAGGGCCAGCACCCGCTGCATGCACACACCCCACACCAGCCCCAGCGCCAGCCCGAGCACCGCCCCGAACACGGCGATCACCACCGACTCCAGCCGGATCATCCGGCGCAGTTGCCGGCGCCCCAGCCCGATCGCGCGCAGCAGCCCGATCTCCCTCGTCCGCTCCACCACCGACAGGGCGAGCGTGTTGACCACACCGAGCACGGCGATGACGATCGCCAGGGCGAGCAGTGCGTACACCAGGTAGAGCAGCACGGCGATCTGGTCGTGGATCAGTTGCTTGTAGTCGTCCTGGTTGCGCACCTGGACCTGCGGGAACGGCTTCAGCGCCCGCTCCAGCACAGGGCGCAGGTCCTGCGGTTTCGTTCCCGTGGCCGCGTTGACGTACAGCGCCGAGTCCTGGCCGCTCGGCACGTACCGCGCGAAGGTGGCGAGGCCGAAGTACAGGCCGCCCTGGGCGCCGAAGCCCTGAGCCGTGTCCTGGTGGGTGAGCGCGCCGACGGTCAGCGTCGTGTGCCGCCCGCCGGGGAACTCGACCGGGAGCGTGCTGCCGATCCGCAGCCCGTGGTCCCTGGCGAAGCCGGCGTCCATGGCGAGGTGCCCGTCCGCCAGTGCGGCCGCCGTGCCGCCCTGCGCGTACGTGAAGTGCACGACGTCGTCGAGCCCCGGGCCGTACCCGACGGCGGAGGTCTGGACCCGGCGGCCGTCCGGCAGCCGTACGGCGACCTGGGTGAGCCGCTGCGCCACGACGAGCCCGACGCCGTGCGTGGCGGCCACGGTGTCCCGTACCTGCCGGGTGAACGGGGTGAAGTTGGTGTTCTGGACGATGAAGTCGGCGCCGAGGTTCTTGTCGATCTGCCGGTCGAACGACGCCGACATCGACGCGCTGGCCACCGACATCCCGCCGACCAGGGCCAGGCCCACCATGAGCGCCGCGGCCGTGGCGCCGGTACGGCGGGGATTGCGCAGGGCGTTGCGCTGGCTCATCCGGCCGACCGGGCCGAACAGCGCCGGGAAGGCGGCGCCCAGCACCCGGATCACCGGCCGTACCAGCAGTGGCCCGGCGACCACGGTCGCGATCAGCGTCAGGACGACTCCGACGCCCAGCAGTACGGCCGCCTGCGTGGTCTTCGTGGCCGCCGCGCACCCGGCCAGCGCCGCCGCCCCGGCCGCCCCGAGCACCGCCCCGGCGACGGCCCGCGCCGTCAGCGGCTTGCCCACGCCGGCGACCTCGGCGTCCACCAGCGCGGCCATCGGCGAGACCGCCGCCGCGCGCCGGGCGGGCAGATAGGCCGCCACGAAGGTGACCCCGAGCCCGACGACGTACGCCGCGACGGGTGTCTCCCAGCCGATGACCATCTCCGTGGCCTTGAGGTTCATCCCGAACAGGCTCATCAGCCGGATCAGCCCCAGGGCCAGCCCGATCCCGGTGCCGAGGCCGAGCGTCGAGCCGGCCAGTCCGAGCAGCAGCGCCTCGGTGAGCACCGAGCGCCGCACCTGCCGCCGGTCCGCGCCGAGCGCCCGCAACAGGCCCAGTTCACGGGTGCGTTGGGCGATCAGCATGGAGAAGGTGTTGACGATCAGGAAGACGCCGACGAGCAGCGCGACACCCGCGAAGCCGAGCATCACGTACTTGATCACGTCCAGGAAGGGGCCGAGCGCGGCCGACGCGGACTTGGCCTGCTCGCCGGCCGTCCGCACGTCGTAGACGCCGGTGCCGACCGCCCGGCCGACACGCAGCTTGAGGGCCGCGTCCGAGACGCCCTTCGCGGCGTCCGCCGAGACGCTGGTCGCGAGCGCCTGGGAGCCGAGCAGCTCCCGGCCCGCCACCGCCGGGTCCAGGAAGACCAGGGCCGCGCCCGGGTTGGTCGTGGTGAACATGGCGATCCCGACGACCCGGACGCGGAACGTGCCCGGCTGCGCCTGCACGGTCAGCGGGTCGCCGATCCGTACGTGCTTCTTGTCCGCGGTGTCCGCGTCCAGCAGCGCCTCGCCCGCACCGACCGGCGCGCGGCCGGAGGCCAGCTCCACCGGACTGCGGTGACCGGCGTACCAGGCGGTGGCGATGGTGGGGGCGCCGGTGGTCGGCCCGAGGGACCGGTCGTGGCGGTCGATCACCACGATGTTCTGCACCTTGACGTCCGCGCGGGCGGCCGCGACCCCGGGCACCCGGGCCACCCGGTCCCGCAGCGCCGCGGGCAGGGTCTGCACCGTACCGCCCGGCACCGGGGCCTTCAGGTCCTGCTTCGGCTGCACGGTCACATCGGCGGCGGTGGAGGCGAAGAGCCGGTCGAAGGTACGGGTGACGGTGTCGGAGAAGATCAGGCTGCCCGCGACGAACGCCACGGAAAGGATCACGGCCAGCGCGGACAGCGCGAGCCGCCCCTTGTGCGCGAGGAAGCTCCTCAGGGTCGCCTTCAGCACCGGGGGTTCCCTCCGGAGAAGACACGCATGCGTTCCAGTACGGCGTCCGCCGTCGGCCGTGCCATCTCGTCCACGATGCGTCCGTCGGCGAGGAAGAGCACCAGGTCGGCATGGGCGGCGGCGCCGGGGTCGTGGGTGACCATGACGACCGTCTGCCCGAGATCGTCCACCGCCCCGCGCAGGAAGCCCAGCACCTCCAGTCCGGCCCGCGAGTCCAGGTTGCCGGTCGGCTCGTCGGCGAAGACCAGCTCGGGCCGGGAGAGCAGCGCCCGCGCGCACGCGACCCGTTGCTGCTGACCGCCGGACAGCTGCGCGGGCCGGTGGGCCAGCCGGTTCCGCAGGCCGAGCGTGTCGATCACCTGGTCCAGCCATCGTCCGTCGGGTCTGCGGCCCGCGATGGCCATCGGCAGCGTGATGTTCTCGGCGGCCGTGAGCGTCGGAACGAGGTTGAACGACTGGAACATGAACCCGATCCGGTCCCGCCGCAACCGGGTCAGCTCGCGGTCCCTCAGCCCGGTGATCTCGGTGTCGCCGAGCCACACCTCGCCCGCCGTCACGGTGTCGAGCCCCGCCAGGCAGTGCATGAGCGTGGACTTGCCGGAGCCCGAGGGCCCCATCACGGCGGTGAACCGGCCGCGCGCGATGTCCACGTCCACCGCGTCCAGGGCGATCACGGCCGTCTCGCCGGAGCCGTAGGCCTTGGTCAGAGCGCGGGCGCGGGCCGCGAGCCCGCCGTCCGGCGCGCTCCCCGGCCCGTCCTGCGCGGCAACTGCATCAGGTGTGGACAAGACCGCCTCCCGCTCGCCGGTACGCCCGTCCCGGGCGAGCGTAAGGGACGGCGCGCGCGGGGGACAGACAGGCGCGGTACGGCGATTCCGTGCGCCCTTGCGATTGCTAGCGCCTCGGCGCTAGCGTCGAAGCATGGCGAAGACCCAGCTGAACGTGCGCGTGGACGAAGGCACCGCCCGCGCGGCCCGCGAACGCGCCCTGGCCCGGGGCATCAGCGTCAACCGCTACATAGAAGAGCTGGTCAGACAGGACACCGGAGAGGCCGGCCGCACGTTCGTGGACGCCGCCGCCGACTTCATGAAGCAGTACGAGACCGTGTTCGCCGAGGAGTTCACCGAGACCCGGGGCAGCGGTGGCGGCACCGGGGACGGCCGCTGATCCCTTGAACGAGTTCAGCATCGACCTCGCCTGGCTGCTCATGCTCGCCGAACAGCGCACACCCGGCGACCCGCAGGTCACCGACTGGGGCGCGCTGATCGCCGCCGTCGCCCGGCACCGCGCCGAGATATTCGGCGTGCCCGTCTACGACGACCCGCATGCCCGCGCCGCCGCCCTCCTCCAGCTGCTGATCCACGTACCCGCGCTGGAGCGCTCCAACGCGCTGTTCGCCTCCGCGGTCGCCTACGCCTACCTGGTCGCCAGCGGCGCCAAGGTCGTCACCTCCGCCGAGCAGGTGCGCGACCTGGCCCGGCTGGTCAAGGACGGCGCGGCCGACGTGGACGCCATCGCGCGGGAGCTGCGCCGCTGGAGCATCTGACGCACGCAGGGCAGCCGGGGCCAGGGCCGGGGGCGGTCAGCGGGGGTCCGGTTCGCCCGGGCGCCAGGCGACGCCCAGCACGCCGTACGAGGTCGGCAGCTTCGGGCCCTGCTCCGGCAGCAACAGGCGCCGGTACGGGCCGAGTTCGAATCCGGCCCCGCGTAGCTCCGCGACCGGCTCGCGGGCGACGTGACAGCCGCCGAACAGCACGGGCCACACGGTGCGGTCCAGGGCCCGCTGGGTCTGCGTCATCATCCGGCCGCCGCCCCGCCCGTGCTCGAAGAAGCGCACCTCACCCCCGGGCCGCAGCACCCGCCGTACCTCGGCGAGCGCCCGCGCCACGTCCCGCACGCTGCACAGCACCAGCGACAGCACCGCCGCGTCGTACGCCTCGCTCTTGACCGGCAGCGCCTCCGCCGCGCCCGGCACCACGTCGACCGGCACCTGGGCGCGCTGCGCGGCATCCAGCGCCAACCGGCGCAGCAGCGGCTCGGGTTCGACGGCGACGACCTCGGCCACGGCGGCCGGATAGCGGGCGAAGTTCAGCCCGTTGCCCGCGCCCACCTCGATCACCCGCCCGGACAGCCCGGCGAGCAGCCGCTCCCGCACGGCGGCGAGGCCGAGCCGGGTCTCCGCGTCGATGCTGCAGCGGGCGTAGAACCGGGCGAACAGCGGATGGTGGACAGGGCTCGGCGCGACCTTGGCAGAACCGGCCGACATCAGTCGCATGGCACCTCCCGGAGGACGTTCTCAGAGGGATTGTCCCCCGGGAACCACGAAGGCACCCGCGCCGTACCCCTACGGCGCCACCCGCACCCGGAACGCCTCCGCGTCCCACGTCCCGTCCAGCCGTGGCGCCAGCCACCCCGGCGCCGCCACCCGGAAGTCACCCGGCGCCAACGCCCCGGCCCCGCAGGGAAGGGCGCCGAGCAGCGGCGCCCCCGCCACCTCCGGCAGGTCGCTCACGTTGCAGCGGGAGGCGAGGTCGGGGGAGTCGGGCCAGCTGCCGATCACCACACCCGCCAACTCCAGCTCCCGGTGCCGCAGTTCGCGGGCCGTCAGCTCCGTGGTGTTCAGCGTGCCGAGCCCGGGAGAGGCGACGACCAGCACCGGCGCGTCCAGCAGCGCGGCCACGTCCGCCAGCGTGCCGCCGGCCGCGTCGAACCGGACGAGCAGCCCGCCCGCGCCCTCGACCAGCACCAGATCGTGCTCGGTGGCCAGCTTGGCGGCCCGGTCGGCCACCTCCTGCGGGTGCACCGGCGCCATCCCGGCCCGCCGGGCCGCCGTACCCGGCGCCAACGGCTCGGGGAAACGGGCCGTTTCGGCGGCCGTCAGCGGACCCGCGAGCCGCGCGACCTCGTCGGCGTCCCCGCGCTCGTCCGGCCGTACGCCCGTCTGCGCGGCCTTCAGCACGGCCACCGAACGCCCCGCCGCGAGCGCCGCGGCCGCGACGGCGGCGGTGGTGACGGTCTTGCCGACCTCTGTGCCCGTCCCCGTGATCACCAGTACCGGCATCTCAACCCTCCCGCGCCGCGGCGCACACCGCACGCGCGATCCGTGCCACGTCCTCGTCCGAGGTGACGTACGGCGGCATCGTGTAGACCAGGTCGCGGAACGGGCGCAGCCACACGCCCTCCCGCACCGCGGCGTCCGTGGCGGCCCGCATGTCCACCTCGTGATCGAGCTGGACCACCCCGATGGCGCCGAGCACCCGGACGTCCTTCACACCCGGCAGGTCCGAGGCCGGCGCCAGCCCGTCCCGCAGGCCCGTCCCGATCCGCTCGACCTCGGACCGCCAGTCCTGGCCCAGCAGCAGTTCGACGGAGGCGCAGGCCACGGCCGCCGCGAGCGGGTTGCCCATGAACGTCGGGCCGTGCGCGAGCACCGGCACCTCGCCCCGCGAGATGCCGTCGGCGACCCGCGCGGTGCACAGCGTCGCCGCCATCGTCAGATAGCCGCCGGTCAGCGCCTTGCCCACGCACATCACATCCGGGGTGACGGCCGCGTGGTCCGCCGCGAACAGCGCACCGGTCCGGCCGAAGCCGGTGGCGATCTCGTCGAACACCAGCAGCACGTCGTGCGCGTCGCACGCCTCGCGCAGCACCCGCAGATACGCGGGGGAGTGGAAGCGCATCCCGCCCGCGCCCTGCACCACCGGCTCCACGATCACTGCGGCCAGCTCGTCCGCGTGGCGTGCGACCAGCTCGCGCAGCCGCTCCGCGTACGACTCCTCGTACTGCGCCGGCGGTGCGTCCGCGAACACCTGGCGCGGCAGCACTCCGGACCACAGCTGGTGCATCCCGCCCTCGGGGTCGCACACCGACATCGGGTTCCAGGTGTCCCCGTGATAGCCACCGCGCCAGGTCAGCAGACGCTGCTTGCCGGGGCGGCCGAGGGAACGCCAGTACTGGAGGCACATCTTCACGGCGACCTCGACGGACACCGAACCGGAGTCGGCCAGGAAGACATGCTCCAGACCGTCCGGCGACATGTCGACAAGGAGCTTCGCGAGCCGTACGGCGGGCTCGTGTGTGAGCCCGCCGAACATCACATGGCTCATCCGGCCGAGCTGCTGCCGCGCCGCCTCGTCGAGCACCGGGTGGCCGTAGCCGTGGATCGCCGACCACCAGGACGACATGCCGTCCACCAGCTCGCCCGAGCCGTCCGCGAGCCGCAGCCGGACCCCGCTCGCCGACTCCACGACGAGCGGTTCGACACGGCCCGGCATCGGTCCGTACGGATGCCACACGTGCCGCCGGTCCAGCTCCAGCAGCTCGGACACGCCCAGCTCAGGCATTGGGCGCGAGGTCCGTTCCGGCACCTCGGCGGCGTACGGCGACGAGGTCCGTGCGCGCCTCGTTCGCCCCCGCGCTCTCGTGCGAGCCGCAGACCGGCCCGCACCCGGCACCCTCGGCACCCTCGTGCGAGCCGCACCCGGCACCCTCGTGCGAGCCGCACCCGGCGCCCGCGTGCGAGCCGCAGGCGCCCGCCGCCGTGCCCGCCGTCGCCCGGTGCTCCGGCAGGGTCACCTCGCCGGTGCCCTCCACCTCGAACCCGGCGTCCGCGATCATCTCCAGGTCGGCCTTGCCGGCCTGGCCCTCGGTGGTCAGGTAGTCGCCGAGGAAGATGGAGTTGGCCAGGTTCAGCGCGAGGGGCTGCATCGTGCGCAGGTGGACCTCACGGCCGCCCGCGATGCGCACCTCGACGTCCGGGCACACGAAGCGCACCATCGCGAGGATCCGGAGGCAGCGTTGCGGGGTGAGGTTCCACTCCTTGGCCAGCGGGGTGCCCTCGACCGGGATCAGGAAGTTGACCGGCACCGAGTCCGGGTCCAGCGCGCGCAGCGAGAAGACCACGTCGACGAGGTCCTCGTCGCTCTCGCCCATGCCCGCGATCAGCCCGGAGCAGGCGGACAGGCCGGCCGCGTGCGCCTTGTTCACCGTGTCCACCCGGTCGGCGTAGGTGTGGGTGGTGGTGATGTCCGCGTACGTGCCCTCGGACGTGTTGAGGTTGTGGTTGTAGGCGTCCGCGCCCGCCTCGCGCAGCCGCTCGGCCTGGCCGTCGGAGAGCAGCCCGAGGCAGGCGCACACCTCGACGCCCTCGTTCTGCTCCTTGATCGCCTTGATCGTGCCCGCGACCCGGTCCACGTCACGGTCGGTCGGACCGCGGCCCGACGCCACCAGACAGACCCGCTTGGCACCGCCGGCCAGCCCGGCCGCCGCGGCCTGGGAGGCCTCGTCCGGCTTCAGCCAGGTGTACTTCAGGATGCCGGTGTCCGAGCCGAGCCGCTGGGAGCAGTAGGAGCAGTCCTCCGGGCACAGGCCCGACTTGAGGTTCACCAGATAGTTGAGTTTGACCCGGCGCCCGAACCAGTGCCGGCGCACCTTCCCGGCCGCGGCCACCACATCGAGCAGGTCGTCGTCGGAGGTGGCCAGTACGGCGAGCGCTTCTTCGCGGGTCGGCAGCTCGCGCCGAAGCCCCTTGTCCACCAGCGTGTTCAGCAGGTCCATGAGGTCCGATCCTGTCCTACCGGACCGCCCGGGGCCAAGGAGAGTTTGCACAACGGAGACGGTTCACCGTGTGGGTATTGCCACACCCTGGCCTGCTGGTCGTGCCGCTAGTGTCTGTCCGCTACCTACAAAAGCCCCGGAGGACCCATGGCGTTCGGCTGGATCGACGACCAGGCCGAGGCGCGCCGCCGCGCCGGACTCGTCCGCACCCTGCGCCCGCGCCCCGCCGACTCGCCCCTGCTGGACCTGGCGAGCAACGACTACCTGGGCCTCGCCCACCACCCCGAGGTCGTCGAGGGCGCGGCCGGGGCGGCCCGGACCTGGGGCGGCGGCTCCACCGGCTCCCGGCTGGTCACCGGTACCACCGAGCTGCACACCCGGCTGGAACGCGAGCTGGCCGCCTTCTGCGGCTTCGAGGCGGCGCTGGTCTTCTCCTCCGGGTACGCCGCGAACCTGGCCGCGGTCACGGTGCTCGGCCCGCACGGCTCGCTGATCGTCTCCGACGCGGGCAACCACGCCTCGCTCATCGACGGCTGCCGGCTCGCCCGGGGCGCCCGGCAGGTCGTCGGGCACGCCGACCCGGAGGCGGTGCGCAAGGCGCTGGGCACGCACGAGGGTGAGGCGATCGTCGTCTCCGACACGGTGTTCTCCGTGGACGGCGACGCGGCACCGCTGGCCGAGCTGGCCGCGGCCTGCCGCGAGCACGGGGCCGGACTGGTCGTGGACGACGCGCACGGGCTCGGGGTGCTGGGCGACGGCGGCCGGGGCGCGCCGTACGCGGCGGGGCTCGCGGGCGTGGCGGACGTGGTGGTCACGGCCACCCTGTCCAAGTCGCTGGGCAGTCAGGGCGGGGTGGTGCTGGGACCGGCGCGGGTGATCGACCATCTGGTCAACGCGGCGCGGACGTTCATCTTCGACACGGGGCTGGCCCCGGCGGCGGCCGGTGCGGCGCTGGCAGCCCTGCGGCTGCTCGTGCGCGAGCCGGAGCGGGCGGCGCGGGCCCGTGACGTGGCCGCGGAGTTGCACGCACGGCTGACCGCCGCGGGTCTGGACGCGGTGCGTCCGGACGCCGCGGTGGTCTCCGTGCGGGCTCCGTCCCCGGCGCAGGCGGTGCGCTGGGCGGCCGACTGCCGTACGGCGGGGCTGGCCGTGGGCTGCTTCCGTCCTCCTTCCGTGCCCGACGGCATCTCGCGGCTGCGGCTGACCGCCCGGGCGGACCTGTCCGGGGCGGAGATCGAACGCGCTGTACGGGTGATCGGTGAAACGCGGCCATGAGTCGGCGTGACACGGCCGTGCCTCATGCGTGACTGACTGCCTGGCTGACTTCCTGTCCGGTTACGTGCGATCGGTCCTGATCAGAGAGCGGCGAGGAACCCGGCCCAGCTGTCGGCGGAGAAGAGCAGCGCGGGTCCGGCCGGGCGCTTCGAGTCGCGCACGGCGAGTGCTCCGGCCCAGGGGCCGGAGCGCGGCCGGGCCGTCTCCACGCAGTTGTTGGCTCCCGTGCTGTAGCTGCTGCGCAGCCAGCGCACGTCGTGCAGGTCGGTACTGGCAGGGACGTTCCGAGGCGGTGCTGACATGGGGGGCGTGCCTCCTTACGCGCCGTCACCTATCCCGGCGATGTAATCCAACGAGTCCTCGGGGGAAAGGGCGTGGATCCGAAGGGTGTCGAAGGCCTCCGAGTAAGCCTTGAGGTCTTCTTTCCGTTCGAGGTAGAGGCTACTCGTCAATTGGTCGAGAACAACCACGTCCAGATCAGAAGTGCTCGGAAATGAGAAGATAACGAAAGGTCCGGTCAGGCCCACATGGGCTCCGGCGCCGAACGGCAGCACCTGGAGCCGCACTTGGGGCAGCCGGGCGGCCTCCATGAGCCGCTCCAGCTGACGGGCCATCACCCCGGGGCCGCCGACCTCGCGCCGCAGCACCGCCTCGTCCAGCACCGCGCACAGCTCCAGCGGCGGGTCGGAGCGCAGCACGTCCTGCCGGGCCAGCCGCACCTCCACCAGCGTGTCCAGCCGTTCCTCGTCCAGGTCGGGCACGGCCGCCCGGGTCACCGCACGGGCGTACTCGGGCGTCTGGAGCAGACCCGGCACCACCGTGGTCTCCAGGGTGCGCATCGCGCTCGCCTGCGACTCCAGACTGATGAAATCCCGGTACGTCGGCGGCAGCACCCCGCGGTAGGCGTGCCACCAGCGGTGCCGGTCGCCCGCCCCGTCGGAGCCCGCCAGCATCAGCAGCAACTCGCGCAGATGCCCGTCCCGCACCCCGTAGGCGTCGAGCAGCGAGCGCACATCGGCTGGTTTCACCCCACTGGCACCGGTCTCGATCCGGCTCACCTTCGACTGGTGCCAGCCGACCAGCCGGGCCGCGTCACCACTCGTGAGCCCAGCGCCGGTACGCAGCATGCGCAGTTCGGCGCCCAGTTTGCGGCGCCGTACCGCCGGCCCGTTCTGCATGGGCTCCTCCTTACTCCTTCCGGGCCGCCCAAATACGGTATTCCGTCGTAGAGTTCACCGCTTCGGGCGACAGATATATGCATATCTTGGTGGATCGCTCCCCGTGACCGCTCCGGTGATGGCAGTCTGACGAAGAAGCACCAGTCCGGGACCGTACTCGAACCAACCGCTCCTTGTCGGTGCGATCCCGCGGGAAAGGGACGACGTCGCCATGGCAGACCACCTGGAAGCATCCGTCACTCTGCCGAGCGATCCCGCCTCGGTCTCCGCCGCCCGCTCCTACGTCGTCGGCACTCTCGCGGAGTGGGGTCTGCCGGCGGACACCGAAGCGGCCGACACCGTCCGCCTCATCGTCTCCGAACTCGCCACCAACGCGGTACAGCACACCTTCGGCCAGTCACCCACCTTCACGGTCGACATCGCGCTGGACCGTGACGAACAACTGCACATCGGCGTCACGGACAGTCATCCCCGCTTCCCGAAGAGACTGCCCGCCGCCGTGCAGCAGGACAACGGCCGCGGCATGGTCATCATCCGCTGGCTCACCGCCGAGTGCGGCGGCAAGCTCCGCATCCGGCCCACGAGGGAGGGCGGCAAGACGGTGTCCATCGAACTGCCGTGGGCGGTGCCGACGCCGTCCTGAAGGGGCGTCAGCGCCCCGCTCCGCCGAACTCTCCCCGCAGCAGTGCCCGGAACGCGTCCGCCGCCGGGGCCGGCTCGTCCGGGCGGTAGGTCACCGACATCGTCCGGTGCGGCCGCCCCGCCTCCAGGGGCCGCGTCCCGACCGGCGTGGCCGCCGCGCGCGCCACCACCTCCGGTACGACGGCCACCCCGAGCCCGGCACTGACCGGCGCACACACCACCGAGCAGCCGGGCGTCGGCACCAGCAGCGCCGGGGTCGCGCCCGAGCGGGCCGGCAACGCGTCGATCTCCCGCCGGGCCGGATACTGCGGAGCCATGCTGATGAGCGGCTGCCCGGCCAGCTCCGCCGGCGGGAGCCGGGCGGCGACGCTGCTCAACGCGTGCCCCGGGGCGGTGACCAGCACCAGTTCCTCCGTCACAGGGTCACGTCCGGATGCGCCCGGTGGAACGCGCTCAGCGCGGGCGGCAGCAGACGCACCCCGGCGGCCGGGAACGTGCCGAGCCGCAGGGAGCCACCGGTGAGCCCGGTCGGCCGGGCCGGCTCGTGCCGGGCCTGCTCCAGTTCGTCGAGCACCCTCCGGGCCCGTGCCACCAGCACCTCGCCCGCCTCGGTCAGCCGGGCCCCGCGATGATGGCGGACCAGCAGCGCGGCGCCCGCTTGCCGCTCCAGCTTGGCCGGCTGCTGGGAGAACGCGGGCGGGGTGCAGCCGAGCCGGTCGGCGGCCCGGGTGATCGAGCCGGCCTCCGCGGCCGCCACGAGCGCGGCCGGCCGAGTGGGGTCGTCCACGGAACGGCGGACGGCTCATCGCCTTCACCGCCATCGCCGCGGACCTGGTGGCCATGCCGGGCGCCGACTTCGCCGCGGTCGTCCGCAACGCCCTCGTCTCACGCCGGGCCGGCGCGGTCCGCGCCCCGGACATCGCGGGCGGACTGCTCGTGCACGCCACGCTGGCGGTGGTCGGTGTCGGGGCCGTCCTGGGGGCCGTGCCCGCGTTCTTCCGGGCGCTGCAGCTGCTGGGCGGCGCCTCTGTGCTCCGCCTCGGGGTGCGCGCCCTGGCGTCGCTGCGGGGGCCCGCCGAGGGCGTCGAGGAGCCGGCGGGCGTGGCCGCGCACCCGCTGCGGCAGGGCTTCGTCACCAACGTCCTCAACCCCAAGGCGTCGCCGGCCTTCCTCGCCCTGATCGTCTTCACGCCGGCGCTGCTGCGGTTCCAGGCGGTCGCCGTGCTCGTGGACCGGCTGGGCCGGTGGCCGTGCCGGCCCCGGGCCGCCCGTGGGCTCCAGGCGGCCACCGGGGTGGCACTGACGGTGCTGGGAGCGGCCCTGCTGCTGGAGCCACTCCTGGGCTGACGCCGGATCAGCTGACCCGGCCGTACCAGACGCTCCTGGTCCAGATCTTCTGGAGGCGCACCACGTCCCCGGTCCTCGGCGCGTGCCAGATCTTGTTGTGGCCGGCGTAGATGCCGACGTGGTAGACGTTCGAGCCGTAGTGGAAGAACACCAGGTCACCGGCCCTGCGGCTGCCGGCCGAGATGTGATGCGACGTGTTGTACTGCGCGGCGGCGGTACGCGGCAGGGTCTTGCCCGCCTTCTTGAACGAGTAGAGCGTCAGCCCCGAGCAGTCGAAGCGGCGCGGCCCGGTGGCCCCGTACTGGTACGGGGCGCCCTTCTTGGAGGCCGCGACCTGGAGCGCTTTGGTCGCGAGGGTCGCGGCCGAGGCGTCGGTGGCGAGCCCCGGGACCACGATCGAGCCGCCCACGGCGGCGAGGGTGAGGGCCGAGGCCGTGCCGGCCCGGGCCATGAGCGACGGGACACGATTGAGCGCAGTCATGCGCAACCCTTCGTCAGCCGCCTGTGAAGGATGACCTGTCGGATTCGGGCTGGCGAAGGTGCCCGGCCGCGTTGCCGCGGCTTCACCCCAAGGGCTGCTCGGAACCTCGGTCGTCTGCCCGTGACGCACAGACAACGTCCGCTCCGGCGACCCGTCTTGCTCGGGTCCTCCACTCCTGCCGATCCACTCCTGTCGACCGGTCACCCGGGCGGCGGCAGGACTCGGCGTCCGCCCGGATCGCCCCGCCGCGGCGGCGGGGGCTTGTCGTCAGTCAGGGATCTTCACCTATGACAGTCGGAAAATCCCAACGGAATCGGGGATTTGTGGCGTTGCTCACCACTCGCCCGTTCGGGTGGACAGGGCAGTGTTCGAGGCGCCGTCAGAATCCGTACGTAGCCCCGGACCTGGGAAGACGTCAGCACGCATGATCCGCCGACCCGCGCCGTGCGCGGGTCGCGGGGACGGGAAAACGATCGGGATATACACCGGTCGGCGGTACGTCGTTCGGGTCGTTTGACACCCCGTCCGCAGCAATCGTGTCGACATGTCGACCCCGGTGGGTCGTCCGGGCGTCCGGATCAGCCGACCCCGTCCGGCGGGAGCGCGACGCGCGCGGTACGGCGTTCACCGTCCAGCACCCGTAATGCCCGTGCCAGCGTGTCCCCGTGCAGCTCCGTCTCGCCCCGGCCGTGCATCAACGCGAGGGCGTCGCGCAGCTCTGCGGCCTTGCGCACCAGCGCCTGGGCCGCACGCAGACCCTGGTAGGTGTCCCCGCCGGCGGCGGGGTTGACCCTGCCCAGCAGGTCGGCCGCCTCCAGGTACCGGTCGATCAGTTCGCCCTCGGCGCGCGTGAGTGCGGGCAGCGGCGGCAACTCGGGAACCATCCGCGGCTCACCTCGCGTCCTGTGCGCCGGGCGTGCCGCGCCGGCTGGGCACGATGCCGTCCACCAGACCGTAGGCGAGAGCCGCCGGGGCGTCCAGGACCATCTGCCGCTCCAGATCGGCGTGCACCTGCTCCGCCGTGCGCCCGGTGTGCCGCACGAGCATCTCCTCCGTCAGCGCCCGCATCCGCGTCAACTCCTCGGCCCGGATGAGGAGGTCGCTGGGCTGCCCCTGCACCGGTTCGGCCAGCTGTGGCTGTTCGAGCACCATGCGCGCCCCGGGCAGTGCGAACCGCTTGCCCGGAGTGCCGGCCGCGAGCAGCAGCGCGGGGTAGGAGACGGCCTGGCCCAGGCAGTACGTGGCCACGTCGCAGCTGACGTAACGCAGCGTGTCGTAGATCGCGGTCAGTGCCTGGAAAGTGCCGCCGGGGGAGTTGACGTAGAGCGTGATGTCCCGCTCGGGTGCCGCGTGTTCGAGGTACATCAGCTGCGCCATCACGTCATTGGCCGCGACGTCGTCGAGCGGGGTGCCGAGGAAGACGATCCGGTCCTCGAAGAGCTTGCCGTAGGGATCGAGCGTGCGCGCGCCGCTGCTGGTGCGCTCCGTGAACTCCGGCAGGACGTGACGGGCGAATGCGCGGGACATGGGCGTACCCCTTCGTGTGGCGTGGCCGCGGATGCGGCTCGGCTTCTGTAAAAAATGTACAGGACGTACGTGACGTTAGAATGGGGTCATGGCCTACGAGATTCCGGTGACGCAAGCCAGGGCTGAGCTCGCCGACCTGATCAACCGGGTGGTGTACGGCGGTGAGCGCGTCGTCGTGACGCGGCATGGAAAGCCGCTGGTCGCGCTGGTCTCGGCCGGTGACCTGGAGCGGCTGGACGCGCTGGACGAGCCGGCCGGGGAGGAGCAGGTCGTCAGCACCGTGTCGGGGCTGCGCGAGACCGGTTCCGCCCCGAGTGAACAGCGGCAGCGATTCGGGCTCGCCGCCGAGCACCGGCGGCCCGGCACCTCCTGATCCGCGCGAGCGAACGGGTAAGGCCCCTACCATCCCGCGGTCATCGGGCGATCAAGGTCTGGTTAACGTCCTTGAAACTCCGACGAACTAACCTGCCGATCCACGTCACCAGCGGTTTTTCTGCCCGGATTGCTGGCAATCCTGGTATTTGTCGGTGTGTTAGACCTGTCCCCGTCGTGGTGGCTGCGGCAACCGGACCCCGCATGGTCCGGAGCGAGGACTGTGAGGTGGGACGTGCAACTGACCCCGCACGAGCAAGAGAGGCTGCTCATCCACGTGGCAGCCGACGTGGCCGAGAAGCGCCGGGCCCGCGGGCTCAGGCTCAACCACCCCGAGGCCGTCGCCCTCATCACCTCGCACATCCTCGAAGGCGCGCGGGACGGCCGTACGGTCACCGAGCTGATGTCCTCCGGTCGCAAGATCCTCACCAGGGACGACGTCATGGAGGGCATCCCCGAGATGATCCACGACGTCCAGGTGGAGGCCACCTTCCCGGACGGCACCAAGCTCGTCACCGTGCACGAGCCGATCATCTGAGGGGCGCCGCGATGATTCCCGGAGAGGTCCTTTTCGCGGACGGCCCGCTCACCTTCAACGAGGGCCGCGAGGCCACCCGTGTGACCGTCCTCAACGCCGCCGACCGGCCCGTCCAGGTCGGCTCCCACTACCACTTCGCCGAGGCCAACCCCGGCCTGGAGTTCGACCGCGGCGCCGCCCGCGGCAAGCGGCTGAACATCGCCGCCGGCACCGCCGTGCGCTTCGAGCCCGGTATCCCCGTCGACGTCGAGCTCGTCCCCCTCGCCGGCGCCCGGATCGTCCCGGGGCTGCGCGGCGAGACCGGAGGCCCCCTCGATGCCTGAGATCTCCCGCGGCGCCTACGCCGACCTGTTCGGCCCCACCGCCGGTGACCGCATCCGGCTCGCCGACACCGATCTGCTGATCGAGATCGAGGAGGACCGCTCCGGCGGCCCGGGCACCTCCGGGGACGAGGCGGTCTTCGGCGGTGGCAAGGTCATCCGCGAGTCCATGGGCCAGTCCCGGGCCACCCGCGCCGACGGCACCCCCGACACCGTGATCACCGGCGTGGTCGTCGTGGACCACTGGGGCGTCGTCAAGGCCGACGTCGGCATCCGCGACGGCCGGATCACCGCGCTCGGCAAGGCCGGCAACCCCGACACCATGGACGGCGTCCACCCCGACCTGGTCATCGGCCCCGAGACCGAGATCATCGCGGGCAACGGGCGGATCCTGACCGCCGGTGCGATCGACGCGCACGTCCACTTCATCTGCCCGCAGATCGCCGACGAGGCGCTGGCCTCCGGCATCACCACCCTGGTCGGCGGCGGCACCGGCCCGGCCGAGGGCTCCAAGGCGACCACCGTGACGCCCGGCCCCTGGCATCTGGCCCGGATGCTGGAGGCGATGGAGGCCTACCCCGTCAACGTGGGCTTCCTCGGCAAGGGCAACACCGTCAGCCACGAGGCGATGCTCTCCCAGATCCGGGGCGGCGCCGCCGGCCTGAAGCTGCACGAGGACTGGGGCTCCACCCCGGCCGTCATCGACGCCGCGCTCACCGTGGCCGACCGGACGGGCATTCAGGTCGCCATCCACACGGACACCCTGAACGAGGCCGGGTTCGTCGGCGACACCCTCGCCGCGATCGCGGGCCGTGGCATCCACTCGTACCACACCGAGGGCGCCGGCGGCGGGCACGCGCCGGACATCATGACCGTGGTCTCGCAGGCCAACGTGCTGCCCAGCTCCACCAACCCGACCAGGCCGTACACCGTCAACACCGCCGAGGAACACCTCGACATGCTGATGGTGTGCCACCACCTGAACGCGGCGGTCCCCGAGGACCTGGCGTTCGCCGAGTCCCGGATCCGGCCGTCCACCATCGGCGCGGAGGACGTGCTGCACGACCTCGGCGCGATCTCGATCATCTCCTCCGACTCCCAGGCCATGGGCCGCGTCGGCGAGGTGATCCTGCGGACGTGGCAGACGGCGCACGTCATGAAGCGCCGGCGGGGTGCCCTGCCCGGCGACGGCCGCGCGGACAACCACCGGGTGCGGCGCTACGTCGCCAAGTACACGATCAACCCGGCGCTCGCCCAGGGCCTCGCCGCCGAGATCGGCTCCGTCGAGACCGGCAAACTCGCCGATCTCGTGCTGTGGGAGCCGGCGTTCTTCGGGGTCAAGCCGCTCCTCGTGCTCAAGGGCGGGCAGATCGCATACGCGCAGATGGGCGACGCCAACGCCTCCATCCCCACCCCGCAGCCGATCCTGCCCCGCCCGATGTACGGCGCGACCGGCCGCGCCCCGGCCGCCAACTCGGTCAACTTCGTGGCCCCGTTGGCGATCGAGGACGGGCTGCCGGAGCGGCTCCAGCTCGGCAAGCGGTTCGTGGCGATCGAGTCCACGCGGCAGGTCACCAAGGCCGACATGCGCGAGAACGACGCCCGGCCCGACGTACGGATCGACCCCGACAGCTTCGCCGTGCACATCGACGGCG
Source organism: Streptomyces sp. MUSC 14 (assembly GCF_001866675.1). Lineage (NCBI taxonomy): Bacteria > Bacillati > Actinomycetota > Actinomycetes > Kitasatosporales > Streptomycetaceae > Streptomyces > Streptomyces sp. MUSC 14. The sequence continues at coordinate 29,998 of NZ_MLYN01000037.1, forward strand.
AACTGGTCGAGGCGACACCCGCGGCCGAACTGCCCATGGCCCAGCGCTACTTCCTCTTCTGATGAGCAGGGCCGCACTACTGGTCCTGGCCGACGGCCGCTTTCCCGCCGGAGGGCACGCGCACTCCGGCGGGGCGGAGGCCGCCGTCAAGGCGGGCCGGATCACCGATGCCGCGCACCTGGAGGACTTCTGCCGGGGCCGGCTGCACACCGCAGGGCTGGTCGCGGGCGCGCTCGCGGCGGCTGCCGCGTTCGGCGTGGACGTACGGGAACTGGACGCGGCGGCCGACGCCCGCACCCCCTCCCCGGCGCTGCGCACCGCCGCGCGCCGGCTCGGGCGACAGCTGCTGCGAGCCGCCCGCGCGAGCTGGCCCGCACCCGAACTCGACGCGCTGGCCCGGGAGTTCCCCAAGGGCGCCCATCAGCCGGTCGTGCTCGGACTGGCCGCACGGATGGCCGGACTGGGCGCGGACGACGCGGCGTACTGCGCGGCGTACGAGAGCGTGAGCGGGCCGGCGACGGCGACCGTGCGTCTGCTGAGCCTGGACCCGTTCGACGCGACCGGCGTACTGGCACGGCTCGCACCGGAGATGGACCGGGTGGCGGACCGGGCGGTGGAGGCGGCACGGCGAGCCGCCGCCGACGGCGTCGACGCGCTGCCCGCGGCGTCCGGCCCCCTGCTGGAGGTCGGCGCGGAGTGGCACGCGGCCTGGCCGGTCCGGCTGTTCGCGTCATGACTTGCCCGACTGCCCGACTGCCCGACTGCCCGACCTCCCGGTCTCTAGGAGCCGTACCCATGCACCTCGATCACACCCACTCCGGTCCCGCCGCCGTCAGCGCGGACGCGCACCGGCCCGACGGCGCGCGCCGCGCGCTGCGCATCGGGCTCGGCGGGCCCGTCGGGTCCGGGAAGACCGCGACCGTCGCCGCGTTGTGCCGGGCGCTGCGCGACGAGCTGTCCCTCGCCGTGGTCACGAACGACATCTACACCCGCGAGGACGCCGAGTTCCTGCTCCGCGAGGCCGTGCTGCCGCCCGAGCGGATCACCGCGGTGGAGACCGGAGCCTGTCCGCACACCGCGATCCGCGACGACATCTCCGCCAACCTCGAAGCCGTGGAGGACCTGGAGGACGAGGTCGGCCCGCTGGACCTGATCCTCGTCGAGTCCGGCGGCGACAACCTCACCGCGACCTTCTCCAAGGGGCTCGTGGACGCGCAGGTCTTCGTGATCGACGTGGCCGGCGGCGACGACATCCCGCGCAAGGGCGGTCCGGGCGTCACCACCGCCGACCTGCTCGTCGTCAACAAGACCGACCTGGCCCCGTACGTCGGCTCCGACCTCACCCGGATGGCCGCCGACGCCAAGGCCCAGCGGGCCGAACTCCCCGTGGTCTTCCAGTCGTTGCGCACCGAGGGCGGGGTCACGGACGTCGCCGCCTGGGTCCGGGAACGGCTCGCCGCGTGGACGGTGTGACCACCACCGGCGTCCGGGCCCACGCGCGGATCGCCGCCCGGGCCGACGGTCGTGGCGGCACGGTGCTGCCCGTGCTCGACGGCGCGGGCCCGCTGGCCCTGCGCCGCGTCCGGTCCACCGGCGCCGAGGCCAGGGTCATGGTCGTCGGTGCGATGAGCGGTCCGCTCGGCGGCGACCGGCTGGCTCTCTCGGCGTCCGTCGCCGAGGGCGCCCGGCTGCACGTCGGGTCGGCCGCCGCCACCATCGCGCTGCCGGGCCAGACCGGGGGCGAGGCCCGCTACGACGTCCGGCTCGACGTGGCCGAGGGCGCCGAACTGCACTGGCTGCCCGAGCAGTTGATCTCGGCCGGCGGCAGCGACCTGTACGTCGCCACCCGCGCCGAACTCGCCGCCGGAGCCTGCCTCGTCCTGCGCGAGGAACAGGTGCTCGGCAGGGCCGGCGAGGAACCCGGCCGGCTCACCAGCCGGTTGACCGTACGCGTCGCGGGGCGGACCGTGCTGGACCAGGAACTGTCCTGCGGCCCCGGAGCCCCGGGCGGCTGGGACGGCCCGGCGGTTCTGGCGGGACATCGCGCCGTCGGCCAACTCGTCGTCGTGCGGCCGGAGTTCGCCGAGCACCCGGTCCAGGTGCAAGCTCTGGGGGAGTGCGCCGCGCTGATACCGCTGGCCGGCCCCGCGGCGCTGGTCAGCGCCGTCGCCCCCGACGCGCTGCGGCTGAGGGGACTGCTGGACGAGGCGCGGTCGCTGCTCGCCGCGTGAGGTGCGTTCCGGTCACCGTGTGACGTGCACACCGGTCAACGGGACATGATCGTCCGGTTATCGGATTGGTAAAGATGACGGACACCCTCTGTTCACAGTCGACTCACAGCCGAGAGGATCCCCGCTTGACGACTCGCAGCGATGCACATGTAGGGGGAGGGGCCCACTTGAGGGACAACAGACCGAAGAGCCGCCTGCTGGCGCTCGGTTCGGCCGGAGCACTCGTCACCGCCACCCTGATCGCCGGCGCCGTGTCGGCGCCCGCAGCCAACGCCGCCGGCGCCGTCGGCCGGCCCAGCCAGGACCGTGCGGCCAAGGGCGCCGAGGTCGCCGCCGCCCGCGCCGCCAAGGCGGGCATCAACTGGCAGGAATGCCCTGCCGGCTGGGGCCTGGCCAAGCCGATCCAGTGCGGCTGGGTCAGCGTGCCCGTCGACTACGCGCACCCGTACGGAAAGCAGATCAAGCTCGCCGTCGACCGCATCGGCAACACCGGAACCAAGGCCGAGCGCCAGGGCGCACTGGTCTACAACCCGGGCGGGCCCGGCGGCTCCGGGCTGCGCTTCCCGACGCGCGTCACCGCCAAGAACGCCGTCTGGGCGAACGTCGCCAAGGCCTACGACTTCGTCGGCTTCGACCCGCGCGGCGTCGGCCACTCGGCCCCCATCTCCTGCGAGGACCCGCAGGAGTTCGTCAAGGCGCCGAAGGCGGACCCGGTGCCCGGCTCCGAGGCGGACAAGCTGGCCCAGCGCAAGCTGGCCCGCCAGTACGCGGACGGCTGCCTGGAGCGCACCGGCCGGGCGATGCTCCAGCAGATGACCACGCCCAACACCGCCCGCGACCTGGACGTCATCCGCGCGGCGCTCGGTGAGAAGAAGCTCAACTACCTCGGTGTCTCCTACGGCACCTACCTCGGCGCCGTCTACGGCACCCTCTTCCCGGGCCACCTGCGCCGCATGATCGTGGACAGCGTGGTCAACCCGGCCCGCGAGAACATCTGGTACCAGGCCAACCTGAACCAGGACATCGCCTTCGAGGGTCGCTGGAAGGACTGGGAGGACTGGGTCGCGAAGAACGACGCCGCCTTCCACCTCGGCACCACCCGCGCGGCCGTCCAGGCCAAATGGCTCGAACTGCGCGCCACCGCCAAGAAGAACCCCATCGGCGGGGTCGTCGGCCCGGCCGAGCTGATCTCCTTCTTCCAGAACGCCCCGTACTACGACTCCTCGTGGGTGCCGGTCGCGACGGTGTTCAGCAAGTACGTCGCCGGTGACACCCAGGCGCTGGTCACCGCCGCCGCCCCGGACCTGTCCAACACGGCGGGCAACATCAGCGCGGAGAACGGCAACGCCGTCTACACGGCCGTCGAGTGCACCGACGCCAAGTGGCCCACCAGCTGGCGGAAGTGGGACCGGGACAACACCCGGCTCAACCAGGACTACCCGTTCATGACCTGGGCCAACGCCTGGATGAACCTGCCCTGCGCCACCTGGCCGGTCAAGCAGCAGACGCCGGTCCACGTCACGACCCACCAGGGCCTGCCGCAGGTGCTGATCGTGCAGTCCACGCGCGACGCCGCCACCCCGTACGAGGGCGCCGTCACGCTGCACCAGCGCTTCGCGGGCTCCCGTCTGATCACCGAGAAGGACGCGGGCTCCCACGGTGTGACGGGCCTGGTGAACCCCTGCATCAACCAGCGCGTCGACGCCTACCTGCTCGACGGCAAGCTGGACGGCGCGGACGTGACCTGCGGCCCGCACGCCACGCCCAAGCCGTGACCGGAACCGTACGGTGACGAGGGGCGGCCGGAGTACCATCATCCGGCCGCCCCCCCACTCATGCCGCCCGCTCCCCGAACCAGGCGTCCTCGGCCGCGTAGTCGAAGAGGTCCGGGTACGCCCGGGCGAGCAACGGGAAGGACTCCCGCCAGTCCCGCGCGGCGAGCGTGTCCGTCAGCCACGCCACCGTCTCCGGCAGGCTCTCGGCGTACGACACCACCGGCCGGTACCCCAACTCCCGCTCCGCGGCGGACATGTCGAAGACGACCGGCAGCGGGATCGACCACGGAGTGCTGCCGACGGAGCTCTCGGGCGGACCGTCGAGGAACGCCGTCTCCGTCGTCACGCCCATCACCGCGTCGACCGCCGCGCCGATCCCGGCCGGTGTCGGCGTCTCGCCGTCGCAGGCGTTCAGCACCCGGGTGCCGGGCCGTGCCGCCGCCAGCCGCACCAGCTCGGCGATGTTCCGGGCGCTCGACGGATGGAACAGGCTCTCGCCCCGGTACCCGACCACGCGCCTTCGCCTGCCGTCGAGGTTCCGCTTCACGAAGTACAGCTCACGTGGCAGCGGGCTGTACGGCCCGTGCACCGCGGCCGGCCGCAGCACGGTGACCGGGAACTCGACGGCCGAGGCGAGAAGTTCACGCTCCAGCGCCGCCTTGCGGGTGCTGTACGACCTGTCGCCCGGAGCAATGGTCCGCTGGCTCTCGGGCACCGGCACCGGGAAGGCCGGGAAGCCCTCCGGATCGCGCAGCGTGTCGAAGTTCCGCCCGGATCCGTCCTCGTACACCGACACGGTGGAGATCACCACCGCCGAGCCGACGCGGCCCGCGAGGGACGTCAACTGCCGGGCGTGCGCGGCGTCGTAGGCCACCACGTCCACCAGCAGTTCACAGCCGTCGCCGACCAGCGCGGAAAGCGCGGAGGGCGCCGTGTCGGCGGAGCGGTCCAGCCGGACCGTCCGTACCCCGTCGTCCCACGCGGGGTCACGGCCGCCGCCGCGTGAGACGGCCGTCACCTCCCAGCCGTCCCGCGCCAGCGCGTCCACCGTCGGACGGCCGATCTGCCCGCTCGCCCCGATCACCACAGCCTTCCTCATACGGCGAGCCTAGGCGGGCGGGCGGTGCGGGGCGCGGACGTTCTGCCGGCGGCAGAGGCGTGTTCGGCGGAGCCGGCCGGTCGCTCAACTCAGCGGCGCACGCGGGAACCTGCGCTCCTTCCCGGCCTTCCCCGCCTTCTCCGCGGTCTGCCGGGTCTTGACGACGGCCGCGTACTCGTCGACGTACTCCTGCTCGGAGAGGGTCAGGATCGCGTACATGATCTCGTCCGTGATGGCCCGCAGGATGGCCTTCTCCCGCTCCATGCCGGCGTAGCGGGAGAAGTCGAGGGGCTTGCCGAAGCGGATGGTGACGGGGTGGAAGTGCGGGACGACCCTGCCCGGCGGCTGGGCCTCGAACGTGCCGATCATCGCGCACGGCACGACCGGCACGCCCGCCGTCAGCGCCATGACGGCGACGCCGAGCTTGCCCTTGTAGAGCCGCCCGTCGTGCGAGCGCGTCCCCTCGGGATAGATCCCGAGCAACTCGCCCTTGCCCAGCACTCCGAGACCCTCCCGGATCGCCGCCTGGCCGGCCTCCTTGCCCGAGCGGTCCACCGGGATCTGCCCGGCGCTGCGGAAGAAGAACGCGGTGAGCCGGCCCTTGAGACCCGGTCCGGTGAAGTACTCCGCCTTGGCGAGGAACGTGATGCGGCGCTTCAGGATCGCCGGCATCAGGAAGTGGTCGGAGAAGGAGAGATGGTTCCCTGCGACGATCGCGGGGCCCGACGCCGGCACGTTCTCCAGGCCCTCGATCCGGGGCCGGAACAGCAGCCTCAGCAGGGGGCCCAGCAGCACGTACTTCAGCAGGTGGTAGAACACGGTTCGCCCCTCATTCCGCCGGGCCCGGCGGCACCGATGTCGTCCCGACATGATCCCGGTGCCTGCCCGCATACGTCTGTAGTGATACGTAAGTCATACGTAACCGCCTCGCAACCCCGTCATACCCGGCGGGCCCGCCGGCTTCTCCGCCCCCGGGGGCAGGGGGTGCCGTCATCCGTCCGGCGGGGCCCGTGGTGCTCGTCCTCGGCAAGGGCTGACGCAGACGGGGGCGCCGCACGATCACAGCCGCACGATGACCAGCGCCGTGTCGTCCGTGGCGCCCCCGGGAGGCAGCAGTTCCAGCAGGACGTGGTCCGCGAGACGCTCGGGGTCCTCGTCGCGGTGCCGGTCGAGGGAGTCGGCGAGGCGGGCCAGACCGGTGTCGATGTCCTCGCCTCGGCGCTCCACGAGTCCGTCGGTGTAGAGGACGAGCGTGGCGCCCTCGGTGTACGACGTCCAGGCCTGCGGCCGGGGGAACGGGTCGGGGCGGGCGTCGAGCGGCGGGTCGGTGGCCTGGTCGAGGAACTCCACGCCGCCTTCGGCACGGATGAGGACGGGCGGCGGATGCCCCGCACTGCTGTAGCTGATCGTGTGGTGGTCGAAGTCGATGAACGTCGAGACGGCGGTCGCCGATTCGGCGCCGTCGACGACGTGCGCGTACAGCCCCAGCACGTTCAGCGCCTCGCCCGGTCCCACGGCGACCCGGGACGCCGCGCTCAACGCGCTGCGCAGCTGGCCCATGACCCCGGCGGCCTCCAGTCCGTGTCCGACCACGTCGCCCACGGCCACGGCCATGCGGTGGCCGCCCACCAGGTCGACGATGTCGTACCAGTCCCCGCACACGTTCAGCGCGCCGACCGCGGGCCGGTAACGTACGGCGGCGTGATGGCGGCCGACCTGCCGGCGGGCGGGCAGCATCGCCTTCTGCAGGGCGAGGGCCACCTCGCGCTCGCGGGCGTGGGCCTGGCGCAGCCGTTCGTTGACCTCCTGGAGTTCACGGGCGCGCGTGTAGAGCTCGGCCTCCAGGACGCGGGCCCGGCTGCCCGTGGGGCCGCCGCGGGCCCGGATCAGCTCGGTGACCTCCTCGACCCGGTGCACGAGCAGCGTCACCTTCCCCTCCGCGTCCAGCACCGGCGCGTTGATCGGGCTCCAGTAGCGCTCCTCCCACTCCCCGGGCCGCTCGGAGTCCTCGACCTCGTACCGCTGGAGCGCCATGGCATCACGCTCACCGGTGGTGGCGACCCGGGTCAGCGAGGCGGCCAGGTTGCGCATGCCCGACGCGCCCTCGTTCTCCGGGTTGTCCGGGAAGACGTCGAAGAGGTACCGCCCCACCACCTGCTCACGGGTGCGGCCGGCCATGCGCAGGAACTCCTCGTTGGCGTCCGCGTAGACCAGCTCGGGCGTCAGCAGCGCCACCATGCCGGGCAGCGCCTGGAACACCGCCGCGTAGTCGATGGCCGTGTCGTCCATGGCTGCCGCCCATCCGCCGGATCGCACCTGTTCCCGCCGAGTCCCTCGTCCGTCCGTGTCCCTCGTCCGTCCGTGTCCCTCTGTCATACGACGGACGTGGGCGCCGCGCACGTCAGGCCGGTGGCTCCGTCAGGTTCTGCTCGGCCCAGATGACCTTCCCGGCGGGCACGAACCGCGTTCCCCAGCGCTCGGTGAACTGGGAGACCAGCAGCAGCCCACGGCCCCCCTCGTCCGTGGTGCGCGGATGACGCAGATGGGGTGCGGTGGCGCCGCCGTCGGAGACCTCGCAGATCAGCGACCGGTTCCTGATCAGCCGCAGCTGGATCGGGCCCTGAGCGTGCCGCATGGCGTTGGTGACCAGCTCGCTCACGATCAGTTCGGTGGTGAAGGCGAGTTCCTCCAGCCCCCACTCGTCCAGCTGCCGGACGGCCTCCTTGCGGGCGTCGGCGACCATGGCCGGGTCGGCGGGCAGGTCCCAGTCGGCGACCCGGCCGGCGCCGAGCAGCCTGGTCCGTGCCATCAGCAGGACCACGTCGTCGCGGGGCCGGTCCGGCACCAGGGCCTCGACCACGGCACGGCAGCGCCGGTCCAGCGAGGACGCGGGACGGGCCAGGGCGGTGCGCAGCCGGTCGCGGTCCGTGTCGGCCGCCCCGCCGCCGTCCCGGTGGGCCAGCAGCCCGTCGGTGTGCAGGGCCAGCGTGCTGCCCTCGGCCAGGGCCAGCTCGACCGACTCGAAGGGCGGGCCGCCCACCCCGAGCGGCGGGCCCTGCGGGACGTCGACGCGGACGACGGTCGAGTCGGGCAGCACGACGACGGGCGCCGGATGGTCCGCGGCAGCCATCGTGCACTGCCCGTCGACGGGGTCGTAGACGACGTACACGCACCCGGGCCCCTCCGCCCGGGCGTCGACGGCCTGCGACGCCGAGGGCCGCTGCCCCTCCTCGCGGACCGTGCGTGCGACGACGTCGTCGAGGTGCGCGAGGACCTCCTCGGGCGGCAGATCCAGCGCGGCGAGGGTGCGTACGGCGGTGCGCAGCCGGCCCATGGCCGCGGCGGCGTCGATCCCGTGCCCCGGCACCTCGCCCACGACCAGGGCCACGCGCGCGCCGGACAGCGGGATCAGGTCGTACCAGTCGCCGCCGAGGCCGGTCAGCTCGTCGGCCGGCCGGTAGCAGGCGGCCACCTCCACGGCGTCCTGCTCGGGCAGCCGGCGCGGCAGCAGGCTGCGCTGGAGGACCAGCGCGGCGTCCCGCTCGCGGGTGTAACGCCGGGCGTTGTCCACGCAGACCGCCGCCCGGGACACCAGGTCCTCGGCGAGACTGAGGTCGTCCGCGTCGAACGGCTCCTGACGCCGGCGCCGGAAGAACGACGTGACGCCCAGCGTGACACCGCGTGCGCGGACCGGCACGACCATCACGCTGTGCAGGCCCAGCTCCAGGAAGGTCGCCCGGTGGCCGCCCGGGAGGTCCGAGCCCCACTCCTCGCCCAGCGGGTCGAGCCGCTCCTCGCGCCAGGAGGAGCCCGTGGTCAGACAGTGGATCGGCGGTGATCCCACGAGGTAGGCGGCCACCTGGCCGATCCCGACGACCGCCTCCGGGACCCCCGGGTTCACCGACTGGTGCCCGGCCCGCCGCAGCGGCACCCCGCCGGTGCCGTACGGCGGCCCCGGCTCCGGCTCCGCGCCCCGCAGCACGGAGTCCAGCAGGTCCACGCAGACGAAGTCGGCGAAGTCCTGCACGGCCACGTCGGCCAGTTCCTGCGCGGTCCGCACGATGTCCAGGGTGCGGCCGATCTGCTCACCGGCCCGGTCGAGCAGGGCCAGGCGCTGCCGGGCGCGGTGCCGGTCGGTGATGTCGACGACCGTGTAGTACACGCCCATCGGGTGGCCCTGGTCGTCCTCCAGCCGGGTGAACGACATCATGTACGCCGTCTCCCGCAGGGGTGTGGAGCGTACCCGGCCCACGTGCTCGTACCCGACCACCGGCCGCCCGGTCGCCAGCACGTACCGCATCTGCGTCTCGATGCTCGCGGCGTCGAGGCCCGGCTGAATCTGCGCCAGCCGCCGCCCGAGCCGCTCCGGCGGCGGGCCGCCGCCGAACTGCTCCAGGGCCGCGTTCGACCAGACGCACCGCAGGTCGGTGTCCACGATCGCGATGCCGACGGGGGAGTCGGTCACCATCTGCTCCAGCACCCCGCGGCTCATGTCCCAGCCACGGGACCCGGACATGTCGCAGAGCAGGACCAGCCAGTGCGGCGCGCCGCCGGGCTCCATCGCCGGAGTGATCCGGACCATCACGCGGACCGGCCGCCCGTCCTTGCGCCGTGCGGTCAGCACCCCCGCCCAGCCGCCGTTCCGGCGGCACCGCTCGCCCAGCTCGGGCACGCGCGCCGCGTCCTCCGGGGACAGAAGACCGGTCACCCTGGTGCCCACCACCTCGGTGGCCCGGTACGTGAGCAGTCGCTGGGCACCGGGGGTCCAGCTCGTCACCACGCCCTGTGCGTCGAGCAGGAGGGGCGCCGCATCGGCCACGTCGAACCGCTGCCGGGCGACGTCCTGCTTCTCGTGCATGCCCACGGCCGACCTCTCTGTCGCTGAGAGTGGTCTACCCGTTCATGACTCAATCTTCACTCTTCGGGCATTGGATCCGGCACGCGAAACGAGTGGGGGCGGGGGCGGCCGCGTACGGCTGCCCCCGCCCCCGTGACGTCACTCCGCCGTCACGGAGCCAGCACCCGCCTCAGCGCCGCCAGCGCGGAGCGCAGTTCCTCCTCCGTGATGGTGAGCGGGGGAGCCAGCCGGATCGTGGAGCCGTGGGTGTCCTTCACCAGGATCCCCTCCCGCATCAGCCGCTCGCTGATCTCGCGGCCGGTGCCGATCGCCGGGTCGATGTCGACGCCGGCCCACAGCCCGCGCGAGCGGAAGCCGACCACGCCGGCGCCGACCAGCTCGGCCAGTCCGTCCCGCAGCACCACGCCCAGCTCGGCGGCCCGGCGCTGGAACTCGCCGGTCCTCAGCAGGTCGATCACGGCCGTGCCGACCGCCGCCGCGAGCGGGTTGCCGCCGAACGTCGAGCCGTGCTCGCCCGGGTGCAGCACCCCCAGCACCTCGCGCCGGGCCACCACGGCCGACACCGGCACGATGCCGCCGCCGAGCGCCTTGCCGAGCAGCAGCATGTCCGGCACGACGTCCTCGTGCTCGACGGCGAAGGTGCGGCCGGTGCGGCCGAGGCCCGACTGGATCTCGTCCGCGATGAACAGACAGCCCTCGCGCCGGGTCAGCTCGCGCACCCCGGCGAGATAGCCCGGGGCGGGGATGACGACCCCGGCCTCGCCCTGGATGGGCTCGATCAGCACCGCCGCCGTCGTCTCGTCGACGGCCGCCTGAAGCGCGGCGAGGTCGTCGTACGGCACGATCCGGAAGCCGGGCGTGAACGGGCCGAAGCCGCTGCGGGCCGTCTCGTCGGTGGAGAAGCTGACGATGGTCGTCGTACGGCCGTGGAAGTTGTCCGCCGCGACGACGATCGTCGCCTGTCCGTCCGGTACGCCCTTGACGTCGTAGGCCCACTTGCGGGCCACCTTGACGGCGCTCTCCACGGCCTCCGCGCCGGTGTTCATCGGCAGCACCATGTCGAGGCCGGTCAGCTCCGCGAGCTGCTCGGCGAACTCGGCGAGCCGGTCGTTGTGGAAGGCACGGGAGGTCAGGGTGAGCTGGTCGAGCTGGCGGTGCGCGGCCTCGATCAGCGCCGGGTGGCGGTGGCCGAAGTTCAGCGCCGAGTAGCCGGCGAGCATGTCGAGGTAGCGCCGTCCCTCGACGTCCTCGACCCAGGTGCCCTCGGCGCGGGCGACGACCACGGGCAGCGGGTGGTAGTTGTGCGCGACGACCGGCTCCTCCGCACGGATCAGGTCGGCGGACGTACGCGTCGGCACGGATACACGGGTGGGCGCGGTCATCAGCGGATCTCCTGGGTGCAGCACTTGATGCCACCGCCGGCCTTGTGGAACTCCGACAGGTCGACGGGGACGGGGACGTAGCCGTGGCCCGTGAGGTTCTCGGCCAGGGCCTCGGCCTGGGGGGCGATGAAGACGTTGCGGCCGTCGGACACGGAGTTCAGGCCGAACGCGAGGGCGTCGTCGCGGGTGGCGAGCACCGCGTCCGGGTACAGCCGCCGCAGCACCTCGCGGCTGCCCGCCGAGAACGCCTCGGGGTAGTAGCAGATGTTGTCGTCGTCGAGGACGAACAGCGCGGTGTCCAGGTGGTAGAAGTACGGGTCCACCAGGGTCAGGCCGATCACCGGGTGGCCGAGGAACTCCTGGGCCTCCCGGTGCGCCTCGCGGGTGGTGCGGAACCCGGTGCCGGCCAGCACGTACCGGCCCGTCCACACCAGGTCGCCCTCGCCCTCGGTGACCGCCTCGGGGCGGTAGACGTCGTAGCCGGCCGTCTTGAACCAGGTGTCGTAGTGCAGGGACTCGGGGCGCCGCTCGGGCGCGTGGAACAGGGAGCCGAAGACGCGGCCGCCGACCACGCACGCCGCGTTGGCGGCGAAGACCATGTCGGGCAGGCCGGGCACCGGCTCGACCGAGTCGACGGTGTGACCGAGGGAGCGGTAGGTGCGGATCAGCTCCTGCCACTGCTCCTGGGCGAGGTCCACGTCGACGGGCCGGTCGGGATGCATCCAGGGATTGATCGCGTACTGGACGGCGAAGTGTCTGGGTTCGCAGACGAGGAAGCGCCGGGGGCGCGGCACGCGGCTTTCGGCCACAGAGGGTCTCCTCCGGTTCCTGTGTGTCACGGGGGGTGTCACAACGGTAGAAACCGAGATCCACGGTCGACAAGTGCGAAGAGCTGCGTGCATACGCAGCATCGATGCGTTCTTGAGGATGTTCACGCAGGAGTGCTGCGCATGATCCTGCTCACTCCGGTCCGTCCGGAGCCGGCTGGGTGGCGCCTGCCTCCGGGCTCTCCGGGAGGAGGTGGGACAGCACCATCACGCTGATCGTCTTCCGGATGAACGGCTCGGTGCGGATCCGCTCCAGCACCTCCTCGAAGTGCTCCACGTCCCGCGCCCGGACATGCAGCAGGGCGTCCGCGGCGCCGGTCACCGTCATGGCCGCGGTGATCTCCGGGTAGGCCTGGACGACCTCCGCCAGCCGCCGGGGCGGCGCCGCGCCCTCGCAGTACACCTCGACGTACGCCTCGGTGCGCCAGCCCAGCGCGGACGGCTGCACCGTGGCCGTGAACCCGGTGATCACCCCGGTCTCCCGCAGCCGGTCCACGCGCCGCTTGACCGCGGTGGCCGACAGCCCCACGTCCGCGCCGATCTCGGCGAAGCTGGTCCGGGCGTTCGCCATCAGCGCGGTGACGATCTTGCGGTCGAGGTCGTCGAAGGAGGCGGTCCTGCTGTTCATGCGGGCACTGTAATCAGCCGGACCGCACGGAACCGATCTAGGACTGGGTGACCACCATGGCGAGTGTCAGCAGGCCCAGCACCACCCAGCCGAACCACAGCCAGCCGTTGCTGCCGAGCGCGACCGTGTAGGCGGTCACGACGACGAGCCCGCCGACCGTGAGAGCCCCCATCGCCTTGGTGGAACCGTTCATGGAACCGGGCATCGCGACACCCTTCTCTTGGTCCGTCCTTGACCATGGTGCCTCGAAACCCGGTCCGACGGGACCGGACGGGACGGCTCCGGCCACAGCAGAGCCTCAGCTCTTGTGAGCGTTGAGTGAGGCCAGGTAGGCGTTGTACGCCGCCAGTTCCTTGTCGCCGTCGCGGTCCGCGAGGCGGTCCATGCGCTTGGCCTGGCGCTGTTCCGAGCGGTACCACTGGAAGAGCAGGGCGATCAGCACCAGCACCGACGGGATCTCGCTGAACGCCCAGGCGATGCCGCCGGCCGCGTTCTGGTCGGACAGCGCGTCGATGCCGAGCGAGGCGGCCGGGTGCTGGAAGGTGCTCACCATCGGCTCCGACGCCATCATCAACGCGATGCCGAAGAACGCGTGGAAGGGCATGCCCGCGAACAGCTCCAGCATCCGCATCACATAGCCCGGCCGGTGCGGACCCGGGTCGATGCCCATGATCGGCCAGAAGAACACCATGCCCACGGCGAAGAAGTGGACCATCATCCCGATGTGCCCGGCCCTCGACCCCATCAGGGTGTCGAAGAGCGGGGTGAAGTAGAGCACGTACAGGCTCGCGATGAACATCGGGATCGTGAACGCGGGGTGCGTGATGATCCGCATGTAGCGGCTGTGCAGCAGCATCAGCAGCAGCTCGCGCGGTCCCCTGCGGCCCTTGCCGGCCACGGGCAGGGCGCGCAGCGCCAGCGTGACCGGGGCGCCGAGCAGGATCAGGATCGGCGACAACATGCTGATGATCATGTGCTGCACCATGTGCACGCTGAACATGACCATGCCGTAGTCGTTCAGCTTGGTGCACATCACCAGCGCGACGGTCAGCACACCGACGACGTACGCCACCGTACGGCCGGCGGACCACTGGTCCCCGCGTCGCCGCAGCCGTACGACACCCCAGCCGTACAGTCCGAGCCCGAGCAGGCAGGCGACGAGGAAGAACGGGTCCGTGGACCACTGAAGCCCCCGTCCCAGCGTGAACGGCGGCAGATCCATCATCATGCCGTGCCCGCTGTGGTCCATCCTGCGGCTCCTGATTCGTGGGGGTTGTACGAGTTGTCCGCCCCAAGACTAGAACCGCCCCCGGTCACGGCGGTGACCGGGGGCGGCTTGTTCTCGGGTGAACCACAGAACGCGGTGGGACTACAGGACGCACTCCGCCTCGTCGTACCGCGCCACCGGCACCGTCTTCAGCGTCTCCACGGCCTCCGCCAGCGACACCATCACGATGTCGGTTCCGCGCAGGGCGGTCATCCGGCCGAACTCGCCCCGGTGCACGGCCTCCACCGCGTGCCAGCCGAAGCGCGTGGCGAGCACCCGGTCGTAGGCCGTCGGTGTGCCGCCGCGCTGGACGTGGCCGAGGATGACCGGCCGGGCCTCCTTGCCGAGCCGGTGCTCCAACTCGACCGACAGCTGCCGGGCGATGCCGGCGAAGCGCTCGTGGCCGTAGATGTCCTTGCCGCCCTCGTCGAACTCCATCGAGCCGGCCCTGGGCTTGGCGCCCTCCGCCGCGACGACGATGGCGAACCGCTTGCCCGCCTCGAACCGCGCGCCGACCTTCCGCGTCAACTCGTCGATGTCGAAGGGCCGTTCCGGTACGACGACGGCGTGGGCGCCGGCCGCCATGCCGGAGTGCAGCGCGATCCAGCCGGTGTGCCGGCCCATGACCTCCACGATCAGCACGCGCTGGTGCGACTCGGCGGTGGTCTTCAGCCGGTCCAGGGCCTCGGTGGCCACGGTGACGGCCGTGTCGAAGCCGAAGGTGACGTCCGTGACGGCGATGTCGTTGTCGATCGTCTTGGGCACGCCCACGATCGGCAGTCCGTTGTCGGACAGCAGCCGGGCCGCCTTCAGCGTGCCCTCACCGCCGATCGGGATGATCGCGTCCAGGCCGAGCTCCTCGACATGGCCCTTCGCCCGCTCCACGCCGTCGCGCAGATGCTCGGGGCGGACCCGGGAGGAGCCGAGGATGGTGCCGCCGAGGGCGAGGATGCCGCCCACGGCGTCGAGATCGAGCTTCGTGTAGTCGCACTCCAGGAGGCCCTTCCAGCCGTCCCGGAAGCCGATGACCTCGTCGCCGTGGTCGGCGACGGCACGGTGCACGACGGACCGGATGACGGCGTTCAGGCCGGGGCAGTCGCCGCCTGACGTGAGGACACCAATGCGCATAGCCCGAAATACCTTCTCCACGTGGGCCGGGAAACCGGACCACGTCGTCCGGCGGATTCCCGGCCAGCCTACCGGCGTGAGGGGGTCGCTCCGTAGCGGGCGTCCGCCTGCTGGACGCGTCCGCGCATATGAGCGGACGGGCCGTCAGGCGGGCCCGTCACGGAGTCTGCCGGACCACGCTGAAGGCGTGCTGACGTGAGGCTTACGCGGGCTGCTGCGCGGCCGCGATGCGCTCGCCCCGGAGCGCCTCGTACCAGCGGTCGTCGATCGGCGGGAGCGCGTTGACGTCGAGCGCCAGCTTCAGCAGCAGGTCGGCGATCTGCGGGTTGCGGGCGAGGACCGGGCCGTGCATGTACGTCCCGAAGACGGTCCCGTTGTACGCGCCCTCCGTGCCGTCCCCGGTGCCGTTGCCCTTGCCGATCTGCACCCGGGCGAAGGGGCGGGCGTTCGGGCCGACGTGGGTGACGCCCTGGTGGTTCTCGAAGCCGGTCAGCTGGGGCAGGCCGAGCTGCGGGTCGATGTCGCCGAGCACGTCGCCGACGCACCGCTCGCCCTCGCCGCGCACCGAGACCACGTCGAGCAGGCCGAGGCCGGGCTCGCGCTGGCCGAGGTCGTTGATGAACTCGTGCCCGAGGATCTGATAGCCGGCGCAGACGGAGAACACGATCGCGCCGTTCTGCACCGCGCGCTGCAGATGACCGTCCCGGCGCAGCCGCTCCGCCGCGAGCCGCTGCGGACGGTCCTCGCCGCCGCCGATCAGATAGATGTCGCCGGAGGTCGGGATCGGCTGGTCGCTGCGCACGTCGAGACGGGCCACGTCCAGGCCGCGCTGCCGGGCCCGGCGCTCCACGACGAGCGCGTTGCCCTGGTCGCCGTAGGTGCTCAGCAGGTCCGGGTAGATCCACACCAGCCGCAGTTGGTTGTCGCTCATGAGGTGATCGCCCTTCGCGGATCAGAGGATCGGAAGATCAGTTGCCGACGCGGCGGCGCAGGTCCTGGAACGCGGTGTAGTTCGCGATGACCTCGATCCGGCCGGGCGGGCACGCCTGCACGGCCTGGTCGAGGGTGTCGCAGACCTGGAAGTGCTGGTTCGCGACCTCCAGGCGGACGGCGAGGTCCAGCTTCCGGTCGCCGATCACGAAGATCGGGTGGCCGGTGAGCCGGGTGTAGTCGACGTCCCACAGCCAGGAGGTGTCGGTGCCGTCGGCGCCGCGGGCGTTCACGGAGAGGATCACCGGCGCGGGAGGCTGGTCGATCAGGGAGAACGTCTCCAGCCAGCCGGCCGGGTTCTTGGCCAGCAGCAGTCGCAGATCACGGTTCTGGAACTGGACGACGTCGTACCGCCCGGCCACGGCCTGCACCTGGTACATCCGCTCCAGGGCGACCTGCGGCGGCACCCCGAAGACGGCGGCCACGGCGGCGGAGCTGGCCGCGTTCGCCTTGTTGGCGCGGCCCGGCAGCTGGAGGTGGATCGGCCAGGCGGAGCCGTGCGGGTCCAGCACGTGGTCGCCGGAGAGTGCCCAGGTCGGCTGGGGCCGGCGGAAGCCGCACTCGTTGCAGTACCAGTCCTCGCCGGGGCGCTGCATCACGCCACCGCAGGACGGGCAGGACCATGCGTCGTCCTTCCACATCTGTCCGGCGGCGACCCAGACCACGTTCGGCGAGGACGAGGCGGCCCACACGACCAGCGGGTCGTCGCAGTTGGCGACGATGACGGCCTTGGAGCCGGACAGGCCCTCGCGCCAGTTCTCGGCGAGCATCCGCGTCTCGGCGGCGCGGTCGAGCTGGTCGCGGGAGAGGTTGAGCAGCGCGATGCACTTCGGGCTGGTGTCCCGGGCCACACCGGCCAGGTACTTCTCGTCGACCTCGATGACGCCGAACTTGGCCTCCGAGCCGCCCGCGAGGGCGGAGGTGATGCCGGCCGGCATGTTGGCGCCGAGCGCGTTCGAGACGACCGGGCCCGCGGCGCGCAGCGCCTCGGCGATCAGCCGGGTCGTCGTGGTCTTGCCGTTGGTCGCCGACACCAGGACGACGTCCAGGTTCTGTGCGAGCCGGGCGAGCAGGTCGGGGTCGAGTTTCAGCGCGACCCGGCCACCGATCACCGACCCGCTGCCGCGTCCCGCGGCGCGAGATGCCGCAGCGACCGCCTTGCCCGCCGTCACGGCCAGCTTGGCCCGCGGCGTGAGCGGGTCCGAGTTGCCTGCCATCAGTTCTCGATCCTCCTTGCGTACGCGCCGCGCCTGGGGCCATCCGGCAACGTGGTGTGGACCTCAGCCTATCGAGATCCGTTCGCACACCCGAATCCTGCCCATCCCTGCGCGACGGGCGTGGGTCGAACGAACCGTACCCTTGCGGCCATGCGACACGGTTCCATTGCGGGCGCCCACGGGCGAGTCCGGCCTCTCACCCTGCTCGGCGACGCGGCGTTGCGCGAGCCCTGCCGGGACGTCACGGACTTCGGGCCGGAACTGGCCGATCTCGTGGAGGACTTGTTCGCCACGATGTACGCGGCGCAGGGGGTGGGCCTGGCCGCGAATCAGATCGGGGTGCCTTTGCGGGTGTTCGTCTACGACTGTCCGGATGATGAGGATGTGCGGCATCTGGGACATGTGGTGAATCCCCGCCTGTTGGTGGCGGACGGCATCGTGCTCCGAGGCCCCGAGGGCTGTCTGTCCCTGCCGGGCCTGGAGGCGGGGACGCAGCGGTACGACCACGCGGTGGTCGAGGGCCGCACGGTGACGGGGGAGCCGGTCACCGTGCACGGCACGGGTTTCTTCGCCCGGTGCCTGCAGCACGAGTGCGACCACCTGGAGGGCCGGGTGTACGCGGACCGCGTCGAAGGCTGGCGCAGGCGAAGACTGCTCAGGCAGATCTCCCGGGCTTCCTGGAGCCGCTAGGCGGGAGCGCCGTCGGTCATCTGCGGGTCCGTCGTGGCTGGTCGCGCCCACGCGGCGGAGCCGCATGTCGATGGGGCCCCGCGCCCCTTCGGGGCGCCGCCGAACCGCACCGGACTTCGCCGGACCCGCTTAGAACCCCGGGCCGCCGATCCTGTCCCCGGCCGCCGCGAGCCGGCCCCAGAGCAGGTCGGCCAGCGAGCGGACCAACTCGGCACGGGAACACGGCCGTTCCCCCAGCCACCAGTCCCCGGCCGCATGCATCATGCCGACGATGCCGTGCCCCCACACCCGTGCGAGCTGCTGGCTGCCGGGGCCGAGGTCCACCCGCTCCTCGATGACCTGGGCCAGCTCCTCGCCCATCCTGCGCAGCAGCGGTGCGCTGTGCTTGCCGACGTCGAAGCCCTGGTCACCCCCGGTGCTGCCCTCGGCCGGGTGCATCAGGAACCGGTACACCTGAGGGCGTGCCTCGATCGCGGCGAGGTAGGTGTCGAGCGTGGACTCGACCCGCTCGCGCCGGTCCGCGGGGGCGTCCAGCGCCGCCCGCAGCGACGCGAGCAGCGCGTCCGTGTGCCGCTTGGCGAGTGCCGCGTAGAGCCCGCCCTTGTCGCCGAAGTGGCGGTACAGGATCGGCTTCGTGATGCCGGCCTCCGCCGCGATCGCGTTCATCGACGCCTGCGGGCCGTCGCGGAGCACCACCCGGTCCGCGGCCTCCAGCAGCTCGCGCCGTCTGCGATCGGCGGACCGCTGCTGCTCGGTCCGCTGTGTGGTGTCCATGTGCTCTCCCCACCCGTGCTGATTCGGTGACGCCTGCGCAAACTAACACTGACTGTGCCCCTGACATCGAACGGGATGCCGAGGAGTCGTCGACGGTTGACTTTTCCTACTGGCGGGTAACACACTTGGGTTACCGCAAGTAACATGCACTGCCGCCGCTGGAGGGGACATGGCCGAGTTCACCATGGAGCTGAACGACGAACAGAAGGAAGTCCGGGACTGGCTCCATGGCTTCGCCGCCGACGTGATCCGCCCCGCGGCCGCCGAGTGGGACGAGCGCGAGGAGACTCCCTGGCCGGTGATCCAGGAGGCGGCGAAGGTCGGCATCTACTCCCTCGACTTCTACGCGCAGCAGTACTTCGACTCCACCGGGCTCGGCATCCCGATGGCGATGGAGGAGCTGTTCTGGGGCGACGCGGGCATCGCCCTCTCCATTGTGGGCACCGGCCTCGCCGCCGTGGGCGTTCTCGCCAACGGGACCGAGGAACAGATCGGCACCTGGATCCCGCAGATGTACGGTGACCCGAACGATGTCAAGGTCGCCGCGTTCTGCTCCTCCGAGCCCGACGCCGGCTCCGACGTGGCCTCCCTGCGCACGCGTGCCGTGTACGACGAGGCGAAGGACGAGTGGGTGATCAACGGCACGAAGACCTGGGCGACCAACGGCGGTATCGCGGGCGTCCACGTCGTCGTCGCCAGCGTCGACCCGGAGCTGGGCTCGAAGGGTCACGCCTCCTTCATCGTCCCGCCCGGCACGGAGGGTCTCTCCCAGGGCCAGAAGTTCAAGAAGCACGGCATCCGCGCCTCGCACACCGCCGAGGTCGTCCTCGACGACGTCCGCGTCCCCGGCTCCTGCCTGCTGGGCGGCAAGGAGAAGCTGGACGAACGCCTCGCCCGGGCCCGCGAGAAGGCGAAGGCGGGTGGCGGGGAGCGCGTCAAGAACGCGGCGATGGCGACGTTCGAGGCGTCCCGGCCCGCCGTGGGGGCCATGGCGGTCGGCACGGCCCGTGCCGCGTACGAGGTCGCCCTCGACTACGCCAGGACCCGCGAGCAGTTCGGGCGGCCGATCATCGACAACCAGGGCGTCGCCTTCCAGCTGGCGGACATGCGGACGCAGATCGACGCCGCCCGGCTGCTGGTGTGGCGGGCGTCGTGGATGGCGGTCAACGGCAAGCCGTTCACGGCCGCCGAGGGATCCATGTCGAAGCTGTTCGCCAGCGAGACGGCCAAGAAGGTCACGGCCCAGGCGATCCAGATCCTCGGCGGCAACGGCTACACCAGGGAGTACCCGGTCGAGCGCATGCACAGGGACTCCGCCATCTACACCATCTTCGAGGGGACGAGCGAGATCCAGCGGCTGGTGATCTCCCGCACCCTCGCGGGCATGCCGATCCGCTAACGATGCCGGAGCGGCGTCAGCTGCTCGATGTCGTACTTGGCCCGCAGCGCCTCGATCGCCTCCTGGTCCGGCGGGCCGCCGTTGCCGAGGATCTCCAGCAGCTCCTCGAAGTAGCGCTCGTGATCCGGCGGGGGGCTCGCCTGGAAGAACATCTTCGCCGGGGTGTCCGTCGGGTTCGCGAACGCGTGCGGGCACCCCGGTGGCACGACGATCACCGTGCCCGGGGTCGCCCGGACCACCCGGCTGCCCGAACTCGACTCCCACCCCGTCCAGTTGTCGGGGGTACGGATGCGGGGCTCGAAGGCGAGGACGTCGAGTTCGCCCTCCAGGACGTAGAACAGCTCCTCGCTGCGGGTGTGCACATGCGCACCCACGTCGAAGCCCGGCGGGACCTCCACCTCGAAGGTGGAGGCCATCCGCGAATGCATGCCGGTGACCTTGAACGTCACACGCTGGGCCGGCGTCTCGACGACACGGCCGTGGCCCGGCGGCACGTACAGTCCCTCGGTCCAGGTCATCCGGCGCTCACCAGGTCACCGGAACGGCCTCGGGACCCCGGATCAGCGCGCCCTTCCTGAAGGGCACCTGGTCCGGCGGTACGGCCAGGCGCAGGCCCGGCACCCGGTCCAGCAGGGTGTCCACCAGCAGTTCCTCCTCCAGCCGGGCGAGCTGGCCGCCGGGGCAGTAGTGCGGGCCGAAGCCGAAGGAGACATGCGGGTTGGGGCTGCGCGAGAAGTCGATGGTCTCCGGGTCCGGGAACACGTCCGGGTCGCGGTTCGCGGCCAGGTAGGAGACGTACACCGGGTCGCCCGCGCGGATCCGCACGCCCCGGATCTCCACGTCCACCATGGCGATGCGGGACAGTCCGACCGCGTTGCGGTGCGGGATGTAGCGCAGGAGCTCGTCGATCGCCCGTGGGCGGATCTCCGGGCGCTCACGCAGCAGGTTCACCAGGTCGGGGCGGGTCAGCAGCAGGTAGAACATCTGCCCGCTGTTGTTGGTGACCGCCTCGCCGCCGATCTGGAGCAGCACGGCGAGCCCGACGGCCTCGCCCAGCGTCACCTCCCGCCGGCCCACCGCGGCGCCGAGCAGCGAGGTGACGTCCTCGGCCGTGCTGTTCTCGCGCAGCCCGATCAGGTCGGAGAAGTACGCGGCCATCTCCCGCTTGGCCTTCTCGCTGACCTCCTTGCCGTGCGCGGAGGACAGGATGAGCTGCGTCCAGGTGTGCATGACGTGCCGGTCGGCGGCCGGGACGCCCATCATCTCGCAGATCACCGCGATCGGGAACGGGCTGAGGATCCGCGCCGTCAGATCGGTGGGCGGCCCGTCCTGGAGGAGTTCGTCGACCAGCTCGTCCAGCAGGGCCTGCGCCTTCTCCCGGACCCGTTCCACGCCCTTCGCGGTGAACGCGGCCGCCACCGAACGGCGCAGCCGGGTGTGGTCGGGCGGGTCGAGGAAGCCGACCGCGCCCGGGTCCGGGATGAAGTGCGGGGCCAGCCGGGTGACCGGCTGGTCCATGACCGCCTCGCGGCTGAAGCGGGCGTCGTTGGTCACCATGCGCACGTCGTCGTACCGGGTGACCAGCCAGGCCCAGCCCTCGCCGTTGGGCAGCTGGATGCGGGTGACCGGTCCCTCGCGCATCAGCTCTCTGAGCACCGGGTCGAAGTCCGTCCCGGTCAGATCGAGCGCCGGCCAGTGCCGGATCGGGGGCAGGGTCTCGGTGAGTGTCTCTTCCGTCATGCCGTACTCATGCCGTTTCTCGGTCGGAGCCGCGCCAGCGGCCCAGCGCCATTTCCGCGGTGATGCCGGGCCCGAACCCGGCGAGCAGCCCGCGCGCCCGGTGCTCGGTGCCGCCCTCGTCGAACATCCGGCGCAGCGCGTCCAGCACGACGGCGGACGCGATGTTGCCGTACTCGGTGAGCGTGGACCGGCTGAACCGGAACGCGTGCGGGTCGACCTGCAGGAACTTGCTCAGGTCGTCGAGGATGCGCGGCCCTCCGGCGTGGACGATGTAGAAATCCAGGTCGGACGCGTCCCAGCCGTGCTGGCCCGCGAGGTCCTGGAGCGCCGGGGCGAGCGGCTCCATGGTGGCCGGCACCCGCTTGTCGAGCAGGAAGTGGAATCCGGTCGCGCGGACGTCGTACATGATCCACTCTTCGGTCTTCGGGATCAGGTACGAGCCGTTGCGCTCCAGTTCGATGCCGGTGCCACCGGTGCCGCGCACCACGGCGGCGGCTATGCCGTCACCGAACAGGCCGTTGGAGAGCAGCGAGCCGACGCCGAGGTCGGTGGGCTGGTAGCACAGCGAGCAGAACTCGCACGCCACGATCAGTGCGTTGGCCTCGGGGTAGGCCGAGCAGAAGTCGTGGGCCCGGTTGATCGCCGCACCACCGGCAGCGCAGCCCAGCTGGGCTATGGGGAGCTGCCGCGTCGTGGGGTCGAAGTCCATCTCGTTGATCAGCCACGCCGTGAGCGAGGGCATCATGAAGCCCGTGCACGAGACGTAGATGATCACGTCGATGTCGGTGGTGAGGAGTTCCGCGTCGTCGAGCGCCCGCTGGATCACCGCGGGGACCCTGGCCTTGGCCTCGGCCTCGTAGAGCTTGTTGCGCTCCTCGAAGCCGGGGTGCTTCAGGGTCTCCTCGATGGGCTGCACGATGTGCCGGGTCTTGACGCCCGTGTTCTCGATCAGCCGCAGGGCGAGCGGGAGTTGTGGGTGGTCCGCGTGACGGGAGCGCGCCAGCTCCAGCGTCTCCTCCATCGTGATCACGTGTTCCGGAACCGACACTGCCGGTCTGCACAAAGTCGCCATGAACCGCGCCTGCTTTCAGCCTTCCGGAAGGCCTTCGCCCGCCGGTCAGAAGGTGGTTCACCTCAGGAGGTGGTCCACCCACGATCACCCGTGAGGGCGGCGATCTCGCGCCGGACTACTCCAGACCGGGGACACCGTGTCAGGGTCTGAGACGAAGCCGCACGTCGCGCGAGGGAGGAAACACCATGACGGACACGGCCGCAGAGCTGCTCCGGACGACCACCCGGGCACTGGCCCCGGACCCGGCGGCCAACCGCTTCGTCCCGCTCGTGGAGCGCGGCGCGGCACCCCGCGAGGCCCTGGCCCGGCTCGCCCTGGAACAGCGGTGGGTGATCCCGGCCGACCGCCGCGCCTTCCAGCACCTGGCGAAGCGCGCGGACCCGGCGGCCGCGGCCTACTTCACCACCCTCGCGACGGGCGAGGAACTGGCCGCGGAGCACCTGACGGCCTTCGCCCGGGCCTGCGGTGTGACGCGGGAGCGCGCACGCGCGTACGTTCCGCTGCCGGGCTGCCAGGCCTACCCCGCCTACGTCTCCTGGCTGGCCCTCAACGCGTCCCCCACGGACACGGTCCTCGCCCTGACGGCCAACTTCTCGGCCTGGGGCGGCTACTGCGCCAGGATCGCCGAGGGCCTGCGCACGCGCTACGGTTTCCCGGACGACGCCTGCGCCTTCTTCGACTTCTTCGCGGCACCGGCTCCGGACCTGGACGAGCAGGCGAGGACCGCGGTGCAGGCGGGCCTGGACCAGGGCACGTTGAGCACGGCCGACGCGCACACGTACGGAACGCTGTTGCAAACGTACGAGAGCATGTTCTGGGAATCGCTCGGGCAACCTGCCTGAGAATCCCTACGGCGCCCCGCTGCTGTGCGCGATGCACGCCACGTCGATACGGTCCGCGAGTTTCGCCAGCTCGATGGTCAACGCCGCCACCGTGTCCTCGTCCAGCTGCTCCCCGGCCTCGACCAGCCGCAGCCAGCGCCCGCCCACGGTCCGCAACAGCTTGCTCACATCGGCGGCAGCCACCTGCAGGGTCCCGCGGTCGTCGACGATCAGCGGCAGAGTCACTTCGCGGTTCACGAATGGGATGGTAGCCCCGCCGTCGTCACGCCCCCTGCCAAACGGTGGTGATGTTGCAGAACTCCCGGATTCCGTGCCCGGACAGCTCACGCCCGTACCCCGAGCGTTTCTCCCCGCCGAACGGGAACGCGGGGTGAGAGGCGGTCATCCCGTTGACGAACACGGAACCGGCCTCCAGATCGCGGGCGCACCGCTCCACTTCGTCCGCGTCCCGCGTCCACACGTTGGAACTCAGCCCGAACGGCGAGTCGTTGGCGATGAGCAGGGCCTCGTCCAGGTCACCGGCCCGGTACAGCGTGGCCACCGGGCCGAACGCCTCCTCGCGGTGGATGCGCATGTCCCGGTGGATCCCGGCGAGCACGGTCGGCGGGTAGTACCAGCCCGGCCCGTCCGGCCGCTGTCCGCCGCACAGCACCTCGGCGCCGCTGCGCCTCGCGTCGTCGACCAGTTCCTCCAGATCGGCGCGACCCTGCTCGGTGGCGAGGGGGCCGACGTCGGTGTCCCGCGCCATCGGGTCGCCGATCCGGAGCGCCGCCATGCCCGCGACGAACTTCCCGGCGAAGGCGTCGTAGACGTCGCCGTGCACGATGAACCGCTTGGCGGCGATACAGGACTGCCCGTTGTTCTGCACGCGCGCGGTCACCGCGACCTCGGCCGCGCGGTCGAGGTCGGCGGACGGCAGCACCAGGTACGGGTCGCTGCCGCCCAGTTCCAGCACCGTCTTCTTGATCATCTCGCCGGCGGTGGCGGCGACGGCCCGGCCCGCCGGCTCGCTGCCCGTCAGCGTGGCCGCCTTCACCCGCTCGTCGCGCAGGACGCCGTCCACCGCGCCCGCCCCGATCAGCAGCGTCTGGAAACAGCCCTCCTTGAACCCCGCCCGGTGGAACAGGTCCTCCAGGTACAGGGCCGTCTGGGGGACGTTGGAGGCGTGTTTGAGCAGGCCCACGTTGCCGGCCATCAGCGCGGGCGCGGCGAACCGTACGACCTGCCACAGGGGGAAGTTCCACGGCATGACCGCGAGCACCGGGCCGAGCGGCCGGTAGCGCACCCGCACCCGCGACGCCCCCGAGTCCGTCACGTCCGACGCGGCGGGCTCCTCGTCGGCCAGCAGCTCCTCGGCGCGCTCGGCGTACCAGCGCATGGCCTTCGCGCACTTCGCGGCCTCCGCGCGCGCCTGCTTGAGGGGCTTGCCCATCTCCAGGGTCATGATCCGGCCGATCTCCGGCTGGTCCTCGTCCAGCAGGTCGGCGGCCTGGTGCAGCAGGCGGGCGCGCTCGGCGAACGTGGTCGTCCGGTAGGTGCGGAACGTGGCCTCCGCGAGCTGGAGCCGGCGTTCCAGCTCCTCCTCGCCCATGGGCTCGTACGTCTTGAGCGTCTCGCCGTTCGCCGGGTTCACCGTGGCGATGGGCATGGCTGACCTCCCTGGGAGCGGGCTTGCCTCGACCTTCGCGCGCGGGCGCGGCGCCCGCAACGCGTACGGCCCCGTTCAGCCCGTGTGTTCGGCCAAGCGGTCGAGGAACGCGGCCTGCGCCGTGACGAGCACCTCGCGGGCGCGGTCGACGCCCACCCACTCCACCCGGTCCAGCTCGGGGAACTCCTGCACCCGGCCGGACCTCGGCGGCCACTCCAGGGCGAAGGTGCCGGGGCTGAACCCCGACAGATCCGGGTCCGCCGCCACCGCCCACGCCGTGACGATCTTGCCGTTCCTTTGCACCACCTCGCCGAGCGCCACGGCCTCCCCGTCGGGCGGCGCGATCCCCAGCTCCTCCCGGAACTCGCGCCGGGCCGCCTCCCAGGCGGGCTCGTCGCCTTCGTGCTCGCCCTTGGGGACGGTCCACGCTCCGGCGTCCTTCTTCGCCCACAGGGGGCCGCCCATATGGCCGAGCAACACCTGAAGTCCCTCATCGGTGTGCCGGAACAACAGCAGTCCCGCGCTCCGCTTCGTCGCACGCACCGTCACGGTGTGACCTCCGGGTGGGCCGCCAGCAGGGCCTCCACCGTATCGGCCTCCTCGGGGCGTTTGTCCTCGCGGTAGCGGACCACGCGGGCGAAGCGCAGGGTGACGCCGGCCGGGTAGCGGGAGGAGCGCTGGATGCCGTCGTAGGCGATCTCCACGACGAGTTCGGGGCGGACGCGGACCACCCAGCCGGCGTCGGCGTCGTCGACCGCCAGTTCGCGCAGCCGCTTCGTCTGCCAGGCGAGCATCACGTCCGTCATGCCCTTGAACGTCTTGCCCAGCATCGCGAAGCCGCCGTCGGCGGTGCGCGCGCCCAGGTGCAGGTTCGAGAGTTTGCCGGTGCGACGGCCGTGGCCCCACTCGGCGGCCAGCACCACCAGGTCGAGGGTGTGCACGGGCTTGACCTTCAGCCAGGCGGCGCCGCGCCGGCCCGCGCTGTACGGCGCGTCCAGCGCCTTCACCACCACGCCCTCGTGTCCCCGGGCCAGGGTGTCGGCGAGGAACCGTTCCGCCGCCGGGATGTCCTCGGGTCCGGCGGCGACGGTACGGCGCACCCGCATCGGCTCGGGCACCAGCCGGGCCAGCTCCGCGTGCCGCTCGGCGAACGGCAGGTCGAGCAGATCGCGGCCGTCGACCGACAGGACGTCGAAGAAGACGGGCGAGACCGGGACCGCCCCGGCCGCCTTCGCCACGTCCGTCCGGGAGCCGACGCGCCCCGCGGTCTCCTGGAACGAGCGCGGGCGGCCGTCGCCGCCGAACGAGATCACCTCGCCGTCCAGGACGAACCGCTCACCCGCCAACTCCCGTGCGGCCGACGTCACTTCGGGCAGCCGGTCGGTGATGTCGTCCAGGGTGCGGGTGTGCACGCGGACCGTGTCGCCGTCCCGGTGGACCTGCACCCGGATGCCGTCCAGCTTCTCCTCCACCGCACAGGCGCCGAGCCCCCGCACCGCCTCGGCGACCGACGACGCGCTCCGCGCCAGCATCGGCAGCACCGGCCGGCCGACGGTGAGCCGGAACCGCTCCAGCGACCCGGGCCCCTCGCCGAGCAGCGCCCGGGCGACCGTCTGCAAGGACCCTGTCAGCATCACCGCCCGCCGTACGCCGGCCGGGTCGGCGCCGGTCGCCCGGGCGAGGCCCTCCGTCGCGACCGCGTCCAGCGCGCCCTGCCGGACCTCGCCGGTGAGCAGCCCGCGCAGGAATGCCTGCTCGTCCGCCGTGGCCGCGCCCATCAGCGCGCCGACGATCCGGGCCCGCTCCGCCTGTGCGCCCGGCCCGGAGACCTTGCCCAGCTCGGTGAGCCGGGCATCGGTCTCGCGGACCGTGAGCGTGGGACCGGCGGCGGGCGGCGCCGGGTGGCTCAGCACCTTCCAGCCGACGCCGAGCCGGCCCTGCGGCAGGCGTCCTGCCAGATACGGGATGACGATCGGCACGTCGTCCGCCGCCGTCTCCCGGAACAGCTCCGCGAGCAGCTCCGTCTTGCGGGACCGCGCCGTCGTCGCGGCGACGTCCCGGGACACCTGGGCGAGCCGGGCAAGCAGCATGCAGCCATGGTGGCGCAGAGACCGGCCGACTACACCCGCACCGTTGCCCCGGCTACGCCCGCACCATCGCGTCCAGGTCCGCCATCAGCAGTTCCCCGTTGATCGCCGACCCGGCCCGGTACCCGCGGCTCGCCGCGTTGACCACCTGCTCGGCGAAGCCGCTCGCGTTGCCCGCCGCCCAGAGGCCGGGGACGGTGGTCAGCCCGCGTTCGTCGATCACGGGGTAGTCGCCGAACGGCGTCTCGCGGAGTTCGGCGCCCAGCGTGCTCAGCAGGTCGTTGCGGGGGACGGCGCGCGGGGCGGCGTAGAGCACCGCACGGTCGTGGACCGCGCCGTCCTCCAGCCGGATCCCGGTGAGCCGGTCGCCGTCGACGACGAGCCCGGTCACCCGGCCGGGGACGACCGCCACCCGGGCGGCGGCCAGCCGGCGCAGGTCGACGTCGGTCAGCTCCGACTCGGCGACCTCGTGCAGGAAGAGCCGCACGTCATCGGACCACTGGGTGACCATCAGCGCCTGGTGCACGCTCAGCGGGGAGGTCGCGAGCACCCCGGTCGGCCGGTCGCGGACCTCCCAGCCGTGGCAGTACGGGCAGTGCACCACGTCCCGGCCGAACCGCTCCGCCAGCCCCGGCACGTCGGGCAGTTCGTCCTTCAGGCCGGTGGCGATCACCAGCTGCCGGGCGCGTACCGTCCGGCCCCGCGCGAGCCGGACGGTGAAGCCCTCGCCGTCCCGTCCCGCGTCCGTCGCCCGGTCCCGGACCAGCTCCACGCCGTACCGGGCGATCTCCTCGCGCCCGACCGCCAGGAAGTCGGCCGGGGACATGCCGTCGCGGGACAGATATCCCTGCATGTGCGCGCTCGGCGCGTTGCGCGGCTCGCCCGCGTCGACGACCAGCGTGCGGCGCCGGGCCCGGCCGAGGACCAGCGCGGCGGACAGCCCGGCGGCCCCGCCTCCGACGACGACCACTTCGTACCTGCTGTTATCGGTCATGGCGCGACCGTGCTCCAGGGCCTGCCGTATTGACAAATGTCTTTGCCGATTCTGCAATACGACCATGAGTACCGACGACGTTCTCTCCGAGGTGGGCCCCCGGCTGCGGCGCCTGCGCAAGGAGCGCGAGGTGACCCTGGCCGGGCTGTCGGAGGCGACCGGGATCTCCGTGAGCACCCTGTCCCGGCTGGAGTCCGGCCTGCGCAAGCCCAGCCTGGAGCTGCTGCTGCCGATCGCCCAGGCCCATCAGGTGCCGCTGGACGAACTGGTCGGCGCGCCCCCGGTGGGGGACCCGCGGGTGCGGGCCGAGCCGATCGTCCGGGGCGGGCGCACGCACTGGCCGCTGACCCGCCAGCCCGGCGGGCTCCAGGCCTTCAAGGTCCTCGAACCGCAACGGAAGCAGGAGCCGGATCCGCGCACCCACGAGGGGTACGAGTGGCTGTACGTGCTGTCGGGCCGGCTCCGGCTGGTTCTCGGCGAGCACGACGTGGTGCTGTCGGCGGGGGAGGCCGCCGAGTTCGACACCCGGGTGCCGCACTGGTTCGGCTCGACGGGGGAGGGCCCGGTGGAGTTCCTGAGTCTGTTCGGGCCACAAGGGGAACGGATGCATGTACGGGCGCGGCCGACGCGGAAGTGATCCGGTCGACGCGTATGTGACGCGGCTTCCCGGCGGCCGGCTGTTCCCTGATCGGCAAGCGACCGCTTAGTATGCCGTCGGACCCGGTCAGACGAAGCAGTCCCGTGGAGGCCCCGCATGCAGGCATGGCAAGTGCACGAGAACGGCGAGCCGAGCGAGGTGATGCGCCTCGCGGAGGTGGAGCCGCCCACGCCCGGTGACGGCCAGGTCCTGCTGCGGGTGCGCGCCGCCAACATCAACTTCCCGGACGCCCTGCTGTGCCGGGGCCAGTACCAGGTGCGGCCGCCGCTGCCGTTCACGCCCGGCGTGGAGATCTGCGCCGAGACCGAGGACGGCCGCCGGGTGATCGCCAACCCCGCGCTGCCGCACGGCGGTTTCGCCGAGTACGCCGTCGCCGACGCCCGCGCGCTGCTGCCCGCCCCCGCCGCGCTGGACGACGCCGAGACCGCCGCGCTGCACATCGGCTACCAGACGGGCTGGTTCGGCCTGCACCGCCGGGCCCACCTGGAGGCGGGCGAGACCCTGCTCGTGCACGCCGCCGCCGGCGGTGTCGGCAGCGCCGCCGTCCAGCTCGGCAAGGCGGCCGGCGCCACCGTGATCGGTGTCGTCGGCGGAGCCGAAAAGGCGGCCGTCGCACGCGAGTTGGGCTGCGACGTGGTGGTCGACCGGCGAGCCGAGGACGTCATCTCCGCGGTCAAGGAGGCGACCGGCGGCCGGGGCGCCGACGTGATCTACGACCCGGTCGGCGGCGAGGCCTACGCCCAGTCCGCCAAGCTGGTCGCCTTCGAGGGCCGGATCGTCGTCGTCGGCTTCGCCAGCGGCGGCATCCCGAGCCCGGCGCTCAACCACGCCCTGGTGAAGAACTACTCGATCCTCGGCCTGCACTGGGGCCTGTACGCCACCAAGAACCCGGGGCTCATCGGGCACTGCCACGAGGAACTGACCGAGCTGGCCGCCCGGGGCGCGATCAAGCCGCTGGTGAGCGAGCGGGTGCCGCTGAGCGGGGCCGCCACGGCCGTGCAGAAGGTGGCGGACGGCCGCTCCACCGGCCGGATCGCCGTGGTGATGGAGGGAGCAGCATGACCGACGCCGACGAACTGGTGCGCCGCACACGGGAGTTGCTGGACCGCTGCCCGGTCGCGAGCACCGACCGGCTGGAGTTCCTGCGGGCCCGCTTCGACGCCGGCCTCGCCTGGGTGCACTACCCGGAGGGCCTCGGCGGACTGGGCGCGCCCCGGCATCTCCAGGCTGCCGTGGACGCCGAGCTGGAGGCCGCCGGCGCCCCCGACAACGACGCGCGCCGCAACGGCATCGGGCTCGGTATGGCCGCGCCGACCATCCTCAAGTACGGCACGGACGAGCAGAGGCAGCGCTATCTGCGGCCGCTGTGGACCGGAGAGGAGGTCTGGTGCCAGCTGTTCAGCGAGCCCGGTGCCGGCTCCGACCTCGCCGCGCTCGGCACCCGCGCCGTCCGTACGGGCGAGGACTGGGTGGTCAACGGGCAGAAGGTGTGGACGTCCGGCGCGCACAACGCCCGCTGGGCCATCCTCATCGCCCGCACCGACCCGGACGTGCCCAAGCACGCGGGCATCACCTACTTCCTGTGCGACATGACCGACCCGGGCGTCGACGTCCGGCCGCTGCGTCAGATCACCGGCGAGGCCGAGTTCAACGAGGTCTTCCTCACCGACGTCCGCATCCCCGACTCCCGCCGCCTCGGCGAGATCGGCGACGGCTGGCGGGTCGCGCAGACCACGCTCAACAACGAGCGTGTGGCCATCGGCGGCATGCGGCTGCCCCGCGAGGGCGGCATGATCGGCCCGGTCGCGGGGACCTGGCGCGAGCGCCCCGAACTGCGCACCCACGACCTCCATCAGCGGCTGCTGAAGCTGTGGGTCGAGGCCGAGGTCTCCCGCCTCACCGCCGAGCGGCTGCGCCAGCAGCTCGTCGCCGGACAGCCCGGCCCCGAGGGCGCCGGCATGAAGCTCGCCTTCGCCCGCCTCAACCAGGAGATCAGCGGCCTGGAGGTCGAACTCCGCGGCGCGGAAGGCCTGTTGTACGACGACTGGACCATGCGCCGCCCCGAACTCGTCGACTTCACCGGCCGCGACGCCGGCTACCGCTATCTGCGCGCCAAGGGCAACAGCATCGAGGGCGGGACCAGCGAGGTCCTGCTGAACATCGTCGCCGAGCGCGTCCTCGGCCTGCCCGCCGAGCCGCGCACCGACAAGGACGTCGCGTGGAAGGACCTGTCCCGATGACAACGCAGCCGACACAGCGCACACAGCAGGATCTGCTCTACTCCGAGGAGGAAGAGGCGCTGCGGGCCGCCGTACGGGACCTGCTCACCGACCACTGCGCCCCGGCCGACGTCATCGCCCGCACCGAGTCGGACGCCCCGCACGACCTCGCCCTGTGGAAGCTGCTCGCCGACGGCATGGGCCTGGCCGGCCTCCTGGTGCCCGAGGCACAGGGCGGCCAGGGCGCCTCGCACCGTGAAGCGGCCGTCGTGTTGGAGGAGTTGGGCCGGGCCGTGGCGCCCGTGCCCTACCTCACCAGCGCGGTCGTGGCCACCGAGGCCCTGCTCGCCTGCGGCGACGCGGAGCTGCTGGAGCGGCTGGCCTCCGGCCGCACCATCGGCGCCCTCGCGGTCGCCCTGCACACGGCTGCGGGTACCGCCGCCCACGCCGTGCGCATCGAGAACGGCGCCCTGCACGGCGAGTTGACCGGCATCGCCGACGCGGCCGTGGCCGACGTACTGCTGGTCCCGGCCGACGACGGCGGCCTGTACGCCGTGCCCGCCGATGCCGTGACCGTCACCCCGCAGGTCGCCCTGGACCTGACCCGGCCGCTCGCCACGGTGACCCTCGCGGCCGCCCCCGGCCGCCGTGTCGGCGACGCGGAACCCGCCGTACGGCGTGCCCTGCGCGCAGCCGCGGGTCTGCTCGCCTCCGAGCAACTGGGCGTCGCCGACTGGCTGTTGACCGAGACGGTCCGCTATCTCAAGGAGCGCAAGCAGTTCAACCGGCCGGTCGGCGGCTTCCAGGCCCTCAAGCACCGGCTCGCCCAGCTGTGGCTGGAGACGGTCAACCTCCGGGCCGCCGCCCGCGCCGCCGCCGACGCGCTGGCCTCCGGCGAGGACACGGACATCGCGGTCGCGGTCGCGCAGGCGTACGCCGCCCCCGTCGCCGTCCACGCCGCCGAGGAGGCGCTGCAACTGCACGCCGGGATCGGGATGACCTGGGAGCATCCGATCCACCTGTACCTCAAGCGGGCCAAGGCGGACTCGATCGCGTACGGCACGGCGGGCGCACATCGCTCGGCGCTGGCCGGGCTGGTCGACCTCCAGGCGCCCTGAGGTCACCCGGCTGAAGCCCGCCCCACCGGGGCGGGCTTCTTCGCGCGGCTACTCCGGAGCAGTGAATATCGCGCCAACTCCCTTCAAGGCCAGGCCCGTTGAGCGGCGAGGACACGCATACTCGCCCCGGTCCCATCCGGCCCCTCAAGGGAGGCAGAGCATGGCCCTCACCACCCGACGCAGAGCCCTCACCACCCTCGGCGCCGCCCTCGCCGGCGCGGTCGCCCTGCCCACGGCACAGGCCCGGGCGGCCACCGCGCACCGGGGTCCGCACCCGCTGTGGAACGCGCACGCCCACAACGACTACGAGCACCCGCACCCCCTGTTCGACGCCCTCGGCCACCGCTTCAACAGCGTCGAGGCCGACATCTTCCTCGTCGGCGACCAGCTCCTCATCGGTCACGACAGCTCCGAGCTGGACCCGACCCGCACCCTCGAATCCCTCTACCTCGACCCGCTCGCCGCGCGCGTCCGGGCCGAACACGGCTCCGTGTACCGGGGGTGGCGCCGGCCGCTCCAGCTGCTGATCGACATCAAGACCGAGGGCTCCTCGACGTACCTCGAACTCGACCGCCAGCTGCGCCGCTACCCGCGCCTGTTCAGCCGGTACGCGCACGGGCGCAGCCACCCCGGACCGGTCACCGCCGTCGTCTCCGGCGATCGCGCCGCCCGCATCCCCATGGAGGCGCAGACGGAGCGGCGGGCCTTCTACGACGGCCGGCTCACCGACCTCGGCAGCACCGCCCCGCCTCCTTCATCCCGCTGATCAGCGACGACTGGACGACGACCTTCACCTGGACCGGGGCGGGCGCGTTCCCGGACGCCGAGCGGCAGAGACTGCGGAGCATCACCGCCGCCGCGCACGCGCACGGGCAGCTGGTGCGGTTCTGGGCCACCCCGGACGCCGCGGGCCCGGCCCGCGACGCCCTGTGGACGGAACTGCAGGCCGCCGGCGTCGACTACCTCAACACCGACGACCTCGCCGGTCTGGAGGCCTTCCTCGACGCCCGTCCCGCGGCGTAACACCACTCGATCGGGGGACATGTCAGCCGCCCGGACCAACCCTCCGCTACGCCACACTTGCGGCCGAAACGCCGCTCAAGGGGCGTGGCGGAGGAGGTTCCCGATGGCCGTTTCCATCTCTGTGGTGCTGTTGCTCATGATCCTTGCCGTGATCTTCATGCGCAACGGCGGGCTCAAGGTCTCGCACGCCCTGGTCTGCATGGTGCTCGGCTTCTTCATGGCCGGCTCCAGCATGGGGCCCACCATCAACACCGGGCTCACCGCGACCGCCGAGCTGGTCAGCAGCCTGCACCCCTGAGGCGGGGGGCGGATCAGGGGGCGAAGACGCCGATGCCGTTCGCGACGGGCCGCTCGGCGCCGCCGCTCGGATGGTTGCGGACCGTGACCGTACGGGCGCCGGCATCCCGGGTGACCATCTCCGCCGAACCGCCGCCGTCGAGGTTGAACGCGTCGGTGGCGCCCAGCGAACGCATGGTGGCCGCCTCCTCGGCGACCGTCATCCCGGACCGGTAGGCGGCGGCGCCGTCCAGCGCCAGGATCAGCATCCGCCGTCCGCCGTCCGCGAGGCCCACGACCGTGCGCACCGCCGAGGCGACGTCGTTCAGCCCGGACAGCTCCCGGCCGTCCCGCAGCACCGGGAACCCGCCGATCGCGAACGCGTACGGCACCCCGGACGACGCCGCCGCCAGGGTGTGCGTCACGGTCACCCGCTCGCCGACGGAGAGCTTGCGCAGCTGCCGCGCGCCCTCCTCGCGGCCGACCAGGACCGTGGTGCCCGCCGGGATCGCGCCGCTGCCCGGGGTCTCGGAGGCGGAGACGACCCGGCCGGAGCGGATCCGCACCTCGTGGGTGTCGGTGCTGCACGGCGCCGAGCGCTCGGTGTCCGATCCGCAGACCGCGCGCTCGCGCGAGGCGCTGCCCCAGCGTGAGGTGAAGGCGCCGACGGAGTTCTCCGGGAGGGCGTACTGGTTCAGGCCCTTCAGCGGGAACCGGCCCGCCGGGGTGCGGACGGAGCCGGTGAGGGAGAGGCGGTCCATCCGGGCCCGCCGGTCGACACCGACGCCGAAGACGTCCCGGGTGTTCGTGCCCGGCGGCAGCGCGGGCCCGAACCGCTGGCCGTCCGGCACCGCCGCCTTGAGCACGAGCCCGTGGGCGATCGCCGGTCCGACACTCGCGCCGGTGGCCGGCACGCCCGGGTGCTGGGTCTCGGTGATGTTGAAGAAGTCACCGTTGACCCCCGCGACCGCCCGGGCCGCGTCCGCCATCCCGGAGACGGTGGCCCGTGCCGCCACCGCGCCCGGATACAGCAGGTCCACGCGGACGTGCGGATCGCCCAGGTCGACCGTGAGCAGATGGGCGTGCGTCGGCCCCGCGGCCGCCCGCACGTCGAACTGCCGGTAGGTGACCCCGGGCGCGATCCGCTTGCCCTCCGGTACGGCAGCGGCCGGTGCCGCCCCCGTCAGGGCCGCACCGGCCAGCACACCGAACGCGGTGACCACCGTGAGAACCGCTCTCGCCGTTGCCGTACGCCTGCTTCGTCCTGCCACCGTGCCCCCTGATGCCTCGTCAACTTTCCTTGTGTTTCCCCGTGTTCCAAGGGATTCAGGGGCAGTTGAGCAGAAGCGGGAGGACGGCGGGCCGACTACGCCTCGACTACGCGAGAACGGGTGAGAAAACGCACCCCCTCGGGTGCCTCCAGTGAGAAGCCGCTACCCCGTCCGGGCACGACGTCGACGATCAGCCGGGTGTGGCTCCACGCCTGGTACTGGCTGCGGGACATCCAGAAGGTGACAGGCTCCGCCACGCCGTCCACCGACAGCTCCGCCAGCAGCACGTCCGAGTCGCCGGTGCGGAACTCACCGTCCGGGTAGCACATGGGTGCGCTGCCGTCGCAGCAGCCGCCGGACTGATGGAACATCAGCGGACCGTGCGCGGCGCGCAGCTGCCGCACCAGCTCCGCGGCCCGCCGGGTGAGTTCGACGCGGGGGACTTCCTCTTCCATGGTCACCGTCCTGAAGAGCGGGGCGCCGGGGCGCCGTTCCCGGCCCAGTCTCACGGCTCGTCACAGAGGCGTCCAGAAGGCGGTGTCCGCTTCCTCGGACGGGTTCGATTCGGCCGGTCACCGGTCTGGGAGGATGTACGTATGTGCGCTCCCTTCCGGCCGCCCGAGCCGAGCCAGGTGCCCGTCGGCCGACACCCGCTGTGGGACGAGGCGCTGGCGGCCGTCAACCGGGATCTGGCGGCGACCCTCCCCGAGCAGCGTCCGCTGCGGCTGACGGTCTACCCGGAGACGGCGGACCCGGACGAGCAGGTCTACGTGGCCCTCTCCGACGGCGAGGCGCACGGCAACCCGCTGATGCCGTACGAGTCGGCCGCCGAGGCTCTGACGGCCGTCGCCGACGCCGCCCAGGAGACGGTGAGCGAGCGGCTGTGGCGGGTGTGGCCGGTCTGCACCCTTCACGACCTGGGCATGCACCCGAGGGAGGTCGACGGACGGCCGTCCTGGTGGTGCGCGGGAGGCTCCCGCGAGGGCGACCCGGCCCATGTCCGCGCCGCGATCGGCGAACTGCCCACCGCCCACCGCCTCCACCGCCCGAACCGCAAACGCCGCAAGGGCGGCACCCCGCGGTGAACCCCCCGGCGAACGGCCACCGACGCGGACCGGCGCGACTCGGGACCACCGCCTGCTCGGTGCCCGGCGCGTCGGTCGTGCGGGGGAGAGGGGCTGGCCTGGGGCGGGTTGATGGTTTCCCGGCGCGTGCCGATTCCGTGCGGTGTCCGGTGCGCGGGCCGGTAGTTGGCTGCGGCGTGCTCGGCGCCCGCTGGGCGTTCGGGGCGCCGGCCCCGCGAGGGAGCTCGGGGCGGGGGTTTCCTCGCGCGCGCCGATTCCGTCCGATGCCCGGCTGCGGCATGGTCGGCGGTCGGGCGCGGGTGGCCCTGGCGCTCGCTGGGCGTTCGGGGTGTCGGCGCTGCGTGGGATGCCCTGCTCTCCGCCCGGTTGCTCGACCCCGCCACGGGCGGCGCCCTGCCGCACACCGCGCTCGCCGCGCGGGACGGGCGGATCAGCTTCCTCGGCGACGATCGGGAGGCCCGCGCGCTCGCCGGACCCGGCACCACGGTCGTCGACCTGCGCGGCGCGGTGGTCACCGCGGGCCTGACCGACGGGCATCTGCACCCGGTGTCCGGCGCCGAGCGCACCATGGGCGTCGACCTGTCCGGCTGCCGCGATCCGGACGCCGTGCGCGGCGCGCTCGCCGAGGCGGTACGGACCCTGCCGCCCGGCGGCCGGCTGCGCGGCTGGGGCCTGGACCCCAACGCCTTCGGCACCGCCCCCGGCACCGCCGCCCTCGGCCCCGTCCTCGACGGCGTACCCGCCTTGATCGATCTGTTCGACGCGCACTGCCCCACCGGACTGCTGCCGGGACCTGTGGGAGGCCGGGGCGCGGATCGTGCTCGGCTCCGACTGGCCCATCGCGCCGTACCCGCCGCTGGAGGCGATGGCCGGCGCCCGCCACCGCCGCCCCGCCGACCTCTCCCCGCCCCCGCACGGCCCGGCTCAGGCCCTCACCCCGCTGCAGGCGCTCCAGGGCATGACGGTCAACGCCGCCCGGGCGGCGGGGGAGGAGGCACGGGCAGGGGCGATCTCCGTGGGGCACCGCGCCGACCTCACGGTCCTGGCCGACGATCCGCCGGCGGTGGCCGACACGGATCTGGCGGACCTGCCGGTCGTGCTGACGGTGGTCGGGGGCCGGGTCACGTATCGGGGTACGGACGTCTGAAACGCCCTGAAGGGGCGCGGGGCCGGGTGCGATCCACGGCTGCGCCGTGCGGCCCGGCCCTTATCGGTTCTCGCGCCGTCGGCGGTACGCCTCGATCAGCAACGGCAGCATCGACACGAAGACGACCACCGCGACCAGCGGCAGCAGGTAGTCGTCGAGGTGCGGGACCGACGCCCCCAGGCTGTAGCCGGCGAGGACCAGCGTCTGTGACCACAGCACGCCGCCCACGGTCTGCCACAGCGTGAAGGTGCGGACGGGCACCCCGAGCGCACCGGCGACGGGGTGCAGTACCGTCCGCAGCAACGGCACGAACCGGCCGATGACCAGCGCCTTCCCATAGCCGTACCGGGCGAGCAGATCCTCGGCGCGGGCGGCCGCCGCCTTCACCCGGCGGCTGGAGGTGCGGGCCAGGAGCGCCTGCCCGCCGCGGCGGCCGATCAGATAGCCGACCTGCCCGCCGGCCACCGCCCCGACGGCGGCGCACACCAGCACCTGCCACAGCGTGAGCCGTGGCGGCTGGTGCGCGCTGCCGGCGCACAGCACCCCGGCCGGGAACAGCAGTGTGTCACCGGGCAGGACGAAGCCGACGACCAGCAGGCCGGACTCCGCGAAGAGCACCACAAG
Organism: Streptomyces sp. MUSC 14; assembly: GCF_001866675.1. Classification (NCBI taxonomy): domain Bacteria; kingdom Bacillati; phylum Actinomycetota; class Actinomycetes; order Kitasatosporales; family Streptomycetaceae; genus Streptomyces; species Streptomyces sp. MUSC 14. The sequence goes on from NZ_MLYN01000037.1 coordinate 68,067, forward strand.
GACACCCAGCGCGCCGAAGGCGGCCAGCACCGAGGCACTGTTCAACGGGTTGACGGCGATCACCGGGGCGCGCCTCCTGGCCTCCGCGCAGCGCTGCCACCGCGCAGCGCCGCTCGCTCACCAGGATCGCCCGCCCACCGCGAAACCGCCCGAGGAGCGTCGCGACCACTGAGGTGGCCCTGACGGCGGTGCCTATTTCCAGGCCGCGACCGCCTCCGGCCGCCGTGCCGTCAGTCGTCCGCTTCGCGCGAGAGCGGCCACCGCGGCGGCGCAGGCCGTCCCCGTCGCCGTCAGTGCCGCCCAGGTCAGCCAGAGGGCGCCGTGGCGCAGCGCGTAGTCCCACATCGCGCCGACGACCAGGTTGCCCAGGGTGATGCCGAGGCCGGAGACGGTGTTGTAGAGGCCGTAGTGCGTGGCGACGAGCCGGTCTTCGGACAGGGCGACGACGGTGTCCATCTCGAACGGGTAGACCACCGCCGAACCCGCCGCGAGGAGCACGACCGCCGCCACCAGCGAGCCGAGCACGGCCGGGGACGAGGCGCGCGGGGCGAACACGAGCGGCAGGAACGCCAGCCCCATCGCGAGCAGCCCGCGCACCAGTGCCTGTTCGGGTCGCCACCGCCGCTTCGCCCAGCCCGTCAGCCGCAGCTGCCCGGCCACAGCGACCCCGGCCGACACCACGAACAGGCCGCTGGTGACCGCCGTACCGCCGGACCCGAGGGCGTCGGTGGCGGCGAGGGGCAGCGCGAGGTAGACCTGGAAGGCCAGGACGTAGGAGCCGGTCATCGCCGTGGCGAAGAGCAGGAAGGGCCGGTTCGCCACGACCGTGCGCCACTGCGCGGCCACACTGCCTCCCGCGGCGCCCGCCGGCCGGGCGTGGCGTGCGGGCAGGGCGCGCCACTGGAGCAGGGTGAGTCCGGCGAAGACGGCCGCCGCGGTCGTGCAGGCGAGGCGGAAGTCGGCCGCCAGCAGGGCGAGTCCGACGAGCGGGCCGAGGAGCATGCCGGCCTGGTAGTGGACGTTGAACACGGCGAACGCGTCGACGCGTCGTTCGCCGGCCTCCGTGGCCAGGTAGGCGCGGACGGCGGGGTTGAACAGGGCGCCCGCGAAGCCGGTCGCGGCGGAGGCGGCGATCAGGGCGGGCAGGTCGTCGACCCAGCCGAGCAGCCCGAAACCCACGGTGCGCAGCAGACAGCCCGCCATGATCGGGGCCTTGTAGCCGAGGCGGTCGGCGAGGGTGCCGCCGATGAGGAACATCCCCTGCTGCGAGAAGTTGCGCACGCCGAGCACGAGCCCCACCGCCCAGGCGGCGAGGCCGAGTCCGTGTGCGAGGTGGGCGGCGAGGTAGGGCATGAGCATGTAGAAGGCCAGGTTGATGGCGAACTGATTGGCCATCAACAACCGTGCCGGGGGCGGAAAGGATCGGGTCTGCTGCCACAAGTCCCTCATCGGACCCCTCCGTTCGGTGCCGACGTGCCGTGCTCCTCTGCCGTGCCGCGCGTGCCGTCCGTGCTGCGCGTGCCGTGCGGGGCGAGCGGGTCGTGGATACGGGTGCAGCGGGTCCAGCGGGTGACGGTCCGCTCGCCGGGGTGGGCGATCTCGTCCGGGTCGTCGGCGGGCGTGCGGTCCAGGAGCGCGTGCGTACGGCAGTAGGCGTCGTCGTAGACCGTGCCGACGTAGCGCTGCGGCCCGTCCGGGAAGACGGCGACGACACGGTTCCCGGCGGGCAGGGTACGGGCGAGCCAGCGGGCGACGAGGGCGACTGCGCCGACGCTCCAGCCGCCGGTCGTGTAGTGGTCGCGGGCCAGCCGCCGGGCGGCCCAGACCGCCTCGCCGGCGGCGACCCAGTGCACCTCGTCGAAGAGGTGGTGGGCGACGTTGCGGGGGTGGACACTGCTGCCCAGGCCGCGCATCAGGCGGGGCGCGGCGGGCTGACCGAAGATCGTCGAACCGGTCGCGTCCACGCCGACGACGCGCAGCCGCGGGAACGGACGGCGCAACACCGAGGCGATGCCCGCGGAGTGACCGCCGGTGCCGACGGAGACGACGAGCGTGTCGACGCGGTCGAGTTGGGCGGCCAGCTCCCGGGCGAGCGATGCGTACGCGGCGACGTTGTCCGGGTTGTCGTACTGGTTCGGGTGCCAGGCGCCCGGATCCCCTGCCAGGATCTCCTCGACGCGGCGCAGGCGCGCCTGCTGCCAGCCGCCGGCCGGGTGCGGCTCGGCGACGACCTCGATCCCGGCGCCGTACGCGGTGAGCAGCCCGCTCATCAGGGGTTCCATGCCGGGATCGGTGACGACGGTGACGGGATGCCCGAACGCGGACCCGGCCAGCGCGAGCCCGAGGCCGAGCGTTCCGGAGCTGGACTCCACGATCCGGGCGCCGGGCCGCAACCGCCCGCGGGCGCGGGCCGCGGCGACCATGTGCAGGGCGGCACGGTCCTTCAGACCGCCGGGGTTGAGTCCTTCGAGCTTGGCCCAGAAGCCGCGGCCGGCGGCGGTGAAGGGCTCCGCGATCCACAGGACGGGGGTGTCGCCGACCAGTCCGGCCGGTGTGCGCATCGGCCGCCGGGGCTGCCCGGACGGCGTGCGGGGGGTGTGCGTGTGCGCGGTGTGGTTCATGGCGTGCTTCTCCTGCGGCCGGTCGGCGAACGGCCGACGGCCGTGACACGAGGGGGAGTCGGTCCACTGCCGCCGTGCTCCGCTGCGCGTGCGAGGCGCAGGGACACGGCCGACCGCCGATCAGGTCCGCCACACGCCCAAGCGGGCCAGGGACCGCCCGATCGGGGAGCCGGAGCGGTCCGGGACGCGCGGGGGACGGCCCGAACGGACCACGGATCCGGCGGGAACGCGGTCCCCGACGCCGAGCACGCCCTCCTGCCCCGTCCCCCGTCCCGGGTGCTTGACCGGGCCGGTGTCGCGCGGCGCCTGGATCGACGGCTCGTCCGCATGACAGCAGTGCCGCTCCGGTCCCGGCCCGGAGTCGCCGTGCGCATCCGACAGCGCATCCCACGGAGCATCGGGTGGCGCAGCCGGAAGTGCGCCCGATACGACGACCTGGCCGGCGACCGGACGCGCATCGGGCCCGTCGGGCCATGCGGTTGGGCCGTGTGCACAGGCCAGGAGATGCACGAGGGCGGCCAACAGCACCAGAACCGCCGCTGCCGTGCGTGGCACGGAGCGGCGGTCGTGGGCTTCCGGACCGACCCTCATGGATGCACAGAGTAAGTGCACGGGTGCGTGAAGTGAGAATCGGCCACGCCCTCGGTTCAGCGGGCTGCGAGGCCGTCGATCAGCATGCCGAGCGTGAAGTCGAAGCGGTCGTGGCCCTCGCCGGCGGTGAGCTCGGCGGCGTGGCGGGTGGTGTGGGGGAAGGTCTCGGCGGGCAAGGCGGTGAACCGGCGCAGGAGTTCGTCGCGGTCGAGGACCCAGGCGGTGTCGTCGTCCGTCGCCCGCCGGCGTGCGACGGACACTTCGAGGCAGTAGGCGGCCACGTACAGCAGGAGGGCGTCGATCGCCCAGGCGGCGGCCTGCGGGGCGACGCCGCCGGCGAGCAGGATCGCCAGCAGGCCTTCGGTGACACGCATGGCCTGCAGGTCGGTGGGGGCCATGGCGAGCGCGGCGCGGGAGATGCCGGGGTACTTCAGGTACTGGTCGCGCATCTGGGCGCACACGCCGCGGATCTGTTCCCGCCAGTCCGCGGGGTCGGGCACGGGCAGTACGAGTTCGGCACACAGCCGCCCGATGAGCAGCTCGTCGAGGTCGGCCTTGTTGACGACGTGGGCGTAGAGCGAGGCGGGTCCGGTGTCGAGCGCGCCGGCCAGCCGGCGCATGGTCAGCGCCTCGTAGCCCTCTGTGGCGACGACGCCCAGCGCGGTGTCGACGACCTGTCCGACGGTGATCGGGGCCTTGCGGCGCCGTGGCTTGGCGTCGGTCGTGGCCTCAGGGTTCGGCGGCTGATGACGCGCCGCGCGTCGCTCTCTCGGGTTCACTCGACCATCATAACTTGACACGAACGACGTTCGTTTATAGAACACCGTTCGTGACAAGGGGCGTGAACCAGGACATGGGCGTGGACGTGGGTGTGGACGCGAGCGTGAGCGCGGATGTGGACGTGACCGTGGTCGGTGCCGGGCCGGTGGGGCTCGTGCTCGCCGCCGAACTGGCGCTCTCCGGGGCGAGGGTGCAGGTACTCGAACGACGGACCGAGCCGGACCGGTCGATGAAGGCGGGGGCCGTCAACGTGCCGACGGCCGCGGCACTGGACCGCCGCGGCCTGCTGCCCGCCGCCGAACAAGTGCAGCGAGCGGTGCTGGCCCGGGTGGGCTCGTTCGCTCCCGCGTCCGACGACCGGCCGTCCGACGACCGGCCGTCCGGTGACCGGCCGTCCGACGACCGGCCGTCCGGTGACCGCCCGCGGGCCGACGAGCCGCGGTTCACCGGGCATTTCGCCGGAATCATCCTCGATGCCGACCTTGTGGACTGGTCCGACGCCGACCTTGCCGCGCACGCCGCGGTCGCCGGCGCGCGGATGGTGCCGCAGCGTGAGCTGGAGGACTTGCTGACCGGCCATGTCACGCGGCTCGGCGTACCGGTGCGCCGTGGGGTGGAGGTCACCGCGCTGGAGGACACCGGCGACGGTGTCGTCGTCGGTACCACCGCCGGCCCGGTGCGCACCGGGTGGCTGGTCGGGTGCGACGGCGGACGCAGCACCGTACGCCGTCTCGCAGGCATCGACTTCCCCGGCACCGCCCCCGAACTCACCGGGCACCTGGCGGTCGTCGACATCGCCGATCCGGAGAAGCTCGCGGACGGATGGACGTGGTCGACCCGGGGTGCGTACCGCTGCGGGCCGCAGCCAGGGCGGGTCGTCACCGTGGAGTTCGACGGCGCACCCGCCCCCGGATCGGTGCCCGTCACCCTCGAAGAGGTGCAGGCCAGTCTGCGCCGGGTATCGGGCACCGACGTCACGCTGACCGCGCTGCGCGGCGCCGCGACCCGCTGGAGCGACAACGCCCGCCAGGCCGCGGCCTATAGGTCGGGGCGGGTGCTGCTGGCCGGTGACGCCGCGCACGTGCACTCGCCGTTCGGCGGGCAGGGGCTCAATCTCGGGGTCGGCGACGCCATGAACCTCGGCTGGAAGCTCGGTGCCGTGGTCGCCGGGTGGGCCCCCGAAGGGCTGCTCGACACCTACGACGCCGAGCGGCGCCCCCTCGGCGCCTGGGTGCTGGACTGGACGCGGGCCCAGACCGGGGTGATGCGCGGGGACGCGAAGTCGGCCGCGCTCCGGGAGGTCGTCTCCGATCTGCTGGGCACACGGGCCGGTGCGACCCATGCGGTCAAGAAGATCTCCGGTGTCACACAGCGCGTCGACCTGCCCGGCGATCATCCGCTGGCCGGCCGGTACGTCCCCGACCTGTGGCTGAGGGGCGGCTCCCGTCTGGTCGACCACGGTCACGGTGGCGGATTCCTGCTGCTCGACCGCACGGCGGACGGCGCGTTCGCCCGCCTCGCCGCGGCCTGGACCGGGCGCGTGAGCATCGTGACCGATGACCACGCGACGACGCCGACCGCGCTGCTGGTACGCCCGGACGGCGTGGTCGCCTGGGCCTGCGAGACGGCCGACACGACCGACCCCGCCGCCGTCGCCGGCCTGGAAGCCGCTCTGCACCGCTGGGCAGGTGGTGCGGCACCTGGCGCCGGATTGGCCCGGCGGTGAAGGGACGGCTGCGACGCCGTGGGTTGTCTCCAGGCTCGCTGGCTCGGCAAGGGATGGAGGGATGTGGGGATGTGGGGGAGTGGGGATGTGTCGGGTCTGACGTCCACGGACGCGGACCGGACGGGCGCATGGTCGGCGACGCGGACGCGGGAAATGGCCTCGCCGCCGGCCGGACGCAAGACCGGAACCGACCGAGCTCGGCCTGCCCCGTGTCATCTTCGGCGCGTTCGCGAGCGTGTTCTCGCTGACCTCGGCCGCGTCGGGGCGGTGGTACGCGGTCAAATGCCTTACCCGTCACGTCCCTGACCGGGAGGGTCGCCGCCAGGCCATCAGCAGCAGACTCGCACCGCTTGACCCGGCCGAGCTCTCCCGACCGTGGAACCTCGGCTTCGAGTACCTTCCCGGCGCGATCGGCGTCGGTCCCACGCGCGGCTGTTGGGCGAGGAGAGCAGCGACGTGCTCGGCCCGTTCCCGCCTCACGGCAGCTGAGGGCTCCATGGACTCCACGCCTGAACTGGGCTTCTAGAGTGCGTGGTTGTGTGCACGCCTGCTTGAGGGACAGGCACTGCGTGGACACCGTGGAGAATCGAGCGAGGGTGAGAAGTCCGAGAGGGGTCGCATGAGGGTGGAACTGCCGCCGGAGCCCACGCATTTCGTCGATCGTGACGAGCAGCGGGAGCGGGCGTTTCGGGCGGTGCGGGAGTGGCAGGGCCGATCCAGGCCATTGGTGGTGACGTTCAGCGGGCCGGGCGGCATGGGGAAGACCGAGTTGGCGCATCTGATCGCCCGTGTGGAGCGGGACGGCTTCCCCGACGGCATCCTGATGGTCGATCTGGACGACTTCCGGCTGGGCGGCGTGCTGGATCCCGGCGACGTGCTGGCGCAGTTGCTGGAGTCCCTGGACGTGGAGCCGCAGCTGGTCGCGGCACAGTTCAAGGCGCGGTGCCGGCAGTACTGGAACATGACGTCCGATGCGAGACTGATCCTGGTCGTCGACAACGCGCGCTATGCCTCGGAGATCGTCCCTCTTCTTCCCGCGTCCGGGGAGAGCCTGGTGATCGTTACCAGCCACGGCCCGCTCCACGACCTGGAGGACGGCGCCGCCGTCGGCATGAAGCTGCCGCCGCTGGAGGAGTGGGCGGCCACCGAACTGCTGGGCCTGATCGTCCAGGATCCACGGCTCGCCGCCGACCCCGAGGCTGTGCGGACGCTGGTGCGGTTGTGCGACGGTCTGCCGGCGGCCCTGCACGCCGCCGGACGGTGGGTGCGCGTACATCGGCTGCGCCCGCTCGCCCGTCTGATCCCGGATCTGCGCAGTGAGCTGGCGGAGAAGGGCCTGCCGGACGTGGAGCGGATCTGGGACACCGTGTACGACAGCCTGTCCCACCCTGCGCGGCTGCTCTACTGCCTGTTGCCGCACCATCCCGGAGCGACCTTCACCGTGCCCTCCGCCACCGCCCTGCTGGGGCTCGGTGAGGAGCCCTGCCAGGACGCACTCGAGGAACTGCACGGCGCCGGGTTACTCGATCTGCGTTCCCTGACCGGCACGGGAGACGGGCGGATGCGACTGCCGGGTCCGTTGCACGGGCACGCGCTGCGCCGGTCAGGTCGGGACACCCAGGACGGAGAGGTGGGCCAGGCCCGGACGCGTCTACTGCGCTGGATCGTCCGGCAGGCGCAACGCGCGGACCGGTTTGCCGCCGGCCGGCGGCTGATCGTCTCGGAGGAGTACCCCACGGTGCCCGGCGCACCGGACGTGTCGCTGGAGGATCCCGCAGAGGCGGCCGACGACGCGGCCAGGACCGAGCGGGCCGAAGCTGCCTCTCGCTGGCTGTACGAGGAACGCCACACGCTGCTCGCCGCCGTACGGCAGGCCCACGAGCGTGAGCTGGACGCCGAGGTGGTGGCCTTGTCCGAGCCGCTGTGGACGTACGCGCTCGACCATCCTCACCAGTCGGACGTGACCGGGGTCTTCCGCCTCGCCGTGGCCTCCGCCGTCCGCCATGGTGGAAACGCCGCATGGCTGGTGCGGACACGATGCCAGCTCGCACGTCCGTTGTGGGAGGCGGGGCGCTTGACCGACGCCGCCGGCGAACTCGACAGCGCCGAAGCCGTTCTCGGGATTCTGGGAGACGGCGTGCGGGACCGCAAACTCGCCGCGTCGTTGACCGAGTTCCGGGGGATGCTCAACGGTGTACGCGGCGACTGGCAGGGTGCCGCCCTCGATTTCGCCCGGTCACGCGACATGAACCTGGCTATTCCCAACCCTTACGGAGTCATGCTCCAGACCTACCGGCTGGGCGAGGCCAAGGCTGCTCTGCGCGAACCGGAGGCGGCGTACCGCCTGCTGTCCGAGGCGCATGCCACAGCCGTGGAACTGGGCCGCGAGAGGATGACGCGGCGAACTGGGTTCGCGCTCGCCGGAGTTCTGCGCGAACTCGGCCGTACGGATGAGGCGCGGCCGCTGTACGAGCAGTCGCTGCACGCCGCCCGCCGACGGGGTTCCGGCTTCGATCAGGCACGCATCCACGACGCGATGGCCGAACTGGCCGACGCGGAGGGGCAGACCGCCGAAGCCGAGGTTCATCGTGTGGCATCCCATGCCATCCGGCGGCGCAACGGGCTTGACGACGAGTAGGCCGTCCTGACAACCGGACCGTACGGAGCCGGAGGGATTTCCGTTCAGACCAGGTGCATGGCCTCGTCTGCGGCGGCCGGGCGGAGCAGGACGCGGAAGCCGCGGTCACCGATGTGGCAGGTCAGGCGCGCAGGCACGGAAGGAGGCGTGCCGCCGGCGAGCAGCCAGGCATGGACGGCCGACGCGGTGGCGGCCGGGTCGGCCTGTGCGACGCGTCCGTCGGCCTCGTCGTACGGTTCGGTCCCGACGACGTACGGATCGGCGTGGCCGCGGAATCTGAGCAGGCACAGCCCTGAGGGAAGGATCGCCGCGGCCGAGCGGCAACCGGGGTACGCGGACAAGGCGTACCGGGCCCACCCGTCCGCGCTCCAGGCCACATCCGCCCGGGTGGCCGACGGGGGGCGGGGACGGCGGTACAACAGGCCGGCGGAGCGGGTCAGGCTCTCGCCTGCGGCGCCGTACTCCACGGCGAGATGGTGTCCCGCCGGTGTGATGCCGACGGGGTGCCGTGCGATGCGTACACCGTCCGTGGTGATCTCGGCGTGGACGTCGAAGGCCGTGGGCGAGCGGTCGGCGGGGCGGGGAGAGGGCAGAAGCCTGAGCGGGCTGCCGCATTCCCGCGGGGCGAGGCCCAGGACGGCGTACAGCTCGGTGCGCAGCCGGTTCAGGGCTTCGCCCTGATACGCGAACGCCGCCTCGGCCGCCTCGCGCCCGGGCCCGGGCCGGTACGCCAGCAAGGCCTCCTCCACCGCCTCGGCGGGCCCCAGCCGCGGTATCCGGTGCAGGAGCGTGTGCATCGGGCTGTCCGCGATGAGCTCGGTACCGCCGTGGTGGGCGCTCACCACAGGCCGGTCCGCGACGGCGCAGTAATACAGCGCGGCGGACCCGTGGTCGGTGATCAGCGCGTCTGCGGCGATCAGCACGGAGGCCCACTCCTCGTGCGGGCCCGCGAGGATCATTCCCGCTTCGAGGGCCGGTGCCAGTTGCTCCCTCAGCTCGTACGTGCTCAGCCGGCTGCGCTCGTTGGGATGTACCACCAGAGCCAACTGGTACTCGTCATACGGGAGATGTGCCGCGAGCCGGGCGGGCAGGTCCGGACGCCGTCGCAGGAGGGACTCCGGCCCCCAGGTCGAGACGAGCGTGAGGAGCGCGCGAGGGCCGGTCCTGAGTGCGGCCCGGTAGCTCTCACGCAGCGGGCGGGAGGCGAGCGCACGTTCCAGAGTGGGGTCCCCGATCACTTTCGCCCGGCGGGCGGCCCGTACGTCACCGAACGCGAGCCGGGCCACCTGGTCCGGGTGGGCGACCGCGTGCAGCGCTATCGGGGCGCCGCCGTCACGGACAAGCATGGCTGGGTCGAGTCCGGACGCCGAGTCCGAACCCTCCCCGGGGATTGACTTGTTGTATCCGGCGCCGTGCGGCAGCAACACGTGTCTGCCACGGAGAAGGGGCAGATCGCCCTTCGGGCTCGACGCGATCACAAGGTCGTACGTGCGGGCGCAGGCCTCGTCCCAGGGCAGGCTCCGGCCACCGACGGCGTCGATGGCGGACAGGGCGTCGACCCCGAAGCCGGAGCCGGGAACCAGGGTGAAGAGACGAGTGATCCGGTCATCGCCGGAGAAGACAGGGACGACATCGAGCAGTCGGTACAGAGCTACCGCTGACCGGGCAGCGAACAGCACGGCCCGTCGCCCGTCGCCCGTCGCCCGTCGCCCGTCGCCCGTCGCCCGTCGCCCGTCGCCCGTCCGACTGTCTATTGTAGTCCGTGACTTGGGGGACGGGTACGGCGTCTTCGCTGGTCGGGGCAGGTTTCTTGGCGTCGTCCGGCGACATGACCCGATAGTACCGGTCGTCGTACCGGTGCTTGAGGTGGTGCACGAGGCATATGCGGCAGACGTCATGTCGGGTGCCGTACGGAACCGGGAGGATAGCGGCATGAGTGAGTGGGGTATCGCCCTGATCGCCGCGGGCTCGGCGATCGCCGGCAGCATCGTCACAGGTTGGTACGCCCGCAATGCCGGGATTCAACAGGCTGCGGCGGCCCGTCACGCGGGCGACCGACAGGCTGATGCGCTGCTCGAATCGGTTCGGATGACCCTCCAGAGCGAGGCCGCGCAGCGTGCGGTCGCGCTCCGGCGACAGGTGTACGCGGAGTTCCTCGGGGCCGCCGAAGCCAGGATCCTTGCCGAGCGCACGGGACGGGGACAGGCCGATGACGAGCTCCTGCTGCAACGGGCTCTCGGCGGAGTCGTCCTGGAAGGACCGGCCGCGGCCGCCGCCGCGGCCGGCCGTCTCGTCGACTGCCTTCGACGCCATGACGCGCCGGACGATCTGCACCGGGCGAAGCAGGTCTTCGTGGAGGAGGCCCAGAGGGCTTCGAGCGAGGCCACGAGAACCTGTTGAGGCCCGGACCGGGCTGCAGGCGTCACCCAGTAGATCGCACCGGTGCCTGGAGGGGCAGGGCTCCCGCCAGGCACCCGATTTGATCGCTCTAGAAGAAACCGAGTTTCTTGGGGGAGTAGCTGCACAGAAGATTCTTGGTCTGCTGGTAGTGCTCCAGCATCATCTTGTGCGTCTCGCGGCCGATCCCCGACTGCTTGTACCCGCCGAACGCGGCGTGCGCCGGGTAGGCGTGGTAGCAGTTGGTCCACACCCGGCCCGCCTGGATCGCGCGGCCCGCTCGGTACGCGGTGTTGGCGTCCCGGGTCCACACGCCCGCACCCAGCCCGTACAGCGTGTCGTTCGCGATCTTGATCGCATCGTCGAAGTCGTCGAACGAGGCCACCGAGACGACCGGGCCGAAGATCTCCTCCTGGAAGATCCGCATGCGGTTGTCGCCCTCGAAGATGGTCGGTTGGACGTAGTATCCGCCCTTCAGTTCGCCGTCGTACTCGATGCGCTCGCCGCCCGTCAGGACCTTCGCGCCTTCCTGCCGGCCGATGTCGAGGTAGGAGAGGATCTTCTCCAACTGATCGTTGGAGGCCTGGGCGCCGATCATCGTGTCGGTGTCGAGCGGGTGACCGTGCTTGATCTGCTTCGTGCGTTCGACCGCCGCCTGGAGGAAGTCGGCGTAATGGCCGCGCTGGATCAGCGCACGGGACGGGCAGGTGCACACCTCGCCCTGGTTGAGCGCGAACATGGTGAAGCCTTCGAGCGCCTTGTCACGGAAGTCGTCGTCATGCGTCCACACGTCGTCGAAGAAGATGTTCGGCGACTTGCCGCCCAGTTCGAGCGTGACCGGCTTGATGTTCTCGGAGGCGTACTGCATGATCAGCCGCCCCGTCGTGGTCTCCCCGGTGAACGCCACCTTCGCCACTCGCGGGCTGGACGCCAGCGGCTTGCCCGCCTCGACGCCGAAGCCGTTGACGATGTTCAGCACGCCCGGCGGCAGCAGGTCCGCGATCAGACTGACCCAGTAGTGGATGGACGCCGGGGTCTGCTCGGCCGGCTTGAGGACGACCGCGTTGCCCGCGGCGAGTGCCGGCGCCAGCTTCCAGGTCGCCATCAGGATCGGGAAGTTCCACGGGATGATCTGCGCGACGACGCCGAGCGGCTCGTGGAAGTGGTACGCCACCGTGTCGTCGTCGATCTCGCTGAGCGACCCCTCCTGCGCCCGGATCGCCCCCGCGAAGTACCGGAAGTGATCGATCGCCAGCGGGATGTCCGCCGCCAGCGTCTCGCGGACCGGCTTGCCGTTCTCCCAGCTCTCCGCCACCGCCAGCGGCTCCAGATGCGCCGCCATACGGTCGGCGATCTTCAGCAGGATGTCGCTGCGCTCCGCCGCCGACGTACGGCCCCACGCGGGCGCGGCCTCGTGCGCCGCGTCCAGTGCCCGCTCCACGTCCTCCGCGGTACCGCGCGCGACCTCGGTGAACGGCTGCCCGTTGACCGGCGACGGATTCTCGAAGTACTGCCCGCGCACCGGCGGGACGTACTCCCCGCCGATGAAGTGGTCATAGCGCGCCTGGTAGGAGACGATCGCGCCCTCGGTGCCCGGCGCCGCGTAACGAGTCATGCTGGTCTGCCTCCTGGTGCAGCGCTGCCCGCCGTTGGGCAGCTGTCGGCCCGAGGCTAGGCGGGCGGACGTTGCAAGTACGTTGCGCCGCCGGTCCGCCCCGGTGACGGACCGGCCGGAGCCGTCAGCTCGGCTTCCAGCGCGGCGAGCCGGGCCCGCACCGTGGCCGTGGGCCGCACCGCGGCGAGCGCCCGCCACACCACCAGGTCCTCCTCCCCCCAGGGCGCGTTCGCCCAGTCCGCCAGCAGGTCAGGGTCGCGGTGCGCGATCAGTGCCGTGCGCAGCCCGTCGGATATCCGCTCCCGCAGCCGTACGATCGCCGGTGCCTGTGAACCGGGCAGCAGCGGGCCGCAGTACGCCTCCGCCGCCGCCGTGACCGCCCCCGCCTCCAGCCGTCGCTCCACCACGGTGACGTCCGACTCGACCGCCGCCGTGAACCGGTACGGCCGCGAGGCGAGCAACCCCGGCCCCAACAGCCTGCGCAGTCGAGCCAGTTCGGCCCGCAGCGTCACCGGTGTGACCGACTCGTCCGCGTACAGCGCGCACAGCAGCTCGTCACCGCTCAGCCCCTCCGGATGCCGGGCCAGCAGCACGACCATCTCGCTGTGCCGGCGGCTCAGCCGCGTCCGGCGGCCGTCCAGGACGAGTTCGGCCTCGTCCCGGCCCAGAGCGCTGAGCATCGGGATGTCCGTGGTGCTGGGCGGTGGCGTGAGCAGCGCGAGCTGAGCCTCCGCCGCGCGCGCCACCGCGTGCACGAACCCGAGACTGTGCGGATGAGCGAGCCCGTCACCGCCGGTGATGTCCACGGCGCCCAGCACCCGGCCGGTACGTGGATCGTGCACCGGGGCGGCCGCGCAGGTCCACGGCTGCACCCGGCGTATGAAGTGCTCCGCCGCGAACACCTGCACCGGCCGGTCCACGGCGACCGCGGTCCCGGGCGCGTTCGTGCCGACCGCCGTCTCCGACCAGCGCGCCCCCGGCACGAAGTTCATCCCGTCCGCCCGGCGCCGGGTCGCCCGGTGCCCCTCCACCCACAGCAGCCTGCCATGCGCGTCGCACACCGCCAGCAGATGCTCACCGTCCGCGGCGAAGGTGCCCATCAGCTCCCGGAACAGCGGCATCACCCGCGCCAGCGGGTGTTCCGCGCGATAGGCGCCGAGGTCGCCGTCGGTCAGCTCCACGCTGGCGGTGCCGTCCGGCCCGACCCCCGCCCGGGCGCTGCGGCGCCACGACTCGGCGACCACCGACCGCACCGGACCGGGCACCGTACCCGCCGTGGTGAACGTCTCGTGCGCCCGGCGCAGCACACGGACCCGCTCGGCGGGGTCGGCCCCCGGCTCCAGGGCCACCCACGGATCGGTCAACTCGGCCTCCCCGGACGATGAAAGGGTGCGGATACGGCTGGGACCATCGTCACTCGCAGTGTTCGTGCGGACAACCTGTTCGACCTCGGTTCGGCTTGGCGTCGGCGGTGACCGTGTCTGCCCTGCGGCTCCTCTCTGCGGCGGGCTGTGGCGCTCGGCGTTCCGTTTCGGCCGGTCGGCCGCTAGGCGAAATTGACGAGGCGGATGTAGCGGACCCAGTCCCAGTAGGGTCCCGGGTCGGTGTGATCGGTGCCCGGCACCTCGTAGTGGCCGATGATGTGCTCCCGGTCCTTGAGGATGCCGTGCTTGTCGCAGACCGCCGCGGTGAGCTTGGCCGACTCCTGGTAGAGAGCGTCGGTGAAATAGGCGGGCTGGTCCACCCAGCCTTCGTGCTCGATGCCGATGCTGCGCGTGTTGTAGTCCCAGTTGCCCGCGTGCCAGGCGATGTCGGCCTCGTGCACGCACTGCGCGATGTGCCCGTCCGCCGAGCGGACCAGATAGTGCGCGGACACCTTCTTCTGCGCGTTGGCGAAGATCCCCAGTGTGTTGGTGTACGTCTCCTGTGTGACGTGGATGATCACACGGTCGATCGCATAGCTGCCCGGGCGGTCGGACGCCGTGTAGTTGGAGCTGCTCGCCGGCTGCCACTCGGCGGGCGGGTAGTCGACGGCCTCGGTCTCTGCACCCGCCCGCGGGTCCGGGAGCAGTGCGTAGGGCACGGCGGCCAGCGCAGCGCCCTTCAGGAGCCTCCGCCTCGTGAGGTGTGAGGGGGTCGGGTGCGCTGAGGGTGCCGATCCGGCTGGTTCTTCCGGTTGTACCGAACCGGTCGGGTCCATGTCCATGGGCAGGTGCCTTTCAAGCGTCGTGGAGGGTGGGGGAGGGGACGGGAAGGGGCGGGCTCGGGAGACGGGGACGACGCCGGGAGGGGTGGCGCCGGTGTCAGCCGCGCAGTGTCCGAGCGGTCTCGCGCAGCCGTGCGTGCACGCCCCGGTACGTCTCGCGCGCGGGCAGCCACTCCTTACGGAGCTTGGCCACGCACGTGTAGTTCGTGTCGCATACGTTGGCCAACGGTGACTCGACGGCCTGGGTTGCGAATTGATACGCGTCCGGCTCACTGAACCCGTAGTCGCGCGCGAGCCACTGCACCAGGTCGAGCTGCGATATCCGGAACGCGTCCTCCAGCGGGCGGGCCGAGCCCGTTGAGATGATGTGAGTGTCCGACTCCAGCCGGGGCCATGGTGTGGTGACGCCCTTGAGGAGATCCACGATCACGACCGTGTTCATCGCGCACTCCACGGCCACCCCGCAGGTCTCGCCCTCACCCTGCCGCGCATGGCCGTCGCCGAGACTGAGCAGTGCTCCCTCGACGTTGACCCCCAGGTAGCAGGTGACGCCCGCCCGCATCTCGGGCGTGTCCATGTTCCCGCCGTGTGCGTCCGGGACGAGGGCCGAGCGCACTTCGAGATTGGCGGGGGCCACGCCCACCGTGCCGTGCATCGGGTCCATGGGCAGTTCCACTTGGATGTCGCTGTCGCGTGCCTGGAACAGGGCGGTGCGCCGCGTTCGGTCCAACTGCCAGATCCAGACCCGCTCCTCCAGCGGGGGCTGAAGCGTGGCCGTGGTGTGCGTGGAGGTGAGGGCGCCGAACAGCGGGACCGTCGTCGAGGCGGCCCAGTCGCGGGCCGGTTCGATCGACACGAAGTGCACGGCCACGGTGTCGCCGGGCTCGGCGCGCTCGACGTGGAAGGGGCCGGTCTGTGGATTGAGGTAGGGGAACTCGCAGACCTCGGAGACGAGGTCCTTCTCGGAGCGGACCCGGCCGGCGAAGCAGTCCTCGGTGAACAGGTCGAGCACGGTGCCGGGCGCGATCCGCGCGACGGGCGCCGCGCCGCCGAACGTCCAGGCGTACTGGTCCGGTTCCGGGCGTACGGTGAGGATACGGGGGTCGGTCATCGTGAGGTGGTCCCTTCTGGCAGGAGCGGTCGGGGAACGGAGGCCTTCTGGGGCGTCGGCCCGCTCGGCTGCCGGGCGGGCCGGTGGTGGTCAGCCGGACACGGTCCCGTCCTGCCGTTGGCCTGCCGGGGCGTACTGGTCGAGGTGCACCCGCGCGGTCTCGGCTATGCGCTCCGGGTGCCGCCGTATCAGCAGGATCAGTACCACGACGCCAGCCCCTATCCAGGCGCCGACGACCGGGCCGGCGTAGGACACCGGCGGCTTGAGCGTGGTCACGAAGTCGAACGCCGGGAGGCCGGCGGCCGTCAGCAGGGCCGGGACGAACGCCACGATGCCCAGTACCGGGAACAGCAGATGACGCACCGGTTTGAGCACGGCTCGGCCGGACCGCAGGAAATAGCCGGCGCAGGCGAGGTTCACGACGATGTAGACGCCGACGACGACCGTGACGATCACCGTGGCGAGGAGCAGGAACGCGGTCACCGGGTCGTACGCCAAGCCGAGCCCCAGTACGGCCCCGACCGCCACGACGGTCTGCACCGCGATACCGGCCACGGGGGAGCGGTGCCGGGGATGGAGCGTGGCGAGCAGTCCGGGCAGGACCCGGATACGGGCCAGGGCGAAGGCCGTGCGGGTCGAGACGTTGGCGCACGCGTTGGCGTTGGCGATCGTGGAGTTGATCACCGCAAGGAACACCAGCACCCAGAAGAGGCCGAAGGAGGCCCGGGCGACGCCGTCCCAGGAGGCCTCGCCCGAGGCGCCGAACTTCGTGAAGCGGTCCGGGCCGTAGTAGACCGTCATCGCATAGGTCGTGATCACGTAGAACAGACCGATCCCGAGAGCCGCTCCGAGCACCGCGCGGTGCATCGTCCGCCGGGGATCACGCGTTTCCTCGGCGAGCGGCGCCGCCGCCTCGAACCCGGCGAAGGCCAGCACCGTGTAGACGGATCCGGCGAACACACCGCTGAATCCCGGGTACCCGTCGGCGGTGTGCGAAGTCCCGAACACCGACAGGGTGTTGGCGCTGCCCGCCTTGCCGATGAGCAGGGACGCGAACACGAGGAAGACGAGGATCTCGAAGACACCGAGGACCGTCCCGAAGCGGGCCGAGGCCCGGACGCCGAGGTATCCGGCGACGGCGATCACGGCCGCACCGGCCAGCGACCACGGCCACCAGAGGTCGGCCGGCCACGAGGGCCACTCCTCGTGCAGCGTGCCGGCTGCCGTGAAGCCCAGTTGCAACAGCAGCAGGGGCGGGACCAGCGCCTCCACGAAGACGTAGCCCCAGCCGACGAGGAAGCCGACGGCCGGGTGCAGCCCCCGTGCCGCATAGGTGGCGACCGAGCCCGCCGCCGGTAACTCCCGGGCCAGCTCGGCCACGCACGATGCCGTGAACAGGCAGGCCACAAGCGCGATCAGCACCGCCAGCGGCAGACTGCCACCCGCGAAGGCGGCGCCGGACGGAATCGACGCGGCCACCGCGGCGGCCGGTGCCATCGCCGTGACGCTCTGGAACAGCACCTCGCGCAACCCGATGGCGTCGCGCCGCAGCGCCTCGGTCCTCTCCTCGTGCATGCGTGTCCCCCGATACGTGTCAGCCCGCTGCCACCCGACCTGTGTGAAGTGCCGTCATCTTGCCTGCCCACCACGACCCATGACGGTTCGTCGGCAGCGCCTCGCGTGAATCACGGTACGGCGCGGACGGGTCGCGCAGAAGGGCCCGCAGCGGATCCGTGGACAGGCTGCCGCCTGTGGAAAACTCCGTCACTCGACCGGGTGAGTCCTGGTCGGGGAGACCGCCACGACGGCGCTCACACGGTGCCGAGACGGTCAGGACCACTCGGCCACCACGGCCGGATCGTCCAGCACGGAGCGGACGACCGAGTGCGCCGCACCCAGCAAGGGGCCCTCCGGCCCCAGCCGGGAGACGGTCACCGGGCAGGCCGGGCCCGCCGTACGGCCCGTCAGTTCCGCTTCCAGGGACGGCAGCAGCCAGGGAGAGAGGCCGGCCAGCGCACCGCCCAGGACCACCGTCTCGGGGTCGAGCAGGTTCACCGCTCCGGTCAGCGCGATGCCGAGCGCCGCTCCAGCATCCCGCAGAGCCGCCCTTACGCGCTCGTCGCCGTCCTCGGCGCGCCCTGCGAGCAGGCCCACCCGGTCCTCGCGCGGTTCCAGTCCGGCCGCGCGCAGCACCGCCTCTTCGCCGGCGTACTGCTCCAGGCAGCCACGGCCGCCGCACGGGCAGGGCGGTCCGTCCGGTCGTACGGGTATGTGGCCCAGCTCGCCCGCGAAGCCCCGGGTGCCGCGCAGCAGCCCGCCGTCCACGACGACCGCGGCACCGATGCCGATCTCGGCGGACACATGCAGGAAGTCATGCGGGGTGTCCGCACCGAGCCACAGCTCGGCGAGGGCACCGTAGTTCGCCTCGTTGTCCACGGTGAGCGGCCATTCGCCGGGCAGCAGGGTGCCGACGTCGGTGTCGTGCCAGTCGAGGTTCGGGGCGCGCACGACCGTACGGCCGTCCCTGGCCACGAGTCCGGGGACGGCCACGGCGAGCCCGGCCGGCCAGAGTTCCTCGCGCTGCGCCTCCGCGACGACCCGGCGGGCCAGCTCCGTCAGTTCCGCCGCCACGGCCTCGGGCGCCCGGCCCCGGTTCGCCCCGCGTCGCACGGCCCGGGCGCGGACCGTGCCGCGCAGATCGACCGCGCACACCGCGAGGTGGTCGACGCCGATCTCGGCGCCGATCCCCGCCGGACCGCGGCCGCTCACCGCGAGTGCCGACCCGGGCCTGCCCACCCGGCCAGGCCGCTCCGGCCCCAGCTCCTCCAGCAGCCCCCAGCGGATCAGCTCGTCCACCAGCGTCGACACGGCGGCCCGGGTCAGCCCGATGCGCGAGGCGACCGCGGCCCGCGACAGTGATCCCTCGGCGCTGACGGCGTGCATCACGCGGGCCAGATTGCGCCGGCGCATGCCCTGCTGGGTGTCCGGCAGGGTGCGCCCGGAGCCCGACGGGCGGGCGTCGTGCAGCGGTGGGGTCATGCCTGCGTCGATCCTCGCTGTCCGCCGCCCGGCGTCACGCCTGCGGCCCGGTGTCCGTCCCCCGCTCCAGCAGTGGGGCCGCGTCGGAGAGTACCCCGGTGATCCGTTCCAGCGTCGCCTCGTCCCGCTCCACCGCCTCCAGCACCGGACCCGCCGCTGTGTTCCAGCGGCGTGCCACCGCGGCCGGGTCCTCGCCGGTGAGCAGCCCCGCGGCCTGTGCGGCGGCTCCGAGGGCGACCAGTTCCCGTGCCTCGGGCACCTGGACCGGCCGTCCGGACAGTCGCAGTACCGTCTGCTGCCAGGCCGTCCCGCGGGCTCCGCCACCGATCAGCAGCAGCGGGGTGCTGCGGTCCGCGTCCGGGTCCAGGACCAGGTCGAGGGCGCCGAGCAGCGCGTGCACGGCGCCGTCGTACGCGGCCTGGAGCAGCTGTCCTCCGGTCGTGTCGTGGCGCAGTCCGTGCAGCAGCCCGGAGGCGTGCGGCAGGCTCGGGGTGCGCTCGCCGTCCAGATACGGCAGCAGCGTCGCGGAGCCGCCGGGCTCGACGGCGTCCCGCTCCAGGCCCAGCAGGGCCGCGACGCGGTCGACGGCGAGCGTGCAGTTCAAGGTGCACGCCAGTGGCAGCCAGTCCCCGCGCGCGTCCGCGAAGCCCGCCACCGTGCCGGTCGGGTCGGCCGGGCGGCGCCGGGAGACGGCGTACACCGTGCCGGACGTGCCGAGGCTGAGCACCGGGGTGCCCGGCCGCAGGCCGAGTCCCAGTGCTGCGGCCGCGTTGTCGCCGGTCCCCGCGGCGACCAGCGTGCCCTTGGAGAACGGCAGGTCGTGCCTGTCGCGCACGGTGCCGGCCACCTCGCCCGGGCGCACCACGCGGGGCAGCAGCGCCGGGTCGAGTCCGATGTGCACGAGGGTCTCCTCGTCGTAGCCTTCCGTCCCGGACGCCCACCAGCCGGTTCCCGAGGCGTCGCCGCGGTCCGTCGTGCCCTGTCCCGTCAAGCGCTCGGTGAGGTAGTCGTGGGGAAGCCGCACAGCACGCGTGGCGCGCACCGCCTGCGGCTCGTGCTCGGCCAGCCACGCCCATTTGGTGACCGTGAACGACGCGCCGGGCACGCTGCCGGTGCGCTCCGCCCAGGCCTTCGGCCCGCCCAGTTCCTCCATCAGCCGGCGGGCCTGCGGAGCCGAGCGGACGTCGTTCCACAGCAGTGCGGGACGCACCGGCTCGCCGCGTTCATCCAGGGTGACCAGGCCGTGCTGCTGGCCGCCGATCGACACCGCTGCGGCCTCGTGCGCCGCGTCACCGCACTGGCGCAACGCCTCGCACAGCGCGTCCCACCACTGACGCGGATCACTCTCGCGGCCCGCACCGGAAGACACGGTGTGCGGCGCCTGGCCCCTCGCCACCACCTGCCCCGTCGACGTGTCGACGACCAGTGCCTTCGTGGACTGGGTGGATGTGTCCACGCCGACGACGAGCGGACCCTCGGCTGCTGACATCGGTCTTTCCTCCTCCGCGGCTGTGCGGTATCTGCATCTTGTCTCTTCCCAGAGGTGCGTGCGCATACTAATTTGTAAACGGCCATGACGAAATAGTCGTACGCAGCAAGGGAGCCGCGGCATGAGCTACCAGCCCACCCCCGACGACAGGTTCACCTTCGGCCTGTGGACCGTCGGCTGGCAGGGAAGGGACCCGTTCGGCGACGCCACCCGCCGCGCCCTCGACCCGGTCGAGACGGTCCAGCGACTGGCCGAGCTGGGCGCCCACGGGGTGACCTTCCACGACGACGATCTGATCCCCTTCGGCGCCTCGGACACCGAGCGCGAATCGCACATCAAGCGCTTCCGCCAGGCTCTGGACACCACCGGTATGACCGTCCCGATGGCCACCACGAACCTGTTCACACATCCCGTGTTCAAGGACGGCGCCTTCACCGCCAACGACCGCGACGTGCGCCGCTACGCACTGCGCAAGACCATCCGCAACATCGACCTCGCGGTCGAACTGGGCGCGAAGACCTATGTCGCCTGGGGCGGGCGCGAGGGAGCCGAGTCGGGCGCCGCCAAGGACGTGCGTGCCGCCCTGGACCGTATGAAGGAGGCCTTCGACCTGCTGGGCGAGTACGTCACCGCGCAGGGCTACGACCTCCGCTTCGCCATCGAACCCAAGCCGAACGAGCCCCGCGGAGACATCCTG
The DNA here is from genome assembly GCF_001866675.1 of Streptomyces sp. MUSC 14. Taxonomy (NCBI): domain Bacteria; kingdom Bacillati; phylum Actinomycetota; class Actinomycetes; order Kitasatosporales; family Streptomycetaceae; genus Streptomyces; species Streptomyces sp. MUSC 14. Next base: position 88,977 of record NZ_MLYN01000037.1, read on the forward strand.
CTGCCGACCGTCGGCCACGCGTTGGCCTTCATCGAGCGCCTGGAGCGCCCCGAGCTGTACGGCGTCAACCCCGAGGTCGGGCACGAGCAGATGGCCGGCCTGAACTTTCCACACGGCATCGCGCAGGCTCTGTGGGCGGGCAAGCTGTTCCACATCGACCTCAACGGTCAGTCCGGTATCAAGTACGACCAGGATCTGCGGTTCGGCGCCGGTGACCTGCGGGCGGCGTTCTGGCTGGTCGACCTGCTGGAGAGTGCCGGTTACGAGGGGCCGCGCCACTTCGACTTCAAGCCGCCGCGGACCGAGGACCTGGACGGCGTGTGGGCGTCGGCCGCGGGCTGCATGCGCAACTACCTGATACTGAAGGAGCGAGCGGCCGCCTTCCGGGCCGATCCGGAGGTCCGGGAGGCACTGCGCGCTTCGCGTCTGGACCAGCTGGCCCAGCCGACCGCGGCCGACGGTCTTCAGGCCCTGCTCGCCGACCGTACGGCCTTCGAAAACTTCGATGCGACGGCCGTGGCCGCCCGCGGGATGGCCTTTGAGCGCCTCGATCAACTGGCGATGGACCACCTGCTCGGAGCACGCGGCTGACCGGCCGTACGCACGCGTGCCCTTGCCGGGCATGAGGCAGGGCTGGGGAGAGCAGCCGCATCACAGGCTGCTGTCCCCAGCCCTCCTGGATCGCCACCGAGCCCGACCCGGTCACGAAGCCGCCGCCGGAGCCGGTACGACCCGGATCGTGTCGATGCTGTGGTGGCGCCACCTCAAACTTCTTTGCTGTCCGCGGACTTCAATCCGGCAGGTTCCCAGCGCTGTGTGCCCTCCGTGTCCATGTCGAGGCGAGCCACGGCCAGAGCGGCAGCCGGATCGGGGTCGGGTCCGCCCACCGGGATCCAACGGCCGTCCTCGTCGCGGTACGGCCACCAGCGGCCGTCGGGGTCCAGACGCAACTGAACTCCTTCGCCGGGCACGGTCCATTGGTTGCCGTTCCGGTCGAACGACGGCAGCTCGTCCGCCTCCCAGGCCGCTTCCAGCGCCACACGCGCGCGTGCGAGCGCCGCGCCTCGCACCGGCCGTTCCTCGTCCAGCACGGCCAAGGCCGCCGCGCCCCCGGTGCGCCAGGCCCGGACGGCGGCCGTCAAGCCCTCGCGGCCACGGCCGCACCCTTCGGCGAGCCGGTCGGTGACCGAGCCCGCGGGCGCTGCGCAGGCGAGGCGTACGGCGTCCTGTGCCGCCGTCAGGACGGGCCCGTCTCGCACGTCCCCGCGAAGGACCTCTGCCAGCAGCCGGTATGCCTCCACAGCGGTGCGGTCCGCCAGGTGCGCCAATGCCAGAGGTTCGATCCCGGGCGCCGCGGCAGCAACGGTGTCGAGACTTGGCGGGGTACCGGGCACCGGGGGCAGTCCGGGCAGCCCGGGGAGCGGGGGCAGGATGTCACCGGTCGCCCATGCCTCCGCCGCGTCCACTCCTTCGGCCACGCGCGCGTCGGTTTCCGACCGGGACGCGGAGGCGCTACCGCGTACGTGCAGCTCCGTGAGGAAGACCTCCCGCTCCCGGCCCCGCAACAGCAGGAGCAGAAACGGATCTTCGTCCAGCAGACGCGCAACCTGGTGGCACAGCGCGGCGGTGTGCCCGCAGTGGTCCCACGTTCCGCAGTCACACTCCGGCTCCAGATCGCCGAGGCCCGGTAGCAGATCGATACCGCTCACCGCGGCGTCCTCGATCAGATGCGCGGGCAGCTCCCGATCGAGCAGCGCCGCCATGTGACCGGCCTGCTCCACGGCCACGTCCAGGAACCGGGCCCACTCCTCCTCGGACAGCTCCGGCAGCAGCACGTCGGCCCGGTGGGCAGCGCCTCCGGGCTCCCGTACGACGGCTGTGACGCGGCCCGGCCGTACGGTCATCGCACCCACGCTGCCCGCGCGCGCGAGCCGGCGCCCCGCCGTGACCGCCGCGTTGTCCAACGCCCCGTCCTCCAGCGCTCGCAGCCAGGAGCGGCCCCACCAGGTTCCCGCGAACGCCTTTCCATGCGCGGGTGGTTGTGCGGCGAACGTGCGCCCGGCCACGCGCGTGTTCCTCTGGCCGTAACGGTTCATCGCGCCTCCCCGCGCAGTTCCACCAGCGCGGCCAGTTCCGTGTCGGTCAACTCCGTCAGTGCGGCCTCTCCGGTGGCGAGCACCGCGTCCGCCAACTCCCGCTTGCGGGCAAGCATCTCCGCGATCCGGTCCTCCAGAGTGCCCTCGGCGATCAGCCGGTGCACCTGCACCGGACGGGTCTGCCCGATGCGGTACGCGCGGTCGGTGGCCTGCGCCTCGACCGCAGGATTCCACCAGCGGTCGTAGTGCACGACATGCTCGGCCCGCGTGAGGTTGAGGCCCGTCTCGGCGGCCTTCAAGGACAGCAGGAACACGGGCACCTCACCTTCCTGGAAGCGCCGAACCATCGCCTCGCGCGCGGTGACCGGCGTCCCGCCGTGCAGCAGCAGCGAGGGCACTCCACGGTTCGTCAGATGCCGCTCGAGCAGGTGGGCCATGCGTACGTACTGCGTGAAGACGAGCACGCCCGAACCCTCCGAGAGGATCGTGCCGAGCAGTTCGTCGAGCAGCTCCAGCTTCCCGGAGCGCCCGGTGAGCCGAGGCTCGTCCTCCTTGAGGAACTGCGCCGGGTGGTTGCAGATCTGCTTCAGGCCGGTCAGCAACTGCACGATCAGGCCCCGGCGGGCCATGGCGTCGGTGGCCATGATCCGGTCCAGTGTCTCGCGAGCCAACGCCTCGTAGAGTCCTGCTTGTTCGGGTGTGAGGGCCACGGGGCGATCGCTCTCGGTCTTCGGCGGCAGCTCGGGCGCGATGCCGGGGTCCGACTTTCGCCGCCGCAGCAGGAACGGCCGCACGAGCTTCGAGAGCCGCCCCGCGGCGGCCGGGTCAACGCCTCCCTCCACCGGCTGCGCATAGCGCGCGCGGAAGGCACCGAGCCGACCGAGCAGGCCAGGCGTCGTCCAGTCGAGGATCGCCCACAGTTCCGTGAGGTTGTTCTCCACCGGGGTGCCGGTGAGCGCCACACGCGCGCGTGAGCCGATCGAGCGCAGCGCCCGCGCGGTCGCCGCGTAGGGGTTCTTCACATGCTGAGCCTCGTCGGCCACGACCAGACCCCAGGGCACCTCGGCGAGATGCTCCGCGTCGAGGCGCATGGTGCCGTATGTGGTGAGCACGAACTCCCCCGACGCGACGGAACCGAGATCACGCCCGGGCCCGTGGAACCTGCGTACCGGCACACCGGGAGCGAACCGCTCGATCTCGCGCTGCCAGTTGCCGAGCAGGGAGGCCGGGCAGACGACGAGCGCCGGGCCGGCGGACGAGGCGTCCGTCTGCCGGTACAGATGCAGTGCGATCAGTGTGACGGTCTTGCCGAGGCCCATGTCGTCGGCGAGGCAGCAGCCCAGGCCGAGGGAGGTCATGCGGGCCAGCCAGTCGAGGCCGTGCAACTGGTAGTCCCGCAGCGTGGCGGACAGGCCCGGCGGGGAGCCGACGGTGCGAACCGGCTCGGGGTCCGTGAGCCGCTCCCGGAGCCGTTCCAGCCACCCTGTCGAGCGCACGTCGACCGGTTGGCCGTCGACCTCGGTCGACCCCGTCAGCGCGGCGACCAGTGCCTCGACGGGAGCCACCGAGCGGTCGTGCCGGCTCCGGGCGTCGTCCGCCTGTCGCGGGTCGACCAGGGCCCATCCGTCGTGCAACCGCACCAGGGGTCGTTTGGCCTCCGCGAGCCGGTCAAGCTCCGCCCGGGACAGCTCCCGCCCGCCCAGAGCGAAACCCCAGGACAAGCCGACGGAGGTGCCTGCCGAAAGGAATGCCGAGGGAGCCGGGGCATCTCCTGTGGAGGACCTGTCGTCGTCCGGCGGACCGACAGTCGCGTACACGGCCAGGTCGCGCGACAGATCCTTCGGCCAGTGCACGTCGACGCCCGCCGCGGCCAGGGCGCCGCTGCCCTCACCCAGCAGTTCGGAGGTCTCGTCGTCGGCGAGGTCCACGGCGTCCGGCACGGCGGCGGTGAGCAGGGGCGTCAGCGGCGGCCAGGCGCGGGCCGCGCGGCGCAGCGCCAGCAGCGTGTCTGTACGCGCGCGTGTACCGGACGACTCGTGTCCCTGCCCGGTGCCGCTCCACAGACCGGCGGCGTCCATGACGTCCGGCGCCCCGCTCGGCCCGTGTACTTGCAGCACCGCGCGGAACCGGACCCGGCCGTTGTCCTGCGCAGCGGCGGGGCCGAGCCCGGACACCTCCACGCGCAGCGACAGCCGTATGCCGGCGTCATGGGCGGCGGCGATGTCGTCCGCCCAGGCCCGCAGCCCGGGCAGGCGCTGCGGCTCGGGCGTCGCGTACGCGGGGCCGCCGGTCACCCAGGAGGCCGCGGGAGAGCGCGGGAGCACGTCGGCGACCGCGTCCAGGAACGCCCGGAGCAGTCGTTCCGGGTCGGGCAGCCGGGCCGGCTCATCGGCCGTGAGCGGCACCGCATGGGCCTCCGGAGGCATGGCGGCGGCGAGTTCGCGCACCAGCTCCGCGTCCTGTGCGGACAGTGGGCCCACCCGCCAGACGTCGTGATCGCCCGCGGACAGACCCGGTAGAAGCAGTCCGCGGGCGAGGAAGTGCAGGGCCAGTCCGCAGGCAGCTGCCCAGAAGTCGGCCGAGCGGTGGGCCTCCGGGAATGCACGCGTGCGCGTGAGCAGCGGCAGGGCCTCTTGCACGGGGAGCAGGACCGCGGGAGTACGGACCTGCTCGACACCGCCGTCCTCGGTGGGCAGCACGACGTCCAGCTCCGTCGCGGAGCCACCAGGGACCGTGGGCGGGGTCCCACCGTCCCAGCTCCAGAAGGCGAAACTGCCGTCCCGCGCCGGGTCGGACGGCAGGAACTCGACGCAGCAGCGGGCCAGTTCGGAGAATTCTGAGAAGGGTGCCGTGGGAATGGTCTGCACAGCTCTGCCGCACTCCTCAAATTTGACTACCATGGTTGGAGTCGCCGAGGGTACAGCACGCCGAGGGTGTAACCGGGCATGCCGGCGTCATGATCAAGGTCACTTCACAATCTGTTCGACCAGCGGGGCCGCAGCAGGACCGTTCACGGAGCACCGGCGGGGCGTGGGCCCTGGCGTCACCACGTCCGGCGGTCGCTTTGGGCGGGCCGGAAAGCGCGTGAGGGAGGGAGTGGAAATTGCTCGTACCGGCGGCCGACACCGGGCGCGTGGACGAGCGATACTGCGAGCAGAGCCCGGACTGCGACAACGACCGGGCCGCGATAAGGGGCGAGCTGTGCGCAGGCCCCGGCAGGACCATTAGGGGGCGGGCCTCGGGGATGTCTCAGGGTCGGGGTCCGGAACCGCGGGGAGCGCGGGGCCGTTTTCTGAGCAGAGAGCGGCAGTGGCCGCGAAGGAGGCGACGTTCATGTCCAAGAACGCGAAGATCGCCGCAGGAGGCGTGGCGGTCGGGCTGATCCTGCTCGTATGGCTGCCCTGGTGGGTGTCATTCCTGATTGTGGTCGGGGTCCCCGTGGCCGCGTACCTGACGCTGGACCCCTCGCAGCGGCGCAGGCTTCGCAGGGTGACCCGCAAGGAACTCGGTCGCTGAGGCGGCGGCGGACAGCCGGAGATGCCCCGCCCGGGCTCCGGGCGGGCGTAGGCGCTCGAACAGGCACCCGCGGAGATCAGGGCGCGACTCCGAGGGGCGCGCCGTCGCCGGAAGCGCGGTTCCCGGGGCCGATACGGGCGTCTGGCGCAGGGCGGCGGGTACGGCGGCCCGGGACGAGGGCCGCCTGCTCTCAGATGGGCCGTACGGCCATCTTGTCGAGCGCCTCCAGCAGGCCCGGCAGCTCGGGGCCCCGGCCCACCGGCAGAACCTCACCGGGTTCCTCGTCCAGCAGGACGAACGCGATGTCGTCGGTGCGGGCCACCATCGACCAGCCGGGCCCGTCAGCGCGCAGCGTACGGGCGTCTCCCGGGGCGAACGACGAGCGCACCCGGCCGAGCGGCGGCGGCGAGTCGACGTAGGCGCGTGCCTCCGCGAGCACCCGCTTCACACCGCGATGGCCGCTGCGCGGCAGGTTTCCGCCGCCCGGCGCCGGTTCGGCGGACTCGCCGGCTTCCGTGCCCTGCGTCGGGGGCTCGGCGGCCTGCGCCGGCCCGTCCGGTGCGGAGAACTTCTCGTCGTCGATCTGGTCCCGCCATGCCGCCCACTGCAACGCGATCTCGTCGGCGCCCAGGCGGCGCTGGGCCGGTCCCCAGGCGCTGGTGTCCGGCGGGCTCAGCGGGGGTCCCTCCGTCAGCTCGGGAGCGGGGTCGTGCGGCGCGGGGACACCAGGGGCCGACACTGCGACAGCCAGGGGCCAGCCCGGCAGCGCGGCCACGACCGCGCGCTCGTCCGGCGACAGTTCGTACTCCATGCCGCAGTCCCAGGACGCGATCGCCACGGCGACCAGCGAAACGTCGTCGATGACAACCGTCCAGCGGGCGCCGTCACCGTCCTGGCCCAGCACCAGGCCGTACCCGTCGGCACGGGGCGCCAGCCCCAGCGCCGTGCACGCCTCCGGATAGTCGTCGCCCAGCACGCTCGGAAACTGCGCCGGCGTGAGCAGCACCGCCGTCAGTACGTACAGCGCATCGTCCGCGGCGGCGACGGCCGCATCGTCCGTCCCGGCCATCCCAGCCTCCCCAGTGGTTCTTCCAACGGCGCGCACCCTAGTGCGAGGGCAAGCCCCTTGTCACGACAGCCCACACCACGCGGAGCTGCTGGTTTCCACCTGGACGGGGGCGAAACGGCCACGCCGGACCCGAGGCGTCGCCATGGTGCGGAGCGGCCCGAGCGGATCGCAGGCCGCTGTCGCCGCTGTCTCGAACATGTTGTGTGCGCACCGCCTCCACGTCCCGATCTTACCGTCGCCGACAGCTCATCCGTGGTCACCCACCGTAGAGTTGGACTTTCGTCGGAAGAGGCGGAAGAAGGGCAACGGTGTGGTGAAGCGGTTCGAGCGCCTCGAGCGGATCCGTCGGCTGGATCCGGTGGCGGACGCGGTGGAGATCTACCGGCTGAGTGCGGCGTTCGAGTTCCCCTGGGACTACACGCGCGCTCTTGAACTGGCCCTGTACCGCACCTACGCCGTGCCGAGCATCGGCCGGCTGCTCGCCGAGACGGGCGAGCTGACCGAGCGTACGCAGAAGCGGTACGACGACACCGCGCTGCTCCTCGACACCATCGTCGAGCACGGCTTCGCCGCCGAGGAGGGCCGCACGGCGATCCGGCGCATCAACCAGATGCACGGCAGCTACGACATCGGCGACGACGACATGCGCTATGTCCTGAGCACCTTCGTCGTGGTGCCAAGACGCTGGATCGACGCCTACGGATGGCGGCGGCTGTCACGGCACGAGATCGTGGCCGCGACCGAGTACTACCGCACTCTCGGCCGGCACATGGGCATCCCTGGCATCCCCGCGACCTATGAGGAGTTCGAGGCGCTCCTCGACTCCTACGAGCGCGATCACTTCGGCTGGGACGAGCGGGCCCGGCAGGTCTCCGACGCCACCCTCGAACTGATGACGTCCTGGTATCCGCGCCCGTTGGCGCCGGTGCTGCGCACGGCGACGCTGGCGCTGCTCGACGAGCCGCTGCTGCGTACGTTCCGTTACCCGCCACCCGGCGCTGCCACGACCGCTCTGGTGCGTCGCGCGGTACGCACGCGTGGCAGGCTCGTCCGGCTGCTGCCGCCACGCAGCGCCCCCCACTTCGCCCGCCAGAACCGCGAGATCAAGGGCTACCCGAACGGCTACCGTGTCGCCGGCCTGGGGACCCGTCCGACCCCCGGACTACGCGGATGCCCGGTGCGGCACCGGGACGTCTCAGCCATCGATGCCGCCGATTGACGCGAGTGCGCCGACGCCCGGGGAGTTCGGTCCGCTTCGCGACACCCGCGTGGTGGGGAGGCCGGACCGCAAGGGCGGGCGCCGCCGCGGCACGGCACCGCGTGAGTGCGTCTTTGTCGATATGTTGCTCAGTTCTCGCGTGTTGCGAGAGCGAGGAACCGTGCGTCCTCGTCGACGTACGACGTCATGCGCCATCCCGAACCGGCCAGGAGCCGACCGAGGTTGGCCTCGGCGCGCAGATCCTCCGTCGTGATCTGCCGGCCCTGCCGGGCCGCCAGGGCCGCACGCCCGATGGGATGGAACAGCGCGAGCGCGCCGCCCGGCCGTACCACGCGGGCCAGCTCCCGCAAGTTGTCCACCGGTTGCGGCAGATGGGCGATCAGGCCGGCCGCGAACACGGCGTCCAGGGTTCGCGAGCGCAGCGGCAGCGCGGCGACGTCCGTGAGCAGCAATCGCCCGTCGCGGTCCCGGCCCGCCCGTGCGGCCGCCTTGAGCATCGCCGGAGTCAGATCGGCGCCCAGCACCACCCCGGAGGGGCCCACGGCGGCCCGCAGCGGCGGCAGGGCGCGCCCCGTGCCGCAGCCAGCGTCCAGCACCCGGTCCCCCTTCCTCAGCCCGAGATCGGTCACGGCGGCCGTGTAGGCGGGGCCGTCGTCGGGGAACCTGCTGTCCCAGTCGGCCGCCCGGACACCGAAGAACTCCTGCACGCGTGTGTGGTCTTCGCTCATGCTCCGCATAATTCCTCACCGTCACGGGGGATACACGGGCGCACATGTTCGGGCCGGACTCGATCGTTCCGTCGCACCCGCCTGTCATATTCCAGCACGTTTCGAAATGCGCCCCCTGTGTGCGCCCGTGCCCCCCTAGCGTCCCTTGGCCATGGGACACTTGGACCACGCCGCCTTCGGCTGGCTGACCCCCGTGCTGTCGTACCTGATGGCCTGTACGGGCGCCGCACTCGGACTGCGCTGCACTGTCCGCGCGCTCGCCACCACCGGCCGCTCGCGCCGCAACTGGCTCGTCACCGCCGCATCCGCGATCGGGACGGGCATCTGGACGATGCACTTCGTGGCCATGCTCGGCTTCCGCGTCAGCGGCACCGGCATCCGCTACGACGTACCCCTGACCATCCTCAGCCTCCTCGTCGCGATGGTCGTCGTCTGCGCCGGTGTCTTCGCCGTCGGCTACAGCCGCGATCGCAACCGGGCGTTGCTGCTCGGCGGACTCACCACCGGGCTGGGCGTCGCCAGCATGCACTATCTGGGCATGGCGGCGGTCCGGCTGCACGGCGACGTCCGGTACGACCCCGTCCTCGTCGGACTGTCAGTGCTGATCGCCGTCGTGGCGGCGACGGCGGCCCTGTGGGCCGGCCTCAACATCACGTCGCCGCGTGCGGTCACCGCCGCCTCCCTCGTCATGGGAGCGGCCGTCAGCAGCATGCACTACACCGGGATGTTCGCGGTGAGCGTACGTGTGAATCCCTCCGGCCAGGAGCTGCCCGGGGCCACGGCGATGCAGTTCATCTTCCCCCTCGCCGTCGGCCTCGGGTCCTATCTCTTCATCACCTCGGCCTTCGTCGCCCTCTCGCCCACGGCCGACGAGCGCGAGGCCTCCGCCTCCGCGCAGCGGCCCGTCGAGACCGTTGCCCGCTAGGGGCAGCCAGGCCGGAGCGCCCCGACCCACGTCCCGATCGAGGAGGCCATGCGCCCGCCCCGTACCACCCCGAAATCCGATGCCTCGGCACCCGCCCCGCGCGGCCGCCGTGCGCATGCCGGTCCGCCTGCCGACGAGGTCGCCGACCGGCTCGTCGGCGCGTCTCCGGCACAGGCACACGCGCGTGGGAGCCGCCGGTACCTGCGGCCCCGTACCGTGCGCGCCAAGGTCGTCAGCCTGCTGATGGTGCCCGTCGTCTCCCTGCTCTCCCTGTGGGCCTACGCCACCGTGAGCACCGCCCAGGACGTCGCCCGGCTGCGTCAGTCCCAGCAGGTCGACGCCGACCTGCGGACGCCGGTGGCCATAGCCGTCGCCGCGCTCCAGGCCGAGCGCGCCGCGGCCGTGCGCCACACCCTCTCACCCGGCGCGGCCGACGGCAGCGATCTCCAAGGCCTGGCCGACCGTACCGACCGGGCCGTGGCCGAGCTGCGCCTCGGCGGGGACAACACCGTCGCAGACAGCGAGGAGCTGCCCGCCGACGTCTCCGGGCGCCTCGCCGCCTTCGTCACCGGCGCCGAGCATCTGCGCGCGCTGCGGGCGGCCGTACTCGACCACAAGTCCGGCTGGGACACGGCGTACGCGCAGTACACGAAGACCATCGGCGCAGCCTTCGCGGTGGACGGCGCTCTGACGGGCATCCAGCAGGCCGACGTCGGCTCCGACGCGCGCGTGCTGCTCGAATTCTCCCTGGCCGCCGAGGCGCTCGCTCAGGAGGACACGCTGCTCGGCGGCGGCGCGGGCGGCCTTCAGGGGGAGCGGCTGCGGCTGTTCGGCGCCGCTGTCGCCGCGCGCCGTACGTTCACCGACACGGCCGTCGCCGATCTTCCGACAGCCCAGCGAAGAGCCTGGCGGGACCTGTCCCGCAGCGCCTCCTACACGGCCCTCGGGGCGGCCGAGGACAAGATCCTCACCGCAGGGCCCGGCGGCAGGCCGGCCGGGGCGGGACCGCAAGCCGCCTGGAGTGCCGCCCACGCACGCGTGCAGGACGGCATGCGGAGCATTGCGACGGACACGGGCCGGAATGTCGCGGGCCGGGCCGACCCGGTGACCCGCGGACTGCTCAGCCCCGCCGGTGCCGCCGTACTCCTCGGCCTGGCCGCTGTCGTCGCCTCACTCGTCATCTCCGTGCGCATCGGACGCGGACTCGTGGTCGAACTCGTGAGCCTGCGCAACGACGCCCTGGACATCGCCCGCCGCAAACTCCCGGAAGCGATGCGCAGACTACGCGCGGGCGAGGAACTCGACATCGAGGAGGAGGCCCCCGCGGGACCACCGGCCGAGGACGAGACGGGCCAGGTGTCGGAAGCCCTTTCCACCGTTCACCGTGCTGCCCTGCACGCCGCCGTGGAGCGCGCCGAGCTCGCCAGCGGCATCTCCGGGGTCTTCGTCAACCTCGCGCGCCGCAGTCAGGTGCTGGTCCACCGTCAGCTCAGCCTCCTCGACAGCATGGAGCGCCGTTCCGACGATCCCGACGAACTGAGCGACCTCTTCCGACTGGACCACCTCACCACCCGGATGCGGCGCCACGCCGAAAGCCTGATCATCCTCTCGGGCGCGGCACCCGGCCGGGCCTGGCGCATGCCGGTGACGCTCACGAACGTCGTACGGGCCGCCGTATCGGAAGTCGAGGACTACGCGCGCGTGGAGGTCCGCCAGTTCCCCGAGGCGCACGTCGTCGGTGCCGCCGTCGCCGACCTCACCCACCTGCTCGCCGAACTCGTCGAGAACGCCGCCCAGTTCTCCCCGCCGCACACGCGCGTGCGTGTCACCGGCGAACCCGTCGGCAGCGGTTACGCGCTGGAGATCGAGGACCGGGGACTGGGCATGGGCGCCGAGACGCTCGCGGAGGCCAACCGGCGCATCGAACAGTCCGAGGCCCTCGACCTGTTCGACAGCGACCGCCTCGGTCTCTTCGTCGTCAGCCGACTCGCCTCGCGGCACGAGGTGAGGGTGCACCTGCGGACCTCACCCTACGGTGGCACGACCGCCGTCGTTCTGCTGCCCAGGGCCCTGCTCCACGGCGCTTCGATGGCTTCCCCCGCTCCACACCCCGGACAGGCCCACCACGACCAGCAACGCGCGTACGCGCGCGTGCCCGGCACGAGCGGACTCCACGAGGCCGTCACCGCACGGCCGGACCGCCCCGCCCTCGCGGCCACCATGCCCGGTCCGCACCCCACGGCCGGCGAGCCTGGACACCACGACAGGGACGAGGCGCAGGGCGGACACGGCATGACCGTCGAAACACCGCCGCCCGGAGTCACCGCCTTGCGCCCGCACCACCCGCCGAACGACTCCGAGCCCTCCGGCGACCTGCCACGCCGTGTGCGCCAGGCGAGCCTCGCTCCCCAACTCCGGCAACAGCGTCCCGAAGAAGCGGCGCCCGATCGGCGTGGTGACGACCGGCGCACCCCCGAGCTGGTGCGGGACCGCATGGCGGCCTACCGCGACGGCTGGGCGCGCGGCGGCGGCAGACAGCCCGGACGCGGAGCCGCTCCGGGAACCGTAACGGCCAGTGACGACAGCAGCGAAGGAGACCCGGCATGATCCAGGACCCCTACACGAGTGCCGGCCGGCGATCCGGCGAGCTGGACTGGCTGCTCGACGACCTGGTGACGCGCGTGAGGGAGGTACGGCACGCCGTCGTGCTCTCCAACGACGGGCTGGCCGTAGGCGCCTCCACCGGCCTCGCACGCGAGGATGCCGAGCATCTCGCCGCTGTCGCCTCCGGCTTCAACAGCCTCGCCAAGGGCGCGGGCCGGCACTTCGGAGCGGGCGGGGTGCGCCAGACCATGGTGGAGATGGACGACGCGTTCTTGTTCGTGGCCGCTGCGGGGGACGGTTCCTGCCTCGCCGTGCTCACTGCGGTCACCGCGGACATCGGGCTGGTCGCCTACGAGATGGCGCGCCTGGTCAAGCGGGTCGGCGAACACCTCCACACGCCACCGCGCGTCGCAGCACAGCCGCCCGTCGCCGGATGAGCCGAAAGGCGCCACCGATGACCGAGAACCCCATGGACGGCCCGCGGGAGCCGGGCAGCCAGTGGTACGACGGGGAGGCCGGGCCCCTGGTCCGCCCGTACGCCTTGACGGGTGGACGTACCCAGGCCGGGCCCTCCGGGGTGCGTTTCGACCTGATCGCCCTCGTCGCCCTCGACCCAGCGGCCCCGGCCCTCGATGACGCGACGGCGCTCGGCCCCGAACACCGGACCTTGATCCGGCTGTGCTGCACGGAGACGCAGTCCGTTGCCGAACTCGCCGCGGACGCCGACCTTCCCGTCGGCGTGGTCAGGGTGCTCCTCGGGGACCTCCTGGAACTCGGCCGTGTGGTCATCAGCCGCCCTGTGCCCCCGGCACACCTGCCCGACGAGCGGATTCTGCGCGAGGTCATCGCCGGATTGCGGGCGCTGTAGATGACCGCGCGGAGCGCGTCGTACGCCGCGCCCCGTCCCCATCCGGGCGCGTTGTGCTTCCGGCCGAGCGCAAGTCGCTCATATCAGTCGTGTTTCAGTCAAACAGTCCGCAAGGCTGCCCTGTTCGTCACGATGTCGATGCCGCGCCCGACGCGCGCGGGTGTCGACCGCGACCGGCCCTCCCGAGAGAAGTGATCATGGCTTCCGAGCACTCCGACGTCACCGGCGACACCGCGCTGGCGCTGAAGATACTGGTCGCCGGAGGGTTCGGCGTGGGCAAGACGACCCTCGTCGGGGCAGTCAGCGAGATCCGGCCGCTGCGCACGGAGGAACTGCTCAGCGAAGCAGGGCAGTTGGTCGACGACACCGATGGCGTGGACCGCAAGGTCACCACCACTGTCGCCATGGATTTCGGGCGTATCACCATCCGCTCGGGGCTGTCCCTCTATCTCTTCGGCACGCCGGGACAGGACCGCTTCTGGTTCCTCTGGGACGAGTTGTCACAGGGCGCCCTCGGTGCCGTCGTCCTCGCGGACACCCGGCGCCTGGAGGACTGCTTCCCCGCCGTCGACTACTTCGAGCACCGGAGCATCCCGTTCGTGGTGGCCGTCAACTGCTTCGCGGGAGCCCGTACCTACGGCGCCCGCGATGTCTGCCGGGCCCTCGATCTCGACCACGGCACCCCCGTGGTGCTCTGCGACGCACGCGACCGGGACTCCGGCAAGGAAGTCCTGATCCGGCTCGTCGAGTACGCGGGCCGGATGCACACGGCGCGGATCCTCAACTCGGTCGGCTGAGCCGCGAGATCGCGCCTCGTCGAGGTGCTCCCGTTCGCGCCGAAAGCGGTCCGTCCCTGCCCGGCGCGAGCCGACCGGTCGGCGCGTCAGTGTTTTCGTCGTCGCGCAAGGTGGCCAGGTTGGCCGTATCTGTACCGTCCGGGGCGAAGGTCCGACATTGCCCGTCGGTCATCTTCTGTGCCACGCGCCGATCCGGCTTGCCCGGACGCCGGAGGTGGTGAAGGCTGGCGGGGAGTTCCTCCAGTCAGGGGGATGTCACACGGGGAGACGGAGATGGCGCAGAACCAGGGACTCGGCTGGCTCCTGGACGATCTGACCGAGCGGGTGGACCATGTGCGACACGCGCTGGTCCTGTCGAACGACGGACTCGTCACGGGGGCGAGTACGGGCCTGCGCCGCGAGGACGCCGAGCACCTGGCTGCGGTGGCATCCGGGCTGCACAGCCTGGCCAAGGGTTCGGGGCGCCACTTCGGTGCCGGCAGTGTGCGACAGACCATGATCGAGTACGACGACGCCGTGCTGTTCGTGACCGCGGCGGGCACCGGTAGCTGTCTGTGTCTGCTCAGCGGTGCGGAGGCCGACATCGGTCAGATCGCCTACGAGATGACTCTGCTCGTCAACCGCGTCGGTGAACACCTCGGCGTCGACGCCAGGCAACCCGAGCGAGCTCCCAACCAGGATCTCTGAGCTGCACGTTTGCCTGCCCGCGTGGAGTTATCCACAGGCTCGCCACGATTTGCCCCGACCCGGCTACGGTGTGTACACGGTTCGCGCACGAGGCGTGAGCCTCCACTCCACGGGGGAGCGACGACCATGTCGGCAAGCATCATCAGCCCGCCCCGGCCCGCCACGTACACCCTGAGCCGCGCTGCTCGGGAACTGGGCCTCAAACGAAGCGAGTTCGACCTCGCTGTGCATCTCGGTCACATCCGCACCGTGCCCGACGAGGGCGGGGGAGGAGCCCGGCGGGTGGAGCTCACGGAGCTCGACCGACTCCGCGAGCGGCGCGACTTCCCGGATTCCCTCCGCAAGCGTGTCCAGGTGGTGGGCACCACCGAGGGCGCGGCGCTCATGGAGATCCCGGCCGGCCGCTTCACCCGCCTCGCCCGACTGGGACTTCTCGTGCCCGTGCGCTGGTACGTGAACCGCTACCGCGCCGTGGTCTGGCTCTATCTCGCGGACGACCTGCGGCACTTCACCCTGTGCCCGGAGAACGCGCATCTGCTCAAGGGACGCACCCCCGAGACCCTGCGCGGCCAGTTGGAAGCGGGAGTCGACCTGCGGGCCCGCAACTGGCGCGGACGGCACCTCGGCTTCCTGCTGCGGCAGACCGAGGAACCGTGGGTGCGCGCCGGAGCCGTGGCCGCGTTCCTCGCACCCGTCGAGATCGCCGACGTCGTCAAGGACCCTTATGAACGCTCGTATGTGAACCGCTTCCGGCCCACGCCACCCGGCCAGGGCCTTCCGGGATCGGCCGCGGCGCAACTCGCCGAGCGGATCACGACCGCGCAGGACGCGGACGAGATCGACTGGCTGCGCGGCGAACTGGCCCACGTGCTGGAGGAGGCCCGCAGCGTGACGCCCGCTCCGCGCCCGGCCTTCCGGCGCGTCGCGCCCTCCGTGCGAGCGGCGGCTCGCCCGATCCCGCCCCTGGCCCGAACGGTCACGCGGGACAGGGAGTTGGTGGTGCCGGCGGGCATGATGATCACGGGAGTGCCGGTGCGGGACGACGAGACGGCGGCCGGGGCCACCGAGCCGGCGGATCAGCCGGCGGCAGGGCCGTGCGCGGTGGACGGTGCGCCCGCGGTGCAGGCATCCGAGCGGCACGGTGAGCTCGCGGTGGGGAAACCTGATCCCACGGCCGGTCCGGCGCCTGCGACACCGGACACGCGGCGGAGGCCGGCGACAAGGGCGGCCGCGCCGGACGGTGAGCAGGTTGCTGCGGTTGCCGAGCCGGACGCCAGGCCGACTCCCGGGGAGTCCAAAGGACACGAAGGTCCGGTGTTCGGGGTGCCCTGGCCCGAGGACAGGGCCGCGGGCCGAGCCTTCGCGTGGCATCGCGCGCCGACGGTACGGCAGGCCGGGCCGCCCACGCGCCGGGACCGCCGGCCCGAGCGGGCCGCCCCGGCGCCGGCGGGCCGGGGTCTGCGCGGCTGGTTGAGGCGCGGAGGTCCACGCCCTGAACGCCGCTGAGCCCGGCCGGTGACGCGCAGCGGGCCGCGGATCCGGGCGAGGGTTCCCTACAGGGACCTGAACAGACCCTCCTGGACGACCGAGACCAGCAGTCGCCCCTGTAGGTCGTAGATACGCCCGCGGGCCAGCCCGCGCCCACCCGTGGCGATCGGCGACTCCTGGTCGTACAGGAACCACTCGTCCGCGCGGAACGGCCGGTGGAACCACATCGCGTGGTCCAGCGATGCCATGTCGAAGTTCCGCGGACCCCACAGGGATTCGACCGGGATGCGGACCGCGTCGAGGAGCGTCATGTCGCTGGCGTAGGTCAGCGCGCACGTGTGGACCAGCGGATCGTCGCCCAGTGGTCCGACCGCGCGCATCCACACTGCGCTGCGCGGCTCGGCCCCCTGGATCTCCTCGGCGTTCCAGCGCAGCCGGTCGACGTACCGGATGTCGAAGGGCTGGCGGCGCGCCATCCGCTCCAACTGCTCGGGCAGCGCGCCGAGGTGTTTTCGGATCTCCTCGGTGACCGTCGGCAGCGACTCCGGGTCCGGTACCTCGCGAGCCGGCGGCAGCTGGTGCTCGAACGGTCCTTCCTCAGGCTTGTGAAAGGAGGCGGTCAGATTGAAGATCGTGCGGCCCTGCTGTACGGCCGTGACCCGGCGCGTGGTGAACGACCGGCCGTCGCGGACCCGCTCCACCTGGTACACGATCGGCACGCCCGGGCGCCCCGGGCGCAGGAAGTACGCGTGCAGCGAGTGCACCGGGCGGTTGCCGTCCGTGGTGCGGCCGGCGGCGACCAGCGCCTGGCCCGCCACCTGGCCGCCGAAGACCCGCTGCAAGGACTCCTGCGGGCTGAGGCCACGGAAGATGTTGACCTCTATCTGCTCCAGGTCGAGCAGGTCGACCAGTCTCTCGGCCGGGTTCGTCATCGGTGGGTCTCTCCTTGGCTCGCACCTGGTCGAGAACGGCTCACAGCTGGCCGACTTCGGTGACGCGGACGACGGCTCGGCCCTCGGCGTCCGAGGCCACGAGATCGATCTCCGCGCTGATGCCCCAGTCGTGATCGCCGTTCGGGTCGTCGAAGATCTGGCGGACGCGCCAGAGGCCGTTCTCCGGCTCCTCCTTGATGACCAGCAGCTTGGGGCCACGGGCATCGGGGCCGGTGCCGAGATCCTCGTACTCGTCCCAGTACTTGTCCATCGCCTCGCCCCAGGCGTCGGCGTTCCAGCCGGAGTCGGCGTCCATCTCGCCGAGTTCCTCGACCTGGTCGAGGGCGGCCAGCTCCGCGCGACGGAACATGGCGTTGCGGACCAGCACCCGGAAGGCGCGCGCGTTGGCGGTGACCGGCTTCACCTCGTCGGCCTTCTCCTGCGCCTCCTCGGCGGTCATCTCCTCGGGGTTGGCCAGCTGTTCCCACTCGTCGAGCAGGCTGGAGTCCACCTGACGCACCATCTCGCCGAGCCACTCGATCAGGTCCTGAAGGTCCTCGGACTTCAGGTCGTCCGGGATGGTGTGATCGAGCGTCTTGTAGGCGCTGGCGAGGTAGCGCAGCACGATGCCCTCAGTGCGGGCCAGCTCGTAGAAGGACACCAACTCCGTGAAGGACAGCGCCCGTTCGTACATGTCACGGATGACGGACTTGGGCGAGAGAGGGTGGTCGCCGACCCAGGGGTGGCTCTTGCGGTACGTGTTGTACGCGTGGAAGAGCAGCTCCTCCAGCGGCTTCGGGAAGGTGATGTCCTGGAGACGCTCCATGCGCTCCTCGTACTCGACGCCGTCCGCCTTCATCGCGGCCACGGCCTCGCCGCGCGCCTTGTTCTGCTGGGCGACGAGGATCTGTCGCGGGTCGTCCAGGGTGGACTCGACGACGGACACCATGTCGAGAGCGTAGGACGGCGACTCGGGGTCGAGGAGTTCGAACGCGGCGAGCGCGAACGTGGACAGCGGCTGGTTGAGCGCGAAGTCCTGCTGGAGGTCGACCGTGAGCCGGACGATGCGCCCTTCGGCGTCCGGCTTGTCGAGCTTCTCCACGATCCCGCCGTCGAGCAGCGAACGGTAGATCGCGATGGCGCGGCGGATGTGCCGCAGCTGCTGCTTGCGCGGCTCGTGGTTGTCCTCCAGCAGATGACGCATCGCCTCGAAGGCGTTGCCCGGGCGGGCGATCACCGACAGCAGCATCGTGTGCGTCACCCGGAAGCGCGAGGTCAGCGGCTCGGGCTCGGCGGCGATCAGCTTCTCGAAGGTGTTCTCCGTCCAGGCGACGAAGCCCTCCGGCGCCTTCTTGCGCACCACCTTGCGCCGCTTCTTCGGGTCGTCGCCCGCCTTCGCCAGGGCCTTCTCGTTCTCGATGACGTGCTCGGGTGCCTGTGCCACGACGAGCCCGGCGGTGTCGAAGCCGGCCCGCCCGGCCCGGCCCGCGATCTGGTGGAACTCACGGGCCCGCAGAGTGCGCACGCGACTGCCGTCGTACTTGGTCAGCGCCGTGAACAGCACCGTGCGGATGGGTACGTTGACCCCCACGCCGAGCGTGTCCGTGCCGCAGATGACCTTCAGCAGGCCAGCCTGGGCGAGCTTTTCGACCAGACGGCGGTACTTGGGCAGCATGCCGGCGTGGTGGACGCCGATGCCGTGCCGGACATAACGGGAGAGGTTGCGGCCGAACTTGGTGGTGAAGCGGAAGTTGCCGATCAGCTCGGCGATCTGGTCCTTCTCCCCGCGCGAGCACATGTTGATGCTCATCAGGGCCTGCGCCCGCTCCACGGCCTGCGCCTGTGTGAAGTGCACGATGTAGACGGGGGCCTGCCTGCTCTCCAGCAGATCCGTCAGCGTCTCCGTGAGCGGGGTGAGCTCGTACTCGTAGGAGAGGGGCACTGGGCGGGTCGCCGAGCGGACCACCGCCGTGGGGCGGCCGGTGCGGCGGGTGAGGTCCTTCTCGAAGAAGGACATGTCACCCAAAGTGGCCGACATCAGGATGAACTGCGCCTGGGGGAGCTCCAGCAACGGGATCTGCCACGCCCAACCGCGATCCCCCTCGGCGTAGAAGTGGAACTCGTCCATGACGACCTGGCCGACGTCCGCGTCCTTGCCGTCGCGCAGCGCGATCGACGCCAGCACCTCGGCGGTGCAGCAGATCACGGGGGCATCGGCGTTCACGGAGGCGTCGCCGGTGAGCATGCCGACGTTCTCGGTGCCGAAGATCTTGCACAGCTCGAAGAACTTCTCGGACACCAGCGCCTTGATCGGGGCGGTGTAGAAGGTGACCTCGTCCCGGGCCAGCGCGGCGAAGTGTGCGCCCGCGGCGATCATGCTCTTGCCGGATCCGGTGGGCGTCGAGACGATCACGTTCGCCCCGGACACCACCTCGATCAGCGCCTCCTCCTGATGCGGGTAGAGGGTGAGGCCGCGCTCCTGCGCCCACGACTCGAAGGCTTCGTACAGGGCGTCGGGGTCGGCGGTCGGCGGCAGCTGATCGATGAGGGTCACGCACCCATCTTGCCTGGCCCGGCCCCCGAGAGGGGAATCGGCTGCGACGACGAAGATCATGGCAGCTACGCTGTGTCGCCGACGAAGCGTCAGCGCACCGGGTCAACTGGACAGCGATACACGAGGAATGGGGCGGGAAGCGGCCATGATGGGACCAGCACACTCACTGTCGGGGGCCGCGGCCTGGCTCGGGGTCGGAGCGGCCGCCGCGGCGTACGGACACCCGATGCCCTGGCCCGTTCTTCTCGTCGGCGCGCTGATCTGTGCCGGCGCCGCGCTCGCCCCGGACCTCGACCACAAGGCGGCGACCATCTCGCGGGCCTTCGGGCCGCTCTCCCACTGGGTCTGCGAGATCGTCGACAAGCTGTCCTGGGCCGTCTACAAGGCGACGCGTATGAAGGGCGACCCGCGACGCAACGGCGGCCACCGCACGCTGACGCACACCTGGGTGTGGGCGGTCCTGCTCGGAGCAGGCGCCTCGGCGGCGGCGATCACGGGCGGTCGCTGGGCGGTGCTGGCGATCCTGTTCGTGCACATGGTGCTGGCGATCGAAGGCCTGCTGTGGCGGGCGGCCCGGGGTTCCAGCAGCGACATTCTCGTCTGGCTGCTGGCCGCGACCAGCGCGTGGATCCTCGCCGACATCCTGGACAAGCCGGGCAACGGCTCCGACTGGTTGTTCACCGCGCCGGACCAGCAGTACCTGTGGCTGGGGCTGCCGATCGTGCTGGGCGCGCTGGTGCACGACCTCGGGGACGCGCTGACCGTGTCCGGCTGCCCGATCCTGTGGCCCATTCCGGTGGGCCGCAAGCGCTGGTATCCGGTGGGGCCGCCGAAGGCGATACGGTTCCGGGCCGGCAGCTGGGTGGAGCTGAAGGTCCTGATGCCCGTGTTCATGCTGCTCGGCGGGGTGGGCTGCGCCGCCGCACTCAATGTGATCTGACGACGGGCCCCGCCCGTGCGTGGGCGTGGGGCAGCCTCTACGGCCGGTTCCTTCGCTCTGGCCCGGAAGGGCTGAGGCCTCGCTCCCGGTCAGCCTGCCTCGCCGGGCTCCGCTCCGCCGTACCGGCGCTCGAAGCGGGCGACGCGGCCCTCCGTGTCGACCGTGCGGGCCTTGCCCGTGTAGAAGGGGTGGCTCTCCGAGGAGATCTCCACGTCGATCACCGGGTAGCTCTCGCCGTCGTCCCACTCGATTGTCTGTTCGCTCTGCGCCGTGGACCGGGTCAGGAACGCGTATCCGGCGGCGCGGTCGCGGAATACCACGGGGTGGTAGTCGGGATGCTTGTCCTGCTGCATGGCGGCTCCTCGTGCGGGGCGGTCGGGCAGGGGGCCTGCGGGTCAGCCGGACAAGGAGTCCTCGTCGACGATGTGCATCGCTGCCTCCTCGGCGGAGGCCGCGGCACCGTCGATGCCGACATCGGTGGCGAGCAGGGCGGCCTCGTCGTCCTCGTGGGCACCCTCGTCGGGGGCCACCAGCCGGCCGGAGCGGAGGTCGCCGACCTCGTTGTCCAGGAGTTCCCCGTCGGTGCCGTCGCAGTCGCCTATGCCGTCGCCGTCGGGAGCGGCGAGGTCGGGCTGTTCCTCGGCGAGCCGCTGGTCCAGTGTCTCGCCCGCCTGGCGCTCGGCGGCCGTCACACCGGTGTGTTCCACCGCCCACGGGCGCTCGGGAGGGGACCAGCCACGGTCGAGCGGGTCGTCGACGCCGTCGAAGTCAAGTGTGTCCTCGACGTCGAGGACCCCCGAGTCCTCCCGGATCTCCGAGGGATCGGGCTGGTAGACATCGTCCCCCCAGCTGTCGGCGCTGTCCACGAGTACCTCCGGGTGATGAGGACGGCCTCCTACCACCGCTCGGGGCGGCGGGCCGTCGGCACGTGCGGCGCGGGTGCCACACGCCGCGAACCAGACGGTTCGTCGACGCTCCCCGAACCGGTGCCGCTCTCCAGCCTTCCACCCCGGCTCGGGACCGCGCAACGGCACGGCTCCCGGCGGAGGCCTGCGCGCGAACACGGGTACCCGGCAGGGCGCCCCGAGACGCATCCCGCCGAGTCCCGATCCCCTCATGGTTCGGCCGGGGCGGGACCCGGGGCGGGCCGGTGCACCGGGGTCCGGCCGGTCCGGGCTCCGGCTGTGGCGGCATCCGCCTCGGAGTGGTCGGCCACGGCTCGGCCGCTCCGCGCCCCGGGAGCCGAAGCCACCTCGGGCCCGGAAACCACACCGGTCCCACGCCGCCAGGGCAGCCGAGGCGCCGGGAGCCCCGTGACCGGGGCGACCGGTACCGGCAGCGGATGCCTCACCGCGCTACCGGTCGCCGGCCGCTTCGGCGGTTCCTCATCCGTGCCAGGAGCGCCACAGGGCTGCGTACGCGCCGTCGGCCGTGACCAGCTCGTCATGGCTGCCCAGCTCGCTGATGCGGCCGTTCTCCACGACGGCGATCACGTCGGCGTCGTGGGCGGTGTGCAGGCGGTGGGCGATCGCGACCACCGTTCGCCCCTCCAGGACCCGGGCCAGGGAACGCTCCAGGTGACGGGCGGCACGCGGGTCGAGCAGCGAGGTCGCCTCGTCCAGGACCAGTGTGTGCGGATCGGCCAGCACCAGCCGGGCCAGCGCGATCTGCTGGGCCTGTGCCGGGGTGAGCGCCAGGCCGCCCGAGCCGACCTCGGTGTCCAGGCCGCTGTCCAGGGTTCGCGCCCAGTCGTCCGCGTCGACCGCTCCCAGCGCCGCCCACAGCTCGGCGTCGGTGGCACTGGTGCGGGCCAGCAGGAGGTTGTCACGCAGGGAGCCGACGAAGACGTGGTGCTCCTGGTTGACGAGGGCGACGTGCGAGCGGACGCGCTCGGCCGGCATGTGGGACAGCTCGGCGCCGCCCAGGGTGATCGTGCCGTCCCGGGGCGCGTAGATCCCGGCCAGCAGCCTGCCCAGCGTGGACTTGCCCGCCCCCGACGGACCGACCAGGGCCAGCCGGGTGCCCGGGGCGATCTCCAGCGAGACCTCGCGCAGCACGTCGACGCCCTTGCGGTAGCCGAAGTGCACCCGGTCGGCGGACACGTCCCGTCCCTCGGGATCCAGCGAGGCGTCCCCGGCATCCGGTTCGATGTCCCGCACGCCGACCAGCCGGGCCAGCGACACCTGGGCGACCTGCACCTCGTCGTACCAGCGCAGGATCAGGTTCACCGGGTCGACCAGCATTTGCGCGATCAGGGCACCGGTGGTCAGCCGACCCACGTCGATCCAGCCCTGCAGGACGAAGACTCCGCCGACCATCAGGACCGAACCGAGGACGATGACATGGACGGCGTTGATGACCGGGAAGAGCACGGACCGCAACCACAGGGTGTAGCGCTCCCAGGCGGTCCATTCCTTGATCCTCTGCTCCGACAGGGCGACGCGGCGGGCGCCCAGGCGGTGCGCCTCGATGGTGTGGCCCGCGTCCACGGTCTCGGCGAGCGCGGCGGCGACGGCGGCGTACCCTGCGGCCTCGGAGCGGTAGCCGGAGGGCGCGCGTTTGAAGTACCAGCGGCATCCGGCCAGCAGCACCGGGACGGCGAGCAGCACGGCGGCCGCCAGTGGCGGGGCTGTCACGACGAGCCCGCCGAGCAGCAGCAGTGCCCACACGACACCGATCGCCAGCTGTGGCACGGCCTCGCGCATCGCGTTGGCCAGCCGGTCGATGTCGGTCGTGATACGGGAGAGCAGGTCGCCGGTGCCTGCCCGTTCCAGCACGCCCGGCGGCAGCCCGACGGAGCGGACGAGGAAGTCCTCGCGCAGGTCGGCCAGCATCCGCTCGCCGAGTACCGCACCCCGCAGCCGCACCTGGCGTACGAACACGGCCTGGACGGCCAACGCGAGCGCGAACAGTCCGATGGTCAGACCCAGTTGGAGATGACGGGAGCGGTCGGACACCCGCTCGACCAGGCCGCCGAGCAGGTACGGACCCACCATGGAGGCGATCACGGCGACCGTGTTGACGGCGACGAGCAGCAGGAAGGCCCGCCGGTGACGGCGGAACAGCTCGGTGACGTAGGCGCGCACGGTCGCGCTCGCGCCGACGGGCAGGGTGGTGGCGGTCGTCGGGGCCGCCGGGTCGTACGCCGGTGGCGCAACGCCGATCATGCGCTCTCCTCGATCTCTTCGAGCTCCTGGAAGGTGTCCAGCAGGACCTCTTCGTCGGTCTCGGCCAGTTCCTCGTCCGTCTCCCGCGTCACCACCGCGCGGTACCGCGGCTCGCTGTCGACCAGGTCGCGGTGCACGCCTACCGCCACGACCTCGCCCTCATGGACCAGGGCGACCCGGTCCGCGCGGTCGAGCAGGAGCGGCGAGGACGTGAAGACCACGGTCGTCCGGCCGGAGCGCAGCCGGTGCAGCCCGTCCGCGATCCGGGCCTCGGTGTGCGAGTCGACCGCGGAGGTCGGTTCGTCCAGCACCAGTACCTCGGGATCGGTGACCAACGACCGGGCCAGTGCGAGCCGTTGGCGCTGGCCGCCGGAGAGGGAGCGGCCACGCTCGGTGATGCGTGCGTCCATCGGGTCGGCGGCGTCCACCGATCCCTGTACGAGCGCGTCCAGCACGTCGGCGCACCGCGCAGCGGCCAGGGCATCCTCGGCCGGCACTGCTGCGGAGGCCGGCACGTCGAGCAGTTCGCGCAGGGTGCCGGAGAGCAGCACCGGGTCCTTGTCCTGGACGAGGACGGCGGTCCGGGCGCTGTCCAGGGGAAGTTCGTCCAGGGCGACCCCGCCGAGCAGCACCGAGCGGCCCGGCTCGGCAGGGTGGCCGCCCAGACGTTCCGCCAGGCGTCCGGCCGCGTCGGGATCGCCGCACACGACGGCGGTGAGCCGGCCGGCAGGCGCGAGCAGCTTGGTCTCGGGGTCGTACAGATCCCCCGTCGGCACCTCTGCCGCGCGGGTGCCGTCCGTGGCCGTGGACCGCTCGAGTGACAGCACCCGTGCCGCCCGTTTGGCCGACGGACGGGAGAAGGAGTACGCCATGGCGATTTCCTCGAAGTGCCGCAGCGGGTAGTTGAGGACCATGACCGCGCTGTAGACGGTGACGAGTTCGCCGACCGTGATCCGGCCCTGACGGGCCAGATGGATGCCGTGCCAGACGACGGCGATGAGCAGCAGTCCGGGCAGCAGTACCTGGATGGCGGAGATCAGCGACCACATCCGGGCGCTGTGCACGGCGGCGTGCCGTACTTCCTGCGACGCTCGGCGGTAGCGGTCGAGGAACAGCTCCTCGCCGCCGATGCCGCGCAGCACGCGCAGTCCGGCGACCGTGTCCGAGGCGAGTTCGGTGGCTCGGCCCGCCTTCTCGCGCTGCACATCGGCGCGACGCGTGGCCCGGGGCAGCAGCGGCAGCACGGAGACCGCGATGATCGGCAGTCCGATCGCGACGACCACGCCCAGGGCGGGCTGATAGACGAGGAGGCCGACACCGACCACGACGACCGTGAGCGCTGCGGCGGTGAACCGGGAAATCGCCTCGACGAACCAGCCGATCTTCTCGACGTCGCCGGTGGACACGGCCACCACTTCGCCCGCGGCGACCCGCCGGGTCAGAGCGGAGCCGAGTTGGGAGGCCTTGCGGGCCAGCAGTTGCTGGACCCGGGCGGCGGACGTGATCCAGTTGGTGACGGCGGCCCGGTGCAGGAAGGTGTCGCCGAGGGCGATGCCCGTGCCGCACAGCAGCATCAGAACGCCCGTCAGGGCGAGCCGGGTGCCGGAGCGGTCGACGACAGCCTGCACGGCCAGGCCGACGCAGAAGGGCAGGGCCGAGACGGAGACGAAGTGGAGCAGGCCCCAGGCGAGTGACTTCAGCTGTCCGCCGAGTTGGTTGCGCCAGAGCCACCACAGGAATCGGGGACCCGAACGCGTGTCCGGTACCCCCGGATCGGAATACGGAAGGTCTTGAATCTGCATGACGTCCCAGTGGCTCGTGTCAGGGAGGGGGAGGCGGAGGGATGTGCCAACAAGCCGTGAAAGGTTCGCGTCGCAGAGTGGTGAATTTCAAACGGTTTTCCCGATGGGCCGCCCGAATCAACCGGCTTCCGGCCACCGGATCCCTGAGGCCGGGGCGAGGTTGCCATCCACGCAGGGGGTCCGGTCGTCCTCGGCGGCCGGGTGATCGGATCCCGTGCAGGTCACCCGCGCTGTGCTGTCAGCCAACCCGGTGAAATGGTCGCATTAGTCACATTATCGATCGTCGTGTGATGTCACGATGGTCCTGTGAAGATCTACAGCGTGCGGCTCGTGGCAGCCGCGGTGACGTTCGGGGCTGTCCTGGCGACCCTCTCCGGGTGCGGCAGTGACGGACCGTCCGGCCCCGTCGACGCCGGCGGTGCGCAAGGTCGCCGCGCTCCGGGCGTGACAGCGCTGCCCGCGACCGATCCGACCCTGATCCCGGACGTCGGCGAGCGCCTCCAGCGTCGCATCCCCGCCGACACCGGCCAGGTTCTGGTGGTGTACGGCGAGGGCGAGAACTCACCCGATTCCACGGCCGTGTTCTACATGAAGGAGGGTCCGGAGTGGCAGCGTGTGGCCCGTTGGGCTGCCCATAATGGCCGGAAGGGCTGGACCGTGGAGCATTATTCGGGCGACGACCGCAGCCCTGTCGGCGTGTTCGGTCTCACCGATGCGGGTGGCGTGCTCGACGACCCCGGCAGCAGGCTGCCGTACGACCAGGACTACGTGGCCTACGCGCCGACGGTCAACGCCGTGGCCTACGACCACGTCTTCGACTACGTCATCGCGATCGACTACAACCGCCTGCCGGGCACCGTCCCGCACAACCCCACCCGCCCCCTGGGTGAGGACAGGGGCGGCGGTATCTGGCTGCATCTCGATCACGGCGACGGCACGTCCGGTTGTGTCAGCCTGCCCAAGGGGGCGATGAAGTTCCTGCTGCGCACACTCGACCCGGCCCAGCATCCGGTGATGGTGATGGGGGACGAGAGGGAACTGCGCGCCTGACGCGACGAGGCGTCATTGCGGGGTGGGGTCGACTGGCCGTAGAACACGGCCATGAGAAGACGGATAGTCATGTCCATGCTCGCCGGAGTGACCCTCCTGGCAAGCGCACTCTTCGGCACCGGGGCCGGCACCGCTCAAGCGGCCGACGTGCCCACCGAGTTCGGCACCGACTGGCACGACCCGGTCACCGCCGCGCCGCCCGTCGACCGGCCACACACCACGTCGTGCCACGTCACCCTGGCCGACGCCCAGTTCCGTGACTTCACGCCCTATCGCGGCACGTACACCCCGCCCCAGGGCTGCGGCGATCACTGGAGCAAGGTCGTCCTGAGCCTCGACGGCAAGGTGAAGGGCCGTCAGTACGACAGGCTGGGCTATCTGCATGTCGGCGGGGTCGAGATCCTGCGCACCTCCACCCCTGAGCCCTCGCCCGACGGCATCGCGTGGCACGTCGAGAAGGACGTCACCCGCTACAGCGACACCTTTCGCCGGCCGCAGGACGTCGAGATGCTGATCGGCAACGTGGTGGACAGCACGTACACCGGCGTCATCGACGTGCACGCCACGCTGACCTTCTACGCGGGCCGCCCCGCCGAGCGCACCCCCGACCGGGTCCTCACCCTCGCGGACACTCCGAACGGCACGACCCTCACCACCCCGCGCAACAGCGAACGGATCGTCGCCGAGGTGTACGCGACCGGTTCGGGCGGCGGCTGCGAGGAGTTCTGGTATCTGACCGTGGCCGACCCGGCCTCGTACTCCTGCAAGGCCGATCACGGTCCCTACCGCGAGGTGCAGGTCAAGGTCGACGGCCGACTCGCCGGAATCGCCGCGCCGTTCCCGAACGTCTGGACAGGCGGCTGGTCCAACCCCTTCCTCTGGTACGTCATCCCGGCGCAGGGCGCCTTCGACGTGCGGCCCATCCAGTACGACCTCACGCCCTTCGCGGGCCTGCTGAACGACGGCCGCCCGCACCGGGTCGAGGTCTCCGTGGTCGGCGTGCCCGCGGGGCAGTCGGGCTGGAGCACGCCGGTGAACGTACTGGTCTGGCAGGACGCGCACCGTGCCCGGGTCACCGGCGCGCTCACCGCGGACACGGCGACGGACCTCGTCAACTCCTCCACGTACGTGCCGGGTTCGGAGAACCGGGTGAACACCGAGGCCGGACACCGGCTCACCGTCTCCGGATACCTGGACACCTCGCACGGCCGTGTGACGACGACCGTCAGCCGCACCGTCGCCAACACCTCCGTGCACCGCTGGACCGAGGGTGAGAACACGGACGGGCTGGACGCGACCTGGACCGACGACGAGACGGTCACCACCGGTGGACACGGCCCCGCAGGGGTGACGCATGCACGGCGGACGTACACGCTGAACGGCACGACGACCATCGGGTCGGACCACCGGCTGCGCACGGTGCTGACGCTCGGCGACCGAGCGTCGGTGACGCGGCGGCAGGACGGCCGGCGCGCTGCGTGGTCGCGGCTCGACGACACCTACAGCGGCGACGCGGCGTACACGGTCGATGTCCCGCGCGAGCAGCGGCACGCGGTCGGCACATCCGGCGAGCGCTACCGCAGCTACGGCTCCGAAGGCTGCTACGACCGTTCGCTGGCCACGGCTCAGGGGGTGCTGACGGAGGATCGCGAGCGGTGCTGAGCGCGGCCGTGCGGGATGCGCCACGCACAGGATGCTGTGCGCTGCTGTGACACGGGTGCCTCGGAACGGACCGACGGCGCCACCAGGATGATCGTCAATCGGAGTCGCATTCCGCATCGCAGAAGTCCCGTTCGGCTTCCGTGAGTCCGGCGTTCCCCTGGGAGCGCCGGCAGGGCCTGACGGCGGGGTGGGCTCCGCCGTCAGCAGCTCTTGGCCGACTCGCCGTCGATCAGCGTGTCCAGCAGTACGCCGAGCACCTCGCGCTCCTTCTCGGTCAGCGGGGCCAGTATCTCCTCGGCCGCCGACCGGCGCGCGCCGCGCAGTTCGCGCAGGGTCGCGCGCCCCTCGTCGGTCAGCTCGATCCGGGTCACCCGTCGGTTTGCGGGATCCGCCGCCCGTCGTACCTTCCCGCTCGCCTCCAGCCCGTCGACCAGCGTTGTCACCGCGCGCGGCACCACTTCCAGGCGCTCGGCCAGGTCGGCCATGCGCGGAGGCGAGGGGTAGTGCGCGAGGGTGCGCAGCAGCCGGGACTGGGCAGGAGTGACGCCCAGATCGCGCCGCTCCAGGTGGTGCTTCTGGATGCGGTGCACGCGTCGGGTGAGCCGCAGCAGTTGCTCGGCGAGCAGGCCGTCGGAATCGGGGGTGCTCATGCGGGAACAATATCAGGACGACATTCATTGTGAGTATAGGTAACAATGAGCTATGATCAGTCAGTCATCGTCGGCCGGTTCCTGACCGGCCCCCGTCCATCCCCGTAGGAGCCCATGCATCCCGACCGTGATACTTCCTGGACTCCACCTGCCGACGCCAAGGAGCAGCCCCGGCAGGTGCGCCGCATCCTGAAGCTCTTCCGTCCCTACCGCGGGCGGCTCGCCGTCGTCGGCCTGCTGGTCGGCGCCGCCTCGCTGGTCTCGGTGGCCACGCCGTTCCTGCTGAAGGAGACGCTCGACGTCGCCATCCCCCAGGGGCGCACCGGCCTGCTGAGCCTGCTCGCGCTCGGCATGATCCTCAGCGCGGTCCTGTCCAGCGTCTTCGGCGTGCTCCAGACACTGATCTCGACCACCGTCGGCCAGCGCGTCATGCACGACCTGCGCACGGCCGTCTACGGTCGGCTCCAGCGGATGTCGCTCGCCTTCTTCACCCGCACCCGCACCGGCGAGGTGCAGTCCCGGATAGCCAACGACATCGGTGGCATGCAGGCCACCGTCACCTCCACCGCCACCTCCCTGGTCTCCAACGCCACCAGCGTCGTCGCCACGATCGTCGCGATGGTCGCGCTCGACTGGCGGCTCACGGTCGTCTCGCTGCTCCTGCTCCCGGTGTTCGTCTGGATCAGCCGCCGTGTGGGCAAGGAACGCAAGAAGATCACCACACAGCGCCAGAAGCAGATGGCCGCCATGGCCGCCACGGTCACCGAGTCGCTCTCGGTCAGCGGCATCCTGCTCGGCCGTACCATGGGCCGGTCGGACTCGCTGACCGCGTCCTTCGCCGAGGAGTCCGAGAGCCTGGTCGACCTGGAGGTGCGGTCGAACATGGCTGGGCGCTGGCGTATGGCCGTGATCACGATCGTCATGGCCGCGATGCCGGCCGTCATCTACTGGACCGCAGGTCTGGCCCTCCAGTTCGGCGGTCCGAAGGTCTCGCTCGGCACCATCGTCGCCTTCGTCTCGCTCCAGCAGGGTCTGTTCCGCCCGGCCGTGAGCCTGCTCGCGACCGGCGTCCAGATCCAGACCTCCCTTGCGCTCTTCCAGCGCATCTTCGAGTACCTCGACCTGCCGATCGACATCACCGAGCGCGAGCGGCCCGTTCACCTCGACCAGATCAAGGGCGAAGTCCGGCTGGAGGACGTCGAGTTCCGCTACGACAGCGACGACAAGGTCCGCCCGGTCCTCGGCGGCATCGACATCACCGTGCCCGCGGGCACCGGCCTCGCCGTCGTCGGCCCCACCGGCGCCGGCAAGTCCACGCTCGGCTATCTGGTGCCCCGGCTCTACGACGTCACCGGCGGTCGCGTCACGCTGGACGGCGTCGACGTCCGCGATCTCGACTTCGACACCCTCGCCCGCGCGGTCGGCGTCGTCTCGCAGGAGACGTACCTCTTCCACGCCACCGTCGCCGACAACCTCCGCTTCGCCAAACCCGACGCCACCGACGAGGAGCTGCACGCGGCGGCCGAGGCGGCGCAGATACACGACCACATAGCCGCGCTGCCCGACGGCTACGACACCGTCGTCGGTGAACGCGGCCACCGCTTCTCCGGCGGCGAGAAACAACGCCTCGCGATCGCCCGCACCATCCTGCGTGATCCGCCGGTCCTCATACTCGACGAGGCGACCAGTGCGCTCGACACCCGTACGGAGGCCGCTGTCCAGGAGGCCATCGACGCCCTGTCCGCCGACCGGACCACGATCACCATCGCCCACCGTCTGTCCACGATCCGGGACGCCGACCAGATCGTGGTGCTGGACTCCGGCCGCGTCGCCGAACGCGGCACGCACGAGGAACTGCTGGAGCGGGACGGGCGGTATGCCGCTCTGGTGCGCCGGGACGCGCAGCTGGAGCCGGCCGGCTGAATCCGGGAGGGAGGGCTGTCCGGGTTCTCGGCCTTCCGCCACCGGGCTGTCACCGTCGTCGGTTTCGTCCGGGGTGAGGTCGCGACGGAGACGGACATGGGCACGGTGCAAGGCGGCCCGGGTTGTCTTCGACCGGCAGGACCGTGGAACGCTGTTACAGAGGGACTCCACCGCTTCTCCGCCGACCGCAGGGCGCACCTGCGCGACATGGCGGAGTTCGGCGACCTCCACCAGAGCGAGGGGCATCGACAGCCGTACGTGTCTCAGGCGGCGACCGGCTGTTCCTCGGACAGCAGCCGTCTGATGTCCCGTACGGCGGAGCGTCCGGCCCGGTTGGCACCGATGGTGCTGGCCGAGGGGCCATAGCCGACGAGGTGGACACGGGGATCGGCGACGGCCCGGGTGCCCTCGACCCGGATCCCGCCGCCCGGCTCGCGCAACCGCAGCGGCGTGAGATGGTCCAGCGCGGCCCGGAACCCGGTGGCCCACAGAATGACGTCGGCGGCGACACGGCGGCCGTCGCTCCACTCCACCCCGTCCGGGGTGATCCGCTCGAACATCGGCTGCCGGTCCAGCACCCCGTCCGCGAGGCCCTGCCGGACGGCGTCGTTCAGGGGCAGCCCGGTGACGGAGACCACGCTGCGCGGAGGCAGTCCCCGGCGCACCCGCTCCTCCACCCGCGCGACCGCCTCCCGGCCCGCTTCCTGGTCGAACGGCCCCTCGCGGAACACCGGAGGCCGGCGGGTCACCCAGGTGGTCGCGGCCGCGTAGGGAGCCAGCTCCAGCAGATGCTGGGTGCCCGAGGCGCCGCCGCCCACGACCACGACCCGCTTCCCGGCGAACTCCTCGGGACCGGCGTACTGGGCGGTGTGCAACTGCCGTCCCCGGAAGGTCTCCTGGCCGGGATAGCGCGGCCAGAAGGGCCGGTCCCACGTTCCGGTCGCGTTGATCAGCGCCAGCGTGGACCAGGTGCCCGCCGAGGTCTCCACGGACAGCCGGCCGCCGACGCCCTCCTTGACGGCCCGTACGTCGACGGGCCGCCGCACCCGCAGGTCGAAGGCGCGCTCGTAGCGGTCGAAGTACGCGCCGATGACCTCCGCCGACGGCCGCGCCGGATCGGCGTCCGTCAGTTCCATCCCGGGCAGCGCGTGCATTCCGTGGACCTTGCCGTACGTCAGTGAGGGCCACCGGAACTGCCAGGCGCCGCCCGGCGCGAAGGAGTGGTCGAGCACCACGAAGTCACGGTCCGGCCCGAGGCCGGTGCGCCGCAGGTGATAGGCGCTGGACAGCCCGGCCTGACCGGCCCCGATGACGACAACCTCGACCTCGCGTGATTCGTTCACGCTTCTACTAACTGGGGAGGGGTCTGAGATCTTCCCAGGCCGGAACCGCCGACGCGGCCGCAGACCGTGCCGGAGACTCGCATGTCAGATCGGAGGCGCTCGTGCTGCGCCTGGTCTTCATCGAGGCTTTCCGTGTACCAGCCCGTCGGTCGCGTGCCACAGCGACACAATGCACGGTCCAAATCGGGCGGGCGGTGCTCTGGAGGCGCTGGCCGAGGAGGCCGCCGAATCCCTCGCGGCCGCCGTGGCGGTCGAGGCGCCCGCAACCGAGTCGGCTGAGCGGGCACCCGTGCGATTCACCCTGTCGATCTGGCCGGTGGGGGACCGCTACCGGATGCTCCTGGCGCTCGCCCACCGGGACCTGGGTGCGGCACGTGTCGACGAGGTCCTTGAGCCCGCCCGTGTCAGGGCCAACGCCATCGTGGAGTACGGACAGCGCGACGGTGTCTTCCCTTCCCGTCTGCCGCCCGCAGTGATCGGCGCCGCTCCGGTGGCCGGCATGACGGCGGCGGCACCGACGCCCATGCCGGCGTGGGCGGTGATGACGAGGTCGGTGTGGTGGACCCGGCTGCCCGCCACCGAGCCACCCGCGGAGATCGGCAGCCCCAGGACCAGGGCGCCGCGGCGGCTGCACTTGTCGCTGATCGAGCCCAGCACCAGCATCAGCGCGGTGTACGGGACGGGGTGACCGTCGATGACCCATTGCAGGTCACTGCTGGACGGGCCCAGGTCCTTCGACATGTCCGGCGCCGCCACGATCAGCAGGCTGAGACACAGCACCAGCAGCGCCCATCAGTGCCGGCGATACGGGCTGCACCGCGGCTCCCGTCGTCGCTGGGGCACCACGGTGGCCGCCCTCTCCGTGGCCGTGCCCCGTACCCGCTTCAGCCCCGCCCGACGTGCCCCGGCCGTACGGACGGCCGCACCGGGGCTGTCCCGAGCACTGCGGGGCAACGGC
This sequence comes from Streptomyces sp. MUSC 14, assembly GCF_001866675.1. Classification (NCBI taxonomy): domain Bacteria; kingdom Bacillati; phylum Actinomycetota; class Actinomycetes; order Kitasatosporales; family Streptomycetaceae; genus Streptomyces; species Streptomyces sp. MUSC 14. The sequence continues at coordinate 121,955 of NZ_MLYN01000037.1, forward strand.
TGACGGCCCCGGCCGCGTCCTGCCGGGTTCAGTCCTTGGCCGGTGTGGTCGACGGGGACAGGCCGGCGTTGAAGCGGGTGTCCACGAAGTCGGCGAAGGCCACCTTCTTCGGGATCAGCTTCAACTCGGTGAAGGCGTCGGCGATCTGCTGCTCGGAGGCGATGAGCGGCTTGTCGACGGCGACGGCGACCCGTGTGGAGTTGGTCCGCTTCACCGAGTCCAGCGCCACGTCGTACGGCAGCCCGGTGTCCTTGGCCCACACCTCGGCCCACTCCTGCTGATGGTCGTGGACCCAGGCCGTCGCCCGCCGCAGCCGGGTGAGGTAGTCCTTGATGGCGGCGCCCTTCTTCGTGTCCTTCAGCGCGGAGGGCGCGGCCACCTGGAAGGTGAGCCCGTTGGTGACGCCCTCGCCCGTGGTCAGCACACGGCCCTGCTTGGCCCGCAGGATCTGGGAGGTGTACGGGTCCCAGACCGCCCATGCGTCGACCTTGCCGGAGGTGAACGCGGCGAGTGCGTCGGCCGGTTGGAGGTACTTGACCTTGACGTCGGACAGGCTGAGCCCCGCCGCCCTGAGCGAGGCGATCAGCTGGTAGTGCGCGGACGAGCCCTGCGCCACGGCGACGGATCTGCCCTTGAGCTGCTTCGGGCCGGTCAGCTTGGAGTCGCCTGGCACGAGGATCGCGTCGCCCTTGGACGTGCCGTGCCAGGCGGCCACGACGGAGATCTTCGAACCGGCACCGGCCGCGAAGACGGGTGGGGTGTTGCCGACGCCGCCGATGTCGACAGCCTGTGCGTTGACGGCCTCCAGCAGGGGCGGGCCGGAGGTGAAGGTGGACCACCTGATCTTGTAGTCCAGGTTCTTCAGCTCCCCCGCGGCGCGCAGGACGGCTTCGGAACCGCCCTTCTGATCACCGACGTCGAGGGTGACCGAGCCCGTGCCGTCGATGTCGGTGTTCGCCGCCGAGTTCCCGCCGCAGGCGGTGAGCAGGAGCGAGAGGGGGAGAAGGGCTGCGGCGGGGACGAGTCGTCGTCGCATGACGGTTCCGTTCCTGTGCGGAGGGGGCGCGTGCAGGGGATGCGGGTGTGTACCGGATGATCAGGCGGCTTCGGCGGCGGTGTTGACGCCGAGCCGTTCCAGCAGACCGGCGCGGAGCGCGGCGAAGCGGGGATCGGTGATCTCGCGCGGCCGGTCGAGGTCGACGTGCTGCTCATGGGCGATGCGGCCGTCGTCCATCACCAGGACGCGGTCGGCGAGCAGGACGGCCTCCTCGACGTCGTGTGTGACCAGCAGCACGGCGCAGCCGCGGCGCTGCCACAACTCCCCGACCAGACGCTGGGCCCTGATCCGGGTGAGTGCGTCGAGCGCGCCGAACGGCTCGTCGAGCAGCAGCAGATCGGGCTCGCGGACCAGGGCGCGGGCGAGGGAGGCGCGCTGGGCCTCGCCGCCGGACAGCGTCCTCGGCCAGGCGTCGACGCGGTGACCGAGCCCGACCTCGTCCAACGCCAGCTCGGCGACGGCGCGTTCGGGCTTGCCGGGCAGACCGAGCAGGACGTTGCGCCAGACCTTCTTCCAGGGCATCAGCCGCGGCGCCTGGAAGGCGACGGCTCTGCGGCGCGGGACCAGTGCGGTGCCCTGGATGTCGCGGTCGAGCCCGGCGAGGATGCGCAGCAGCGTCGACTTGCCGCAGCCGCTGCGGCCGAGCAGGGCGACGAACTCGCCGGGCGCGATGTCGAGACGCAGGTCGTCGATGACCGTACGGCCGTCGAAGGACCGGGTGAGCCCCTCCACGTGCACGGCCCGGGTCGTCGGACGGGTCACCGGCCGGTGAACGTCGGTCGCCATTGCAGCAACACCCTTTCGAGAGAACGGACGACGAAGTCGGCGAGCAGGCCGAGGAAGGCGTAGACGATCAGGCAGACCACGATCACGTCGGTCTGCAGGAAGTCCCGCGCCTGCACCATCAGGAAGCCGATGCCGGAGTCGGCGTTGACCTGCTCGGCGAAGACCAGCGCGAGCCAGGCGATGCCGAGGGAGTAGCGCAGTCCGGTCAGCGCGCCGGGCAGCGCACCCGGAAGGACGACGTGCCGTACCAGCCCCCAGCGGGAGAGCCCCAACGACTCGCCCGCCTCGACGAGTTGGGAGTCGACACCGCGGATGCCGGCGTACACGTTGAGGTAGAGCGGGAAGGTCACGCCGAGCGTGATGATGGCGATCTTCGGGGCCTCGCCGATGCCGAACCAGATGATGAACAGTGGGATGAGGCCGACGAACGGCACCGTCCGCAGCATCTGCACCGGGGCGTCCACCACGTCCTCGCCGATCCGGAACAGCCCGGAGACCAGGGCGAGTCCGGTGCCGGTGAGGGTGCCGAAGAGCAGGCCGAGCGCCACGCGCCGGAGCGAGGTCCCCATGGCCGACGGCAGCGATCCGTCACTGATCAGGTCCCAGCCGACGTGCGTGATCCGGCCCGGCGAGGCGAGCACGTCGGGCGTCAGGACGCCGGTGGCGCTGAGGAGTTGCCACAGGGCCAGCAGCAGGATCGGGCCTGTGGTGCGGCGCAGCCAGCGGGGGATGCGCACGGAGCGGGTGGAGGCGGGGACGACGGGCTGGAGGTCGAGGTCGATGGCGTCCGTCCGCGTCGCCCCGCGGGACTCAGCCTTGGAGATACCGGAAATATCGGGCTCGGGGGAGTTGGGTGGGGCATGGCTGATGCTCATGGAGGCTCCGCGGGGAGAGGGTGAGCGAAGGAGAGGGAAGGAGAGAAGGAAGGGGTGCGTCTCATGCCCGTCTCAGCAGCCGGTCACCGTCGTACGGGAGCAGCCGGACCGGGTGGACACAAGTGCGCGCAATCGACGGCGAAGCGCGCCGGAGAGCGGAAGGATGCGGTGGAAAAGGGCGTCAGCGGCCGCGGCGACACGCGGCGGAGGCCACCCACAGCAGGTCGATGTGACCGCGCGTGGTGAGCAGGGCTGAACGCAACATGCGGCTGAACGTAGCCAGATGGACGGTCCACGGTCAACGGTGTCTCGTCCTGTGGACCATGGATATCAGCAGCCGATCGTGCCGCCGAGGGGGAAGCCCGGCGTATGGGCCAGGATGGGAGCATGCCAGATGCCTTCACCACCCGAACGCTGCACGTCGCCACCGGCACCCAGGAGCGCGTCGTCGACCTCACCTCCGAGTGCGACGACTTCCTGCGGGAGGCGGCGGCGGGCCGTGACGGGCTGCTCAACGTCTTCACCCCGCACGCGACCGCCGGGATCGCGGTCATCGAGACCGGCGCCGGCAGCGACGACGACCTTCTCGCCGCCCTGCACACCCTGCTCCCCGCCGACGACCGCTGGCAGCATCGCCACGGCAGCCCCGGCCACGGCCGCGACCACGTCCTGCCGGCCGTCGTCCCGCCGCATGCGACCCTCCCCGTCATCGCAGGCCGGCTGGCGCTGGGCACCTGGCAGTCGGTGTGCCTGGTCGACACGAACAAGGACAACCCCGACCGTCAGGTGCGTCTGTCGTTCCTCGGGTAGTTCCGAGGCGGGCTCCCCGGGCTGCCGACGCGCCGCCGCGGTGTCGCATCGGTCCGCTCCAGAGCCCCGATCGCTGGGCCGAGGGGCGAACAAATGCCCAATACCGTACGGTGTGATGGACGCAGCAAGCCGGGCCCGCCGTGACGGAAGTGGCTACGCAGCGCGCGGTGCCCCCGGCTCGTCCAGGCCGGAGGAAGAAGCATGACCATACGCGTCCGGCAGCAGCCCAGGAACCGCCGCTGCTCAGCCCTGCGCACCAGGGTCCCGCTGGTCACCCTGGCACTCGCCGTCGCGGGCTGTGGTTCATCGGCAGCGCCAGGGGCGACACCCGAATCCCCCCGAAGCCCCGTTGCCAGCCATGGCACGCCGAGCCCAGGTACCGCCAGCCCCCTGCCGGGTCGCACCAGTGCCGATGCGGCCCCGGCCACCGCGAGTGCCAGCCCGTCGGCGCCTGCCGCCACCTGCACCGACCGTTACCTGTCGGGCATGACCACTGCTCAGCGGGTCGGGCAGCTGCTCATGGGGGGAATCTCCGCGTCCCGGCCCGACCAGGCCCAGCTGCGCATCCTGCGCGACAACCACGTGGGGTCCGTCATGCTGACGGGCCGCAGCACCGCCGGTACGACGGCGACCAGGAAGGTCGTCGACGGCTTCCGCGGCCAGGCGGACCAGGTCGCCGGCCGGCGGGTCGGCCTGCTGGTCTCGACCGACCAGGAGGGCGGCCGGGTACAGGTCCTCAACGGCCCCGGCTTCTCGGCCATGCCCAGCGGCCTGACCCAGGGCAGCTGGCCGGTCGCGACGCTGCGTACCCGGGCCGCCGCATGGGCCAACGAGCTCAAGGCCGCGGGGGTCGACCTGAACCTGGCACCGGTAGCCGACGTGGTCCCGGCCGCGCTGGGCGCCCGCAACATACCCATCGGTTCCTTCCAGCGGGAGTACGGCCACACCCCGGACGTCGTGACCTCCCACACCGGCGCCTTCGCCGCCGGCTTCGCGCAGTCGGGCGTGATGACGACGCTCAAGCACTTTCCCGGACTGGGCCAGGTGATCGGCAACACCGACACCACCGCCGACGTCGTCGACTCGGTGACGACCGCCGACAGCTCCAGCCTCACGCCGTTCCGCGCCGGGATCCAGGCGGGATCACCCTTCGTGATGATCTCGTCGGCCACCTACACCAAGATCGACCCCGACCACCTGGCGGCCTTCTCCCCGACGGTCATCGATCATCTGCTGCGCGGCCAACTCGGCTTCAAGGGCGTGGTCATCTCGGACGACCTCGGCAACGCAGTCGCGGTGCGGTCCTTCACACCTGCCCAGCGGGCCGTGAACTTCATCGCGGCGGGCGGAGACATGATTCTCACGGTGCGGCCGAGCACCATACCCGCGATGGCGCAGGCCATCCAGACCCGGATGGGACAGGACGCCTCGTTCCGCGCCAAGGTCGACGACAGTGTGCGCCGGATACTCGACGCCAAGCACAACGCGGGCCAGCTCGACTGCGGTTGAGGAACACCGAGGCATAAACCCGTTGTGCAAAGCGGCATTTCGTGGCCTGTTCCCGAGGCCGGTACGGTCTGGTTCATGGAGTGGAGATTTCAGACCGCCGAAGGACTCGCGACTGCCCTGCGTGCCGGTGAAGTCAGCTCGGTGGAACTGACCGGCGAGGCGATCGCCCGCATCGAGCGGGACGACAAGTCGGTCAACGCGATCTGTGTGCCGGACTTCGACCGTGCGCGGGCCGCCGCGCGCGATGCCGACGAGGCGCGCGCCCGCGGTGAGGACCGGCCGCTGCTCGGCATTCCGGTCACGGTCAAGGAGTCCTACAACATCGCCGGGCTGCCCACGACCTGGGGAATACCGCAGCACCGGAACTACCTGCCGGCCGAGGACGCGGTGCAGGTGTCGCGGCTCAAGGCCGCGGGCGCGGTGGTGCTCGGCAAGACGAATGTGCCCTTGGGGCTGCAGGACATACAGAGCTTCAACGAGATCTACGGCACCACCGGCAACCCGTGGGATCACAGTCGCACGCCCGGTGGCTCCTCCGGCGGCTCGGCGGCGGCACTGGCGTCCGGATTCGGCGCGCTGTCCATCGGCTCGGACATGGCCGGTTCGTTGCGCACCCCCGCCCACTTCTGCGGTGTCTACGCGCACAAGCCGACACTGGGGCTGGCGGCGGCCCGCGGCATGGTCCCGCCGCCCGCGCCGGCCCTGCCGGTCGATCACGACCTCGCCGTCGTCGGTCCGATGGCGCGCAGCGCCCGCGACCTCATGCTCCTGCTCGACGTCATGGCCGGACCCGACCCCCTGACGCTCGGTGTGGCGCACGACGTCAGGCTGCCGCCCGCGCGTCACGAGCGGCTCCGCGACTTCCGGGTCCTGGTCCTCGACGAGCATCCGTTCATTGCGACCGGGTCCGCTGTGCGGGCGGGCGTGGACCGGGTGGCCGAGGCGCTCGTTGACGGCGGTGCCCGCGTCGAACGGCACAGTCCGCTGCTGCCGGACCTGGCCGAAGCCGCCCTGCTCTACACGCAGTTGGTGGTCTCGGGCGCCGTCGGGCGTTTTCCCGTCGAGGTGCAGGAGCGGCTGCGCACCCGCGTCGCCGCGCTGAGCGCGGACGACCGGAGTCTCGATGCGGCCCGGCTGCGCGGCATGGTGCTCAGCCACCGGGACTGGATCGAGGCCGACAAACGCCGCGAGCTTCACCGCCACGCGTGGCGGCAGCTCTTCGCCGAGTTCGACGCCGTGGTGTCTCCCATCACGCCCACTCCGGCGTTCCCGCACGACCACAACCCCGATCCGGGGGAACGCCGGATCGACATCGACGGCGTCGAGCACCCGTACCTCGACCAGCTCGTCTGGGCCGGTCTGGCCACCCTGCCCGGCCTGCCCGCCACCGCCGTACCGGCGGGCCGGTCCGCCGAGGGCCTGCCGGTGGGAGTGCAGCTCATCGGGCCGATGTACGAGGACCGCACCCCGCTGCGGCTGGCCGAACTGCTGGAGCAGAGGATCGGCGGCTTCCAGGCGCCGGAATGTGAGACCGGAGCCTGACGCCGGTGCCTTGTTTCAGCTGGTTGCGCCCTGTGTCATCTGGAGGTTCACCTTCCATGATGAAAGTAGTACAGGTCCGCGTACTCTGCTAAACTTACCGGTAGTTGCAGTTGTGGTTCCCGAAACTTCAAGTGCCTCGGCGACCGTATGTCGCCGGGCATTATTGTTTATCCGGTGCTTATCCGGACGGGGTTCAGCGTGGCAACGCAGGGGTTCACACGGTGTGGACCCGCGGGCACTGCCCCCAAGGAGATGTGACATGGCTACTGGCACCGTGAAGTGGTTCAACTCGGAAAAGGGCTTCGGCTTCATCGAGCAGGACGGCGGCGGCCCGGACGTCTTCGCCCACTACTCGAACATCGCCACCCAGGGCTACCGTGAGCTCCACGAGGGCCAGAAGGTGAACTTCGACGTCACGCAGGGCCAGAAGGGCCCGCAGGCGGAGAACATCACCCCCGCCTGACGGCGAAGCGTGTGAGATATCTGGGGCCCCGTCCTGCGGCGGGGCCCCAGATGTATTTTTGTATTCCGGCGAAATTCTTTCAGTCTTGCATTCGGCTCGTTCTTGCAATTCATCCGGCTCATTCCTGTCGTGAATTCCTCGATGCGTGCCCCGTCGAGGAAGGTTCTCCATGAGCCGCTCAGCCCGCACGAACGACCGTCATACCGGGCGCCGTCCCTCCGCATCCCAGGGAGAGTTCGCGCCGCCGGTCACCGTCACCCCGGCCCTGCCCGCGGTCGCGGCCTTCGGTGAACTGGACATGCCTGCCGAGTTGTTGAAGATGCTGACCGAACGCGGCGTGCACGAGCCGTTCCCGATCCAGGCGGCCACGTTGCCGAATTCCCTCGCGGGGCGCGACGTCCTGGGGCGCGGGCGCACCGGATCGGGCAAGACGCTCGCCTTCGGCCTGGCGCTCCTCGTGCGCACGCGCGGACAGCGCGCCGAGGCGCGCAAACCGCTGGCCCTGATCCTCGTCCCCACGCGCGAGCTGGCCCAGCAGGTCACCGATGTGCTCACCCCGTACGCCCGACTGCTGAAGCTGCGGCTGGCCACGGTGGTCGGCGGCATGTCGATCGGCAGGCAGGCCGGCGCACTGCGGGCCGGGGCCGAGGTGGTCGTCGCGACTCCCGGCCGCCTCACGGATCTCGTCGAGCGCAGGGACTGCCGCCTGGACCGGGTGAACGTGACCGTCCTGGACGAGGCCGACCAGATGGCCGACATGGGGTTCATGCCGCAGGTCACCGCACTGCTGGACCAGGTACGTCCCGACGGCCAGCGCATGCTGTTCTCGGCCACGCTGGACCGCAACATCGACCTCCTGGTCCGCCGCTACCTCCATGACCCGGTCGTCCACTCGGTCGACCCGTCGGCGGGCGCCGTCACCACGATGGAACACCACGTGCTGCAGGTGCACGGCGCCGACAAGTACGCCACCGCGACCGAGATCGCCGCCCGCGACGGGCGCGTGATCATGTTCCTGGACACCAAGCACGCCGCCGACCAGTTCACCAGGCACCTGCTGAGCAGCGGCGTGAAGGCCGCGGCGCTGCACGGCGGCAAGTCGCAGCCCCAACGCACCCGCACCCTGGCTCAGTTCAAGACCGGCGACGTCACGGTGCTGGTGGCCACCAACGTCGCGGCGCGGGGCATTCACGTCGACGACCTCGATCTCGTCGTCAACGTCGACCCGCCGGGCGACCACAAGGACTACCTGCACCGCGCCGGCCGAACCGCCCGCGCCGGCGCGTCCGGAAGCGTGGTCACCCTGGTCCTTCCCGGTCAGCGCCGCGACATGGCCCGTCTCATGTCCGACGCGGGCATCAGGCCGCGGACCGCGCAGGTCCGCTCCGGTGAGGCCGAGCTGAGCCGCATCACCGGAGCCCAGGCTCCCTCCGGTGTCCCCGTCGGCGGCAGTGCGCCGGTCGCGGAGCGTCCGCAGCGCGGTGGTGCCCCGTTCCGCGGTCTGGGCACCCGACCGGGGCGGGCCGGCGGCGGTGGCTCCTCGCGCCGGTCCGCCGAGGCCCGCCGGATGGCCGAGGCCCGCGAGGCTGCCCGGGTCCGTCGCGGCGCGTAGCCGGGCCGGCGTCGCGTCAGCGCCGCACCGGCACGTCCCAGCGGACGCGCAGGGCCGGGGGCTTCCGGAAGACCAGACCTCTCGGCGCGGTGGGCGAGGCCGGGTCGAGCCGCAGGCCGGGGAGCCGGTCGAGGAGCGCGAGGAGGCAGGCGCGGGTCTCCAGACGGGCGAGGTGGGCGCCCAGACAGAAGTGCGGGCCGTGCGCGAAGGCCAGCTGGAGGCGGGAGTTGCCCCGCCGCAGGTCGAAGACGTCGGGATCCCGGAAGGTCTCGGGGTCGCGGTTCGCGCCGGTGAGCGAGACGACCACCAGATCACCGCGCCGCACGTCGGCCCCGCCGATGGTCACGTCGGCGGTCGCGTAGCGGTCCACGTTGGCCGCGGCGGGCTCCAGACGGAGCGATTCCTCGATCGCCGCGTCGACCAGGTCCGGATCGCCGCGCACGAGGGCGAGTTGACCGGGGTGTGCCAACAGATGCAGTACCACGTTGGCGATCATGCCCTCGGTGGTCTCGATACCGCCGAACATCAGCACCGCGGCGTTGGCGACCACCTCAGGAAGCGTCAGGCGCTCGTTCTCGGCCGCCGCGACCAGCGGCGACGTGCCGCCTCCTGCCGCGACCGTCGCCTCGACGCTTCTCCGCAGCTGATCGAAGGCCGCCGCCCCGGCGGGGTTCGCCGGCAGCCCGGCGGTGATGTCGGAGACCGTGCTCACGATGGCGTCGTACCAGGCCAGCACCGCCTCCGCGGCCGCGCCGACCAGGCCCAGGGACTCGGCGACGACGGCGACGGCCAGCGGTCCGGCCACCGTACGGCGCAGCTCGGCGCTGCCCCGCGGCCGGATACCGTCCACGAGCCGGGCGGCTTCCCGTTCCACGAAGCCCGCGAACCGGTCGTGCACATCCTGCGCGCGGAACGGGTCGGTGAAGGGGGCGCGGTGCCGCTTGTGCTCGGCGCCCTCCACGGACAGCATGCTCGGACCGACGACCTGGGCGGTGGAGAAGCGGGGGTCGTCCACCGTGAAGGTCGCCGCGTCGCGCATCACGCGCAGCGCGAGATCACGCCGGGTCACCAGCCAGCCACCCAGCACGGGGACCCATGACACCGGTTCGTGGGCGCGCAGCAGGGCCAGCCGGGGGTGCGGGTCGTCCGTCAGCTCCGTGAGCGTGGTCGCGGAGCCGAGCGGGAAGACGTCGAGCGGGACCGGCAGCGAACGCACCATCCACCGCTCGGTATCGGCCAGACACTGCCGCTCGTGCCGCTCCGGCCACTCCGTCAGCTGCTTCAGACCCACGACCGCCGGATCGTCCGCGATCTCCGGGGGCACCGACTTCAGCAGCCGCCCCGAGGCGTTGCGGCACACCACCTTCCCACCGTCGAGGGCGACTTCGTAGTCGCCGGCCGACACCCACCCCATACGTGCCTCCCGCACCCGCACTGATCAAGTGACCGGAACTGTAGGGCACACCACTGACAACGCCCCTGGGCCCTGGGGACGACGGGCCAGGGGCCTCTCACCAGCGGGGCAGCCGAAGTTGAGCACGACGACGCCCCCGCCGCCGTACGACTCGGCGACGGGGGCGTCGGGGAAGCGGGAACGCTCCGGGCGTCGCGGTACGCTCAGTGCGTCAGGGGCGGGCCTGCTCCGCGCGGTCGGCGTTCCGCTGCTTGATCCGTGCGGCTTCCTTGCGGACCTCGGCCTGGGTGGCGCGCTCCTTCTCCAGCCACTCGGGCCGCTCCTGCTTGAGTGCCTCGATCTGCTCGGTGGTCAGTGCCTCGGTCACCCCGCCGCGCGCGAGACCGGCGATGGAGACGCCGAGCTTCGCGGCGACCACCGGACGCGGGTGGGGGCCGGTGCGGCGCAGCTCGCTCAGCCACTCCGGCGGGTTCGCCTGGAGCTCGTTCAGCTCGGCGCGCGTGACGACGCCCTCCTGGAACGAGGCGGGGGTGGCGGGGAGGTACACATCCAGCTTCTTCGCCGCGGTCGCGGGCTTCATCGTCTGGGTGTTCTGCTGCGAACTCATGAGGTCAAGAGTATCGGCCGCGTGCCCGGCCGCCGACCACGGCCGTGCGCGGCAGGGCGGGCCGCCGGTGACGGCGCGGCAGCCCACGGCCGGTAACCTGGCCTGGTGACAGGCTCGGAGGAATCACCGTCGTTCCGGCTCGCGTACGTTCCCGGAGTGACGCCCGCCAAATGGGTGAAGACCTGGAACGAACGCCGGCCGGACATCCCGCTCACCCTCGTCCAGGTCCCGGCCGCCGAGGCACCCGGGGTGCTGCGCGCCGCCGAGGCCGACGCGGGCCTCGTACGGCTCCCCGTCGACCGTACGTACTTCAGCGCCATCCCCCTTTACACCGAGACCACGGTGGTCGTCGTCCCCAAGGACCACCTGATCACGGCCGTGGACGAGGTGACCCTCGCCGACCTCGCCGACGAGGTGCTCTTCCACCCCCTGGACGACGTCTTCGACTGGGACAGCCCGCCCGGCGAGCCCGCCTTCGAGCGGCCCGCGACGACGCCGGACGCGATCGAGCTGGTCGCCGCGAACGTCGGACTCCTGCTCGTCCCGCAGTCCCTTGCCCGCCTCTACCATCGCAGGGACCTCACCTACCGTCCGGTCACCGACGCCCCCCGGTCCGGCGTCGCCCTGTCCTGGCCGGAGGCGGCCACCACCGATCTGGTGGAGGACTTCATCGGCATCGTCCGCGGCCGCACGGTCAACAGCACCCGCGGCCGCGCCCAACCGCCGGCCGAACAGAAGCCCAAGCGCTCCGAGGGCGCGGGCACCCGCCAGAAGCCCCAGGCGAAGCCCGCGGCCCGCACGCCCCGCGCCCGCACGGCGGGGAGCAAACCGACGCCGAAGCGAGGGAAGCCGCGCCGCAGGTCGTGAGGCCGACGGGGTGGGTGCGACGCGGCACGCGCCGTCCCGTCCCGCGCCCTGGCACGACTCCGGCTACGCCCCCTGCCGGGCGGCCTCCGGCTCTCTCTCCTCCTCCGGATGCGAGCGCCGTTCGCGCAGGTCGGCGTAGGCCAGGACGAGGGCCAGCAGGATGATGCCGACGGATGTGAGCAGGCCCAGCTGGAGTGCGGTCGCGGGGCTGCCGCGGTGGGCCAGACGGGCGAAGTACACCGAGCCCACGACCGCGATGCCGGCGGCCGAGCCGATGCGCTGAGCGGTCTGGAGGACCCCGCCCGCGGCCCCGCCCCGCCCCACCGGGACGCGGGAGAGGGTGAGGGTGGTGTTCGGGGAGATGGTCAGGCCCGAGCCGAGCCCGGCGACGAGCAGCGGCAGAGCGACTCCCCAGGCCACCGCCCGCCCCGGTGCGAACTGCACGGCCGTGACGACGCCGGCCATCCCCACCGCCACCGTGGTCAGACCGCCGATGACCGTCCGGCGCCCGAACCGCAGCACCAGCCGGCCCCCGAGCGCGGCGCCCACCGCGGCGCCCAGCGCGAACGGCATGGAGGACAGACCTGCCGCGAGCGCGCCGTACCCCATGCTGTTCTGGAGGAACAGCGTGTAGACGAAGAACAGGGTCGTGAAGCCGCCGAAGTACACGAGGCTCAGCAGCGCGCCGAGCGTGAAGGAGCGCAGCCGGAACAGCCCGAGGTCGATCAGCGGCGCCCGGCCGCGCCGCCCCTGGTGCCGCTCCCACACCCAGAACGCGGCCAGCAGGCAGGCGCCGGCCGGGAGCAGTGCCCACTTCGACCGCTCGTGCCACTGCTGGTTCTGCACGAGAGGCAGCATGAGGGCGAGCACGCCGGCACCGAGCAGCAGGACGCCGAGCAGGTCGAAGCCCTCGCCGCGCCTGCCCGGCGAACCGGGGGAGCGGGGCAGCAGTCGCAGGGCCGCGCAGAACACGGCCACGCCGATGGGCAGATTGACGTAGAAGACCCAGCGCCAGCCCTCGGGGCCGCCGGACGCCTGGATCAGCAGGCCGCCCGCGAGCGGGCCGACCGCGGTGGAGATCCCGATGGTGCTGCCCATCATGCCGAACGCGCGCGCCCGCTCCGGGCCCTGGAACATCTGCTGGATCAGCGCCGCGGTCTGTGGCGCGATCAGCGCCGCCGACGCCCCCTGGAGCAGCCGGAACAGCACCAGCCAGGCGGCGCCGGACGACAGCCCGCAGGCCGCCGACGCCAGCGTGAACAGGGCGAGCCCGGTGAGAAAGGTCTGCCGCCGCCCGCGCATGTCCCCGAGCCGGCCCGCCGGGACGAGACAGAGGCCGTAGGCGAGCGCGTAGCCGGACATCACCCAGGACAGTTCGGCCTCGTCGGCGTGCAGCCCGCGCTCCACCGAGGGCAGGGCCACGTTCACGATCGAGGTGTCCAGCAGTGTCATGAAGGCCGCGGTCAGACAGACGGCGAGCGCCTTCCACCGCCGGTCACCGACGACCGGAACCGATCCGGCCTGGTCTGTGGTCATGCGATCACGCTATGCAGTCACGGTCGCGCGCGCACGACGGGGATTCCCGTGACCGCTCATGTGCCCCGGCCCGCCGAGCCGATCCGCGGGCCCCGCCTCAGGCGCGGGACGCGCGGCCGACCGACTCCACCAGGGGCAGCAGCCGGTACGGGACGCGCTCGCGCAGGGCCACCTCGGTGCGGGTGCGCACCACGCCCGGCAGGCTGATCAGCTTCTGGATGACGTCCTCCAGATGGGCGTTGTCCCGGCCCACCACGCGCGCGAGCAGATCCCCGCCGCCGGTGATGGAGAACGCCTCCACGATCTCCGGTACGGCGGCCAGCGCGTCCCCCACGTCGTCCAGATGGCCCTGGGTGACCTCGATGTGCACGAACGCCAGCACCGGATGGCCCAGCGCGGCGGGGGAGAGCGACGGGCCCGTGCCGGTGATCACGCCGTCCCGCTCCATGCGGTCCAGCCGGGCCTGGAGCGTGCCGCGGGCGACGCCGAGAACGCGGGCGTACTCGCGCACGCTGGTGCGCGGCTGCTCCAGCAGCAGTCGCAGGATGCGGGTGTCGAGTTCGTCCACGGCCATGACCGGTGACTGTACCAATGGCTCAGGCCTGCTGCCTGGACGCAGACCGTCCGACCTGGTCCGTTGGCTTTTCCATGAACCCCGCCGCATCGCCTCCACTGTGCCAATGGACCAGTGAATCGGCGAACACTTGAGCCAGTGAGCCCGGTGATGCTCTCATGGGGACGTCGATGGCGCTGCGGATCCCCGCGGCGCCTTTTCTGTGCCGGTGTTCCATGGGGAGGGCAGCAGTGCTGAAGAGGATGTTCGTGGCGCCGGACCCGGGCCGGGCGCGGTTGCGCTTCGCCGCGCGGGCCGTCCTCGGCATCGGGCTGGCGGTCGTCGTCTGCTTCGCCGCCGGACACTCCCTCGTCGGCGCGGTCACCGGCGGCCTAGCCGCGCTGCTCGCGCTGTTCACCGTGGCCGACGCGACCGTGCGGGGGCAGGCGGTCACCACCGCCCTGCTGCCCGTCGTGGGCGTGCCGGTGCTCGCCGCGGCGGCCGAACTGCACGCGTTCCCCGTCGCGCGCGACCTCGCCTTCCTGGCCGTCGTCGGCGCCGGGGTGTACGCGCGCCGCTGGGGACCGCGCGGGCACAGCCTCGGCGTGTTCGCCTTCATGACCTACTTCGTGGCCCAGTTCGTGCACGCCACCCCGGAGAAGCTGCCCGAGCTGTACGCCGCCGTCCTGCTGTCCGTGCTGAGCGCGGCCGTCGTGCGCTTCGGCCTGTGGTGCTACGAGCGCCGGCTGCCCCCGGCCGCCGCATCACCCGCACCGTCCGGGCCGGCCGGGACCGGCCTCGCCCGGGTGACCACGCGACAGGCCGTCCAGGCGACCGCGGGCGCGGGTTTCGCGCTGGTCGTGGGCCAGCTGGTGTCGGAACAGCGCTGGTACTGGGCCGTCGGCGCCACCTGGTGGGTCTTCGTCAACACCGCCTCGCGCGGCGAGACGCTGGTGCGCGGCTTCCGCCGTGTCCTCGGCACACTGATCGGCATCGGCCTGGGCTTCCTCCTCGCCGTGCCCGTACACGGCGCGCCCGTCCCGACCGCCGTCCTCGTCACGATCGCCGTCTTCGGCATCTTCTACTCGGCCGCCGTCTCCTACACTTGGATGATGCTCTGGGTGACCGTGCTCGCCGAGTCCCTGTACGGTCTCCTCGGCGTCCTCAGCCCCGGCCTGCTCGGCCTGCGCCTGGTCGAGACCGGTGTCGGCGCGCTCGGCGCCGTGCTCGCCGTGCTGTTCGTCCTGCCGGTCACCACCCACGCCGTCACCGACGGCTGGATCCAGCGCGCCCTGCGCTGCGTCCACGCCTGCACCGCCGAGGCCGCCGAGCGGCTCGCGGGCTCCGCGACGGCCGACCCGGCGCCGCGCGTGGCCGAGCTGGAC
Source organism: Streptomyces sp. MUSC 14 (assembly GCF_001866675.1). Lineage (NCBI taxonomy): Bacteria > Bacillati > Actinomycetota > Actinomycetes > Kitasatosporales > Streptomycetaceae > Streptomyces > Streptomyces sp. MUSC 14. The sequence goes on from NZ_MLYN01000037.1 coordinate 136,971, forward strand.
CAGCTGCTGGGCCGGGTCCGGCTCGCGGTCGCCCCGCTGGTGCACCCGCTGAACCCGATGCCGGCCCGCAAGGAGCGCGCCCGCCGTGTCCTCGCGCTCCTCGACGACTGCGTCCGCGAGGTGCGCGGCCTGGTGGCGGTCGCGGCCGACCCCGAGGCCTCGCACGACGCCCGGCTGGCCGCGGCCTGCTGGCGGGTGGAGGCCGCAGTCGAGGCGCTCACCGCGGGCGGCCCGGAGCCGGTCCGCGGTCGCACCGCACCGTCCGCCGAGTCCGCCCAGGCGCACCTGCCCGCCCTGGCCCATCTGCACGGCCTGGAGCGTGCCCTCGCCGACCTCGCCGAGCCGCTGCGGGCACCGTCGGGCTCGCGGCTGGCGGGCGCCTGAGCCGGCGCCGCGACCCGGGGACGCGCCCCGTGTCTCTTGGTCTAGACCCTGCCTGATCGGCTGCTACCGTCGGCCCCGGACCGGCTCCACCGGGAGGACCGAGAGGGGACAGCGGTGGCACAGGACGGCAGCTCCGGCGGGCACCGGGCGTTCATCGGCTCGTTCACGGCGGCGGGCGGCCCCGGACTGGTGACCGCAACCGTGGCGTCGGCCGGGGGTGCCCTCACGCTCGGCGCCGCCGCCGACGACGTCCGCGACCCGTCGTATCTGGCCCTCTCACCCGACGGGGGCACGCTCTACGCGGTCAGCGAGACGGCCGAGGGCGCCGTCGCCGCCTTCCGGGTCGGCGGCGAGCGGCCCGAACTCGCCGGACCGCCCGTGCCGGTGGACGGCAGCGGCCCCACCCACCTCGGCCTGTACGACGGCCACGTACTGACCGCCAACTACGGCTCCGGCAGCGTCACCGCCGTACCCCTGCGTCCCGACGGCACTCTCGCCGCCAAGGCCTCCGGACTGCTCCAGCACACCGGCTCCGGCCCGCACGACCGGCGCCAGCGCGGCCCCCACGCCCACCAGGTCCAGTCCGACCCGAGCGGCCGGTGGGCCGTCAGCATCGACCTCGGCACGGACTCGGTACGGGTGTGCGCCCTCGCGGCCGGCGTGCCCGTCCTGCACCGCGAGATCGCCCTGCGCCCCGGCGCCGGCCCCCGTCATCTGGCCTTCCATCCAGAAGGCCGGCACGCCTATGTCGTCAACGAACTCACCCCGACGGTGACCGTCTGCCGCTGGGACGCCGTCGGCGGCTCCCTGAAGCCGCTGACCGAGGTCCCCGTGCTGCCCGGCGCCCCGGCGGGCGACGCCTATCCGTCCGGCATCGTGGTCTCGCCCGACGGCCGCTTCGTGTGGACCGCCACGCGCGGCGAGGACGTCCTGTCGGTCCTCGCCGTCGAGGGCGACGCGCTCCGGCTCGTCGGCGCGGTGACCTGCGGCGGGAACTGGCCGCGCGCGCTCGCCGAGCACGCCGGCTTCCTCTACGTGGCCAACGAGCGTTCCGGCGACGTCACCTGGTTCGCGGTGGACGAGGCGACGGGGCTGCCCCGCTACGACGGCTCGGTGCCGGTGCCCGCGGCCTCCTGCGTCGTCTTCGGCTGAGCCGTGCCGGAGCAGCGCGAAGGGCCCGCTCCGGGGTGGGGAGCGGGCCCTTGGCCGTGCGGACGCCGGGCGGGTGCCGGCGTGGGATCAGCGGACCGGCGTGCCCTGCGGCTGCTGCGGGGCGATGCCGAGCGCGGTCGTGTACTTGGCGAGGGCGAGCTTGCCGATCGCCGGGTACGCGCCGAGCGACTCGGCCGTGGCGCAGCCCGCCTCCTCGGCGGCGGCCGCGAGCAGCCCCGCGTCGATCTCCGGACCGATCAGGTACGGGGCCAGGGCCAGCTGCTGCGAGCCGGAGGAACGCAGCTGCTCGGCGACTGAGGAGATCGAACCCTCCTGGTCCAGGGCCGCCGCCATCACCGGCACGGCCAGGCGCGCGGCGAGCAGCATGCCGGTGATCCCCGCCGCCTGCACCGCCTCGTCGCCGCCCACGGACGCCAGGACGATGCCGTCGGCGGCGGTGGCCACGGTGAACAGCCGGGCACGGTCGGCGCGGGCCAGGCCCGCCTCGGACAGTCGCACGTGCAGCGCCTCGGCGAGCAGCGGGTGCGGGCCGAGGGCATCGGTCAGATCGGCGGCGACCCGGCTGTCCATCACGGACTGGCGGATCTGGCGCAGCAGGGCGCTGTCCGGACCGGCCAGCAGCGGTACGACGACGGCGACCGGGCCGTCGGGCTCCTTGATCCCCTCGACACCGGCGGCGACGGCCTGCTCGTAGCGGGCCGCGCGCTCCTCGGCGGCGTACGCCAGCACGGAGCGGAGCGTGGGGAACTCGACGTCGTCCCCGTCCAGGTACCCGATCCGGGCGTCCAGGCCGGGCAGCTCGGAGCGGGCGATGCTCACGACCTCCTCGGCGAGGCCACGGGTGGCGGTGCTGGGCGCGCCGGGCACCGCGAGGACGAGCGCGGGCGCGCCCTCGGGAGCCGCCAGCGGTTCCGGTCGGCGGTGCCGTCCGGGCTGACGGGGTCGCGGCATTCGTACTGGCAGGCCGGACGCGGGTCCAGTGGGGGAGCTCATGGCGCCGCATGTTACTGGCTTCGGGGGTTCCTCCGTTCGGGGAGGGTGCAGGTGAGCGGTATCCGTCCTGTTTTGTCTGATGAGTTAATACCGTGGACACGTGTTCCGGGCACGTGCCGGGAACATGAGCCGACAGGGCGAACAATCCGCTTTTACGGCGATCTCGACCTCTTGGTCCGCCCGTTCGCTCAACCCCCTTGCCGGGGGACCACGTAGAGCATCGCCGGTTCACCCGGCAGAGTGAGCCGGCCCGTCGCGAGGTCGGTCGCGAGGCGTACCGAGCCGTGCAGGGGATCGCCCTCGGCCGGCACCTGCCGGGCGTGCGGCAGCCCGCTCGCCAGCTCCTCGCGCAGCGGTCCGAGGAGGGGCTCGCCCATGCGGAACAGGCCGCCGGTGAGCGCCACTTCGGGCGCGCCGTCCGGCGGGCACACCGCCGCGGCGGAGTCGGCCATGTGCCGCGCCGCCGCGCGCAGGATGTCCGCGGCCACCGGGTCGTGTGCGGCGCACGCGGCCACCCCGGGCGCGAAGGAGGCCAGCACGGCGGGCCGGTCGGTGCGCGGATAGAGCTTGCCCGGCAGTTCGCGCACCGGGCCGAACTGCTCCTCCGCGCGGGCCAGCAAGGGCGCGGAGCCGCCTTCGCGGCCGTCATGGGCGCGCAGCGCCGCCTCCAGGCCGGCCCGGCCGATCCAGGCGCCGCTGCCGCAGTCGCCGAGGAGATGCCCCCAGCCGTCGGCCCGCCGCCACCGCGCGAGGTCGGTGCCGACCGCGATCAGCCCGGTGCCCGCGGCGAGCACCGCGCCCGGCCGTGGCCCGAGGGCGCCGACGTAGGCGGTGACGGCGTCGGCCGCGAGCGCCATCCGCCGCGCTCCCAGCTCCCGGGCCAGGGCGCCCGGCAGCTCGGCGCGCAGGGCGTCGCCCAGCGTGGCGAATCCGGTGGCGCCGACGACGGCCGTGTCCACCTCGTCCACGCCGGCCTCCGCGACCGCCGCGCGGGCCAGGGGGAGGAGCTGTGCCAGCAGATGGGCCGGATCGATGCCCCGCGCACCCGTGCGCACGGGTTCCCGTGACTCCCGCTGGGCGGCCGGTGCCCGCCCCGGCACGCCGACGGCGACCCGGAGACCGGAGCCTCCGGAGTCGACCGCCAGGTATCCGGGGACGGTCACGGCAGACGCCAGTCCACCGGCTGTCCGCCCTGCTGGACCAGCAGGTCGTTGACCCGGCTGAAGGGGCGCGAACCGAAGAACCCGCGGTCGGCCGACATCGGCGAGGGATGCGCGGACTCCACCGCCGGCAGGCTGCCCAGCAACGGGCGGAGATTGCGCGCGTCCCGGCCCCAGAGCACCGACACCAGCGGCGTGCCGCGCGCCGCCAGCGCCCGTATCGCCTGCTCGGTGACCTCCTCCCAGCCCTTGCCGCGGTGGGCACCCGGGCTGCGCGGAGCCGTGGTCAGCGCCCTGTTGAGCAACAGGACGCCCTGCTGCGTCCACGGGGTCAGGTCGCCGTTGGACGGCTGGGGCAGGCCCAGGTCGGTGTTCAGCTCGCGGAAGATGTTGATCAGGCTCGGCGGCAGCGGGCGTACCTCGGGAGCGACCGAGAACGACAGGCCCACCGCGTGCCCGGGGGTCGGATACGGGTCCTGACCGACGATCAGGACCCGTACGTCGTCGAAGGGTTGCTGGAACGCCCGCAGGACGTTGGATCCGGCCGGGAGATAGGTGCGTCCCGCGGCGATCTCCGCGCGCAGGAAGTCGCCCATCTGTGCGATCCGCCCGGCGACGGGTTCCAGGGCCTTCGCCCAGCCCGGTTCGACGATTTCATGCAAGGGTCGTGGTGCCACGGGCGTCACCCTACTGCCGTACACGGGCCCGTGATCAACCGATGGCCGGAGCTCGACGCCCATGCCGCGGTCCTGCCGCGCACGCGCGTGTGTGTGAGGTGTCAGCCGATCACCGCCGCGCGCACGCACAGCACGTCCGGCAGGTGCGAGGCCAGTTGCTGCCAGCTGTCGCCGTCGTCGGACGAGGCGAACACCTCGCCGTTGCGGTTGCCGAAGTACACACCGGCGGGGTCGGCGTCGTCCGTGCACAGCGCGTCCCGCAGGACCGTGCCGTAGTGATCCTCCGGCGGCAGCCCCGCGGCCAGCGGCTCCCAGGTGCGGCCCGCGTCCGTGGTGCGGAAGACCCGGCAGCGGTGCTCGGCGGGCACCCGGTCCGCGTCGGCGTTGATCGGGAAGACGTACGCCGTGTCGCCCCGGCGCGGATGCGTGGCCACCGCGAAGCCGAACGTGGACGGCAGGTCCGCGCCGATGTCGGTCCAGTGCCCGCCCGCGTCGTCGCTGCGGTATACCCCCCAGTGGTTCTGCAGATACAGCCGGTCCGGGTCGGCCGCGTCCTTGGCGATCTTGTGCACGCACTGGCCGAACTCCGGGTTCGGATCCGGCAGGAACACCGCGGACACACCGGAGTTGGACGGCTCCCAGCTGGCGCCGCCGTCCGTCGTGCGGAACACCCCGGCCGTCGAGACGGCCACGGTCACCGCCTTCGGGTCGCGGGCGTCGGTGACCACCGTGTGCAGACCCTCACCGCCGCCGCCCGGCACCCACTGCGCGCGCGTCGGATGCTCCCACAGCGGCCGGACCAGCTCGAAGCTCTCGCCGCGGTCCGCCGAGCGGTACAGCGCCGCGGGCTCGGTGCCCGCGTAGACCACACCGGGCTCGGCCGCGGCCGGATGCAGCTGCCAGACGCGCTCCAGCGAGGCGCCGGTGTCCTTGGGGAACGTGACGGCCGGCCGCTTGGGCTCGGTCCAGCTGCGGCCGAGGTCGTCGGAGTGGAAGACCGACGGGCCCCAGTGCGCGCTGTCACCGCCCGCCAGCAGCCGGGGCCGGTCCTCCCGGGTGTCGATGGCGACCGAGTAGATCGCCTGCGCGTTGAAATACGGGCCGTCGTCGAACTCCCAGCGGCCACCGCCTTGTCGCCGCCCGATGAACAGACCTTTTCGGGTGCCCACCGCCAGTAGAACGTCGGTCATGCCGATCACCTCCGGGACGCCGTTGTCCAGGTAGTCGTCAGATGTCGGCCAGTCTGCACCCCACCACTGACACTCTCCCTCCGGCCGAGCGTCGGCGCAGGTCACGGCGGTGTCGTCGGTCTGCGGTGAGGATCGGCCGGATGCGTTCCGGCATGTGCCTGCGCGAACCGGGTGTCTCGTGCGACCGTCGAGGAGACGGCTCGTCGTGAGCAACGGAGCGATCTCCCGCGTATGGGAGGGCGGTCCGGCCGGTCGGTGCGCTCGTGAGGAGGATGCCTTTGAAGGCGTTCCGCGGTCCGAAGGTGTGGCTCTGGCGCTGGCGGCGCAACCCGCTCAAACGCCGGGCCGACGTGGTGGAGGCCTGGGTGGTGCTCGGCACGTGGCTGCTGACCGCCGTCGCCGGGGTGCTGGCCGGCCTCGCGGCCGCCGGGGCGGTGGAGCACGGACTCGCCCGGGAGCGCGCCGAACGGCAGCCCGTCGTGGCCCGTGTCGTCCGACCCGCCGGGCAGACCTCCTCCCGGCACGGCCAAGCCGCCGCGGAGGCGCGGGTGTGGGCCGAGGTGCGCTGGACGGTCGCCGACGGCACCGCCCACACCGGGCAGGTCAGGGTGGAGCTCGGCAGCAAGGCCGGTACGCAGGTGACCGTCTGGACCGATCCCCGGGGCCGTCTCGTCGGCCGCCCCACCTCCGCCTCCGAGGCCGCTCTCCGGGGCACCCTCATCGGCGGACTGGTGGGCCTGAGCGCCGCGGCCGTGCCCTTCGTCGGCGGCCTGGCCCTGCGCGGCCGGCTCGAACGCCGCCGGATGGACGCCTGGGACACGGAATGGGCGCGGCTCGGCCCGCAGTGGGGCCGGATGGTCTGACCACCACACCCGCACGAGCCACCCGCAACATCCCCTGCACCGCCGGTCACATCACCCGCTGCATCACCATCAGCACCTCCCGGCAGGCGCGCAGCAGTGCCTCGTCCTTCGGTACGCCCCGGCGGCAGGACGCGCCCGCGCGGGCCAGATGACGCCGTGGAGCGGCCAGTTCCGCCGTGACCAGGTCCCGTAGCGGGGACGCGGCCGGGCCCATCGTGGTCAGGCAGTGGGCGATCGTGCCGCGGGTGCGCACGTCCTCCGTCCAGGCCGCCCGGAAGACGGCGAGCACGGGCTCCGGATCCGCGGCGATGTGCCACAGCGCGCACGCGGCCGACGTCCGCTGACCTGTCCGGCCCGACCGGGCGGCGCGGCACAGTGCGGGCACGGCGGGCCGCGCGGCCGGGCCGAGCCTGCCCAGCCGGCGGGCGGCCACGCACCGGCCGGCCGGGTCGCCGTCGGCCAACTCCCTTAGCAGGACCGGGAGTACGGCGGCGCTGTCTCCGTGTGCCGACCAGAGCGCTCCGGCCGCCGCGGCCGCGTGGCGCGTGGACAGGAGCGCGTGCAGAGGCGGGATCGCCCGCGCGGTGGCGCCCAGGGCCTCCAGCGTTGCGATCACCTGACGCGCGAGCGCGTCCCGTGTCCCCAGGGCGTCGGGGGCGTCCGACAGGAGCCGTAACACCTCCGGGACCGCGTCCGCGTCCCCCGCGGCTCCCACCGCCGCCAGCAGCGGGGCGGCGATCCGGGCGGCGGACGGGGAGGACAGCAGGACCCGGCCGAGCCGGTGCCGTACCGCCGGGGCGAGCGGGGCCGCGGCGGCGCCCAGGTGAGCCAGTTCGAACCCCAGGTCCATCGGCGCCGCTGGGCCCGCCAGGAGCTGGGCCAGGGCCGGGACCGCGCGGGGATCGCCGCTCCTGGCCAGTGCCTTGAGCGGACCGCCGAGCACGGGGGAGCCGCGCTCCCAGCGGTGTGTCCACAGGTCCGGCCGGGCGCACACCAGCGCGTGCAGGGCGTCGGCCGCGGGCGCCGCCAGCGCGAACAGCTCCGCCAGGACCGCGGCCGCCGCGTCCCGCAACCGGTCCTGTTCCGTACCCAGTTGGCGGCCCAGCAGCGCCACGGTCGCCGTGTGGTCGCCGCGCCAGCCGCGCAGCAGGGCCGCGGCCAGCCAGACGGCGTTGCACCGGTCCACCGGGTCCGTGCTGGTCAACTGCCCGGACAGCAGGGCGCTGCGGTCCGCCACGCGGTCGCCGAGCGCGGTGTGCAGGGTGCGCAGCAGACGGGCGCCCTCCTCGTCCGAGGGGCGCAGTCGCCGGAGCCGCCCCACGAGGGTGTCGGCCGCGGGCCGCTCGGCGGCGCCGGCGCGCCGCGCGGACCGCTCCCGCAGCAGCCCGACCGCCGTCGGCACCAGGCCGGCCGGAAGCCGGGCGGGCGCGGCGAGCGCGAGCTGCCCGAGGGCGGCCAGCCGCAGCCCCGCGTCGTGCGGCGGCGCGCTCAGCTCGGCCAGGAGGTCCACCGCGGCGTCGGCGTGCGCCGGGTGCCCGCGGGCGAACTGGCCGAGCGCCTCGGTGAGGGCGAGCAGGACCTGGCCGTCCCGCTCGGCCCGCAGCCGCCGCCGTAACACCTCCAGGGTCCGCGCGGGCTCGGTCAGGAACCGCACGAGGGCCCCGGCCGCCGCCGCGCGCAGCGCCGGGTCCGGGTCCGCGGCGAGCGGGACGAAGTCCTCCGCGCCCGCCCGCACCGCGTCCCACGCACGCGTGTCGCCGTCCGTGCCCTTCGTGCCGACGCCGACCAGCAGTTCCACGATGCCGGCCCGGTCCGGGACCTCCGCGCGGGCCGCGAGCGAGAACAGGAAGGGGACGCAGACCGGCGTCGCGTCGTACACCCCGTCCTCGTGGCGCAGCGCGCCGTACATCCCGTCGAGCGCGGTCGCCCGCTCGGCGTCGTCCGCGGAGGCCAGCGCCCGCAGCCATCCGGGCACGTCCCGCGCGCTGCCGCGGGCGTGCCGCAGCGAGGCCCAGTCGACCTCGTCGATCCCCGTGAACACCTAGTCCTCCCCCGGGCGAGTGCCACCTGATCGCGAGTGTGCACCACGGCACTGACAACGGTCCGCAGCCACGGCCTGACTGTGTGCGATCCGTCGGCTGTCACCGGCCACACGCGCGCGTGGCCCGCACTCGCCCGGAGGGAGGGGTCAGTTCAGGCCGGGCAGGGCGCGCTCCAGGATCGCGTCGAGGCCGGTCCCGGCGGACAGCGTGCCGAACGCGTGCCCCCAGTCGCCGCCCAGCCTGCTCGCGCAGAAGGCGTCCGCGACCGGCTGCGGGGCGTACCGGACCAGCAGCGAGGCCTGCAGGGCGAGCGCCATCCGCTCGACCAGCCGGCGGGCGCCCACCTGGTCGGTCTCGGCCAACTGGTCCTTCAGCCCGGCCACCGTGGCATCGAGCCGGGCGTCCGCCCCGCGCGCGAGGGCGAGTTCGGCGAACAGTGCCTCCGCGGAGTCCGGTTCGCGGCCGAGGGCGCGCAGCACGTCGAGCGCGTTGACGTTGCCCGAGCCCTCCCAGATCGACAGCAGTGGGGCCTCCCGGTAGTGCCGGGGCATGCCGGAGTCCTCCACGTACCCGTTGCCGCCCAGGCATTCCAGGGCCTCCGCCGTGAACGCGGGGCCGCGCTTGGTGACCCAGTACTTGCCCACGGCGGTGGCGATCCGCCGGAAGGACCGCTCGCCGGCGTCCCCGCGCACCGCGCGGTCGGCCGCGCCGGCCAGCCGCAGCGTGAGCGTCGTCGCCGCCTCCGACTCCAGCGCCAGATCGGCCAGGACGTTGCGCATCAGCGGCTGGTCGAGGAGCCGGGCGCCGAACGCGCTGCGGTACCGGGCGTGGTGCCCTGCCTCGACCAGCGTCTTGCGCATCAGGGTCGCCGTGGACATCACACAGTCCAGTCGGGTGCAGTTGACCATCTCGATGATGGTCTTCACCCCGCGCCCCTCCGGCCCCACCAGCCAGGCCACCGTCCGGTCGAACTCCGGCTCGGAGGACGCGTTGGAGCGGTTGCCCAGCTTGTCCTTCAGCCGCTGGATGCGGAACGTGTTGCGGGTGCCGTCCGGCAGGATCCGCGGGACCAGGAAGCAGGACAGGCCGCCCGGGGCCTGCGCGAGCACCAGGAACACGTCGCACATCGGTGCCGACGTGAACCACTTGTGCCCGCGCAGGGTGTACACGCCCGGCTCGCCGGTGGGCGTGGCCGTCGTGGTGTTCGTCCGGACGTCCGAGCCGCCCTGCTTCTCGGTCATGCCCATTCCGGCGAGCAGACCCGGTTTCTCGGCCGGCACGCGCAGCTCGGGGTCGTACTCCCGGCTGGTGAGCAACGGCTCGTAGATCTTGGCCAGTTCCGGCTGGGCGCGCAGCGCGGGGACGGCGGCGTACGTCATCGACGTCGGGCAGCCGTGCCCGGCCTCCGTGTGCCCCCAGACCAGCCCGCCCGCGCTGCGGGCCACATGGGCGCCGGGCCGCTCGTCCGCCCACGGGGCGCCGGCCAGGCCCTCGGCGACCGCCGTGCGCATCAGGTGGTGCCAGCTGGGGTGGAAGCCGACCTCGTCGATCCGGTGGCCGTAGCGGTCGTGGGTGCGCAGCTCGGGCTCGTGCCGGTTGGCCAGCTCGCCCCACTCCTGCGCCTCCGCGCTCCCGGCGCGCGCCCCCAGCCGCCGGAGGTCCTCCTCGGCCCACCCGGCACCCTCCCGGCGCAGCCCCTCCAGCAGGGCCCGGTCGTCGGAGGCGTCGTACGGAGCCAGGGGCGGGGCCTGGTTGGTGACGTCGTGCGTGGCGTACGGCGGCTGAGCCGCAGACTGCGACCGCTGCTCTGCGGGTATGGAGACCATACGGCCATGTTGCACTCTTCCTGCGGCTGTAGCAATAACGCAGCAGCCGGGGCGCACGTAGAGTACGTGCCCATGCGCATGAACGTCCCGCCCGAGCCGGAGGAGGCGGACCTGCGGCCGCTGTCCGCGCGGTCGGCCGTGCTGAGTCTCCTGCTCGGCGCCCACCCGCCCGAGCTGCCGGTGAAGGACCTGGTCCGGCTGGTGGAGCCGTTCGGCGTGGGCGGCTCCACGCTGCGCGCCGCGCTCAGCCGGATGGTGGCCGCCGGGGACCTGCGGCGCACGGACGGCGTCTACCGGCTCAGCGGCCGGCTGCTGGCCCGCCAGCGCCGCCAGGACGAGGCACTGCGCCCCGGCACGCGCGCGTGGGACGGCGAGTGGGAGATGGTGGTGATCACGGTGACCGGCCGCGGCCCCGCGGAACGCGCCGACCTGCGCGCCCGGTTGACCTCACTGCGCCTGGCCGAACTCCGCGAGGGCGTGTGGCTGCGCCCGGCCAACCTCGACCGCCCGCTCCCGGCCGACCTGCACCGCGTCGCCCTCACGTACACCGCCCGCCCCGACGGTCCCGCCCCCGAACTGGCCGCCCGGCTCTGGCCGTTGGCTTCCTGGGCCGCCACCGCGCGGACACTCCTCGCGCACACGGCGGCCGGCCGCGGCCCGGCGGACCGCTTCACGGCCTGCGCGGCGGCCGTCCGCCATCTGCTCACCGACCCCGTCCTGCCGCCCGCGCTCCTCCCCGCCGACTGGCCGGGGGAGGCTCTGCGCACGGCCTACGCCGACTACCAGCGGGAGCTGTCCGCCTCGGTCGGCCGCAGAGAGCGCGCCGCATGACGCCGACGGCTCTGGAGACGTTCCTGCGGGACCGTTTCGAGGAAGAGGAACGGGTGGCCCGCGACGCCATCGCGGGTGCGCCCGGCGCCGTGTGGGGCGTCCTCGCGGACGCGACCGAGCAGGTGCTCACGTCCCGGGACGGCGGGTCCACGCACACGCCGATGGTGCAGTTCGGCGCCGAGGACCCGGTGAAGCTGCTGACCCACGTGGCCCGGCACGATCCGGCCCGGGTGCTTCGTGAACTCCGGTCGAAACAGGCACTGTCGGCGGAGCACCGGACAGGCGGCGACGGCAGCTGCCGTACCTGCCGCGCGGGAGAGCGCCCCCGCTCGCCCTGCACCACCCTGCGTCTGCTCGCGCTGCCCTACGCCGATCATCCCGGATACGACGACCTCTGGCGTCCCTAGGACGACCTCTGGCGCCCCTTGGCCCTGTCGTCAAAATGCCGCCTGGCGCGTGGCGTCCGGCACGTGCTCCCCCAGAGGCGGCACCCTCCCATCGCGTCGACTCCCTCCTCCGCCGTGCATCTGCCCGGGAGCCGTTCCGGGTGCGTGCGTCACGCCGGGAAGGAACGGCCGTCCGTCGCGCCGCCGGCGGCGCCCGCACCGCGGAACTCCTCGGCAGCACAGCCGACTTCGCCGTCGGTCGCCTCGGCCTCCCCGGCCCCCCGCCCGCCGTTCGCCAGGCCCAGCCGGATCTGCTCCTCCTCGACGATCAGGCGGGCCAGGTCCGAGTCCGACACGTCGACGGCGTCCGGGGTCGCCTCCGCGAGCGCGCTGCGGCGGGCGTAGACGTCGAACAGGCGGGCCTTCCGGTTCAGCATCTCCACCATCCGCTCGTCCACCCCGCCCGGCGCCAGCAGCCGGTGCACCCGGACCGGACGTACCTGGCCCATGCGGTGAGCCCGCGCCACCGCCTGCTGTTCGACGGTCGGTTTGAGCTGCGGCTCGCAGATGACCACGACGGAGGCGGCCTGGAGGTTGAGGCCGACACCCGCCGTCTGGATCTGTGCCAGCAGCACCGCCGGGCCGGACACGGCGGCGAACTCGTCGACCAGCAGCTGGCGCCGTTCGGGCGGCACGCTTCCGGTGAGCGGGCCGAGCACCGGCCCGCCGCCCCGGCGCGGCTCGGGGCCGAGCGCCTCCCATACCACGCCGAGCACGTCCCGGAAGGCGGAAAACACCACCACCTTCAGACCGTTCTCCCGCGCCTCGTGCACGATCTCGCGGAGCCGGACGAGCTTGGCGGACCGCTCGGGACGCGCGTACGCCGCCCTGCGCATCGCCATGAAGTTCCCCGAGCACACCGCGTCGCGGTACGCCTCCTCGTCCGCGGCGCTCGGTTCCTCCCACTCGTCCGTGTGCTGGAGCGCGGGGAGTTCGGCGAGCACGTCCACCTGGTTGCGGCGCAGATAGACGGGGGCGACCGCCTTCCGGAAGGCCACGGAACCGGGCAGCCCGGTACGGTCGCCGATGCGTTCCGCCACCGCCTCGTCGAGCATCCGGACCAGGTTGCGGAACTCGGCGACCCGGTTCTCCATCGGCGTGCCCGTCATGAACAGGACCCGTTCGCTGGGGCCGGCCCACTGGGCGACGGCCTGGGAGCGCAGGGCCTTGGGATTCTTCACACAGTGCGCCTCGTCGACCACCAGCATCCCGATCTCGCCCGCGCCCGGCGCCGGGAATCCGCGCAGGGCGTCGAAGGTCGTCACGGCCACCCCGCCCCGCCCCTTCCAGTGGGCGAACGCCGCGTGCCGGTCCGGTCCGTGCAACGGCGTGACAGGCAGCGAGGTGCGCGCCTCGATCTCCCGCGTCCAGTTCACCAGGACGCTCGCCGGACAGACGACCAGGAAGTGGCGCTGCCCCTCGGCGGCCAGATGGGCCAGTGCGGCCAGCGCCTGGATCGTCTTGCCGAGCCCCATCTCGTCGCCGAGGAGCACCCGGCGCTGCGCCAGCGCGAAGCGGGCCCCGAACGCCTGATAGCCGCGCAGTGACACCCGCAGCCGGGAGTCGTCCACCTGCTGGCCGTGCACCCGCTCGGCGATCTCGTCGGGCAGGAAGCCCTCGGCGGCCGCCGTGTCGGGCACGTGCCCGGAGATCTCGGTGAGCAGGCCGTAGTACTCGGCGGAGCGCAGCTCGAAGTCCACCCAGGCCGCGGCGTCGTTCGACGGCGCCCGCAGCAGGTCCACCGACGCCTGCGCGAGCGCCCCGGGGGTGCCGGCCCGCTGGGCCTCCGCCAGGGCCGTGCGCAGTTGCTCGACGGCCGTCAGCGCGCGGGCCTTCTTCTCCTGCCCGGCGACCAGCAGGCCCAGGCGCCCGGCGGCGGGGCGGGCGTCGGACAGCAGAGGTTCGAGACGCTGCGCGAGCACGTCAGCCGCGCCGACGGCACGCCGCGCCTCCGGCCCGGCCTCCACCAGCACCTGAAGCGCCCTGACGAGCGCCGTCGTGCGCGGCTGCGGCCGGTCGACGTCGAGGTGTACGGCGACGGTCTCCCGTACGGCGTCGGCGAGCCGGCGCGCGGCCGCGACGATCTGGCCGGCGGTCCGCTCACCCACCCCGGGGATCTGCCGCAGCCGGTAGGGACCGGCGTCGAGCACCTGCCGCACCGTGTGCAGCCCGCTGCCGTCCACCTCGCCCAGCCGCAGCCGCCCGCCGGTGGCGTCCTGCAGCCGGGCCACGGGCAGGGCGTCGAGCGCCTCCTCCACCGCCGCGTCCTCGATCGGCCGCAGTGCCGCCCGTACCCCCTCGACGGCCTTGTCGTGGTCGTCGGCCAGCGACCGTGCCGCCTCGTACAGCCGTGCCGCGCGAGCGACCGTCTCCCGTTCCCTGCGCCCCATCCGCTCTCCCCTCGCCCGCACATCCTGTCACCGGCCGGTGCGGACGGGAGGGGACGGGCGTGCGGCAGGGCGCCGACGGTGGTGATCTGCCGCTACGCCGAGGCGGGGTGCACCGTCACCCGGCGATCTCGTTGCCGGGCAGGCCACTTCGACGCGGTGATCGGCTTCGACCGGGCGGTGCGCTGGCCGACCGGCGGGGGACCGCGGGGCTCAGACCGACCGGTGGTACTGCACCGGCACCCGGGTCTCGGCGCCCAGCTCGCGCGCCGCCTGCCGGGCCCACGAGGGGCTGCGCAGCAGCTCGCGGCCGAGCAGGACGGCGTCGGCCTCGCCGTTCGTGAGGATCTTCTCGGCCTGCTCCGCCTCCGTGATCAGGCCCACGGCCGCGACGGGCAGCGGCGTCTCGGCCTTCACCCGGGCGGCGAACGGCACCTGGTAGCCCGGCTCGACCGGGATGGTCACGCCGGAGGCGTTGCCGCCCGTGGAGACGTCGAGGAGGTCCACGCCGTGGGCGTGCAGATCGCGGGCGAAGCGCACCGTGTCCTCCGTGGTCCAGCCGCCGTCCTGGAGCCAGTCGGTGGCCGAGATGCGGAAGAACACCGGCTTGTCCTCGGGCCACACCGCGCGCACGGCGTCCACGACGTCGAGGGCGAAGCGGGTGCGGTTCTCGTACGAGCCGCCGTAGGCGTCGGTACGGCGGTTGGAGTGCGGCGAGAGGAACTCGTTGACGAGGTAGCCGTGGGCGCCGTGGATCTCGGCGACCTCGAAGCCCGCGTCGAGCGCACGGCGCGCGGCGGCGGCGAACTCGCCCACGATCTTGGTGATCTGATCGACCGTCAATTCGATGGGCACGGGATGCCGTTCGTCGAAGGGCACCGCGCTCGGTGCCACCGGCCGCCAGCCGTGCGCCTCCGGGCCGACCGGCGCGCCGCCCTTCCACGGCCGGTCGGTGGAGGCCTTGCGGCCGCCGTGGGCCAGCTGGATGCCGGGTACCGCGCCCTGGGCGGTCAGGAAGCGGGTGATCCGGCGGAAGGCCTCCGTCTGGGTGTCGTTCCACAGGCCGAGGTCGTAGGGGGAGATCCGGCCCGCCGGCGAGACGGCGGTGGCCTCGATGATGATCAGGCCGGTGCCGCCCGTGGCGCGCGCTCCGTAGTGCGCGAGGTGCCAGTCGTTCGGGGCGCCGGTGAGCGGCCCCTCGGGGTCGGCTGAGTACTGGCACATCGGGGGCATCCACACCCGGTTGGGGATGGTGACTTCGCGCAGGGTGAAGGGCTCGAAGAGCGCGCTCACGGCGGACTCCATTCGTCACGGGACCGGTGGTCGACTCGTACGATAACCCTCGTACTACGAGAGATGTCAAACTACTATGAGTCTCGTACAATGGTCGATGGGCAGGATCGACGGGCCGAGACCAGCAGGGATCATGGGACGAAAGGGGCGCCGCCGTGACCGACACCGCCACCACCGGCCGCGCGCTGCCGCACCCGGAACGCGACGAGATCCGGCTGGAGACCGTGCTGCACGCGCTCGCCGACCCGATGCGGCTGCGCATCTTCCATGAACTCTCCTCCGGTGAGGGAGAGTTGAGCTGCTCGCAGTTCGACCTGCCGGTGACCAAGTCCACCACCACGCACCACTTCCGGGTGCTGCGCGAGAGCGGGGTCATCCGGCAGGTCTACCGGGGCACGGCCAAGATGAACGTCCTGCGCCGGGATGATCTCGACGACCTCTTTCCCGGGCTGCTCGACCGCCTGCTCGCCGCCACCGAGCTACAGCTCCGTCGAATCGGCGGCGCCTGAGTCCGTCTGCCCCGCCGCGTCACCGGCACCCGAACCCGCCGCCGTCGTGCGGTGGTTGAAGAGCAGGTTCAGTACGATCGCGGACAGGCAGCCCGCGCTGATGCCGCTGTTCATCACCGTCTGGAACCAGTCCGGGAACCGGTCGTAGACCGTGGGCACTCCCACCGGCAGCATGCCGATCGCCACCGAGACGGCTACCACGGTCAGGTTGTCGTTGCCGCGGAAGTCCACCCGGGCCAGGGTCCGCAGCCCGCTCGCCGCGACCGTGCCGAACATCACCAGACCGGCGCCACCCAGCACCGGCGCGGGGATCGCCGCGACCACCGCGCCCAGCTTCGGCAGCAGACCGAGCAGCACCAGGATCCCGCCGGCCGCCGCGACCACCCAGCGGCTGCGCACCCGGGTCATGCCGACCAGACCCACGTTCTGCGCGTACGCCGTGTACGGAAAGGTGTTGAACACCCCGCCGAGCACGGTCGACAGACCGTCCGCGCGCAGCCCGTCGGCCAGCGGCCGCGGCTCGACCTTCCGCCCGGTCAGCTCGCCGACGGCGATCAGGTCGCCGGTCGTCTCGGTCATGCTGACCAGCGCCACCACCAGCATCGACACGATCGCGGACACGTGGAACGCCGGTACGCCGAAGTGGAACGGCGTGCTGATGCCGACCCAGTCGGCGTCCGCGACCCCGCCGAAGCGGGTGAACCCGAACGGCACCGCGACCGCGAGGCCCACCGCGATACCGATCAGCACGGCGATCCGGGCGAGGAAGGCCGGCGCGAACCGCTGCACGCCGAGCACCACCGCCAGCACGAAGGCCGCCAGCCCCAGGTTCCTCGGCTCGCCGAAGTCCTTCGCCCCGGCGCCGCCGGCGGCCCAGTTGCCCGCCACCGGCAGCAGCGACACCCCGATGATCAGGATCACCGTGCCGGTCACCAGCGGCGGGAAGAAGCGCAGCAGCCTGCCGAAGACCGGCGCCAGCAACATGATCGCCAGCCCCGCGACGATCACCGCGCCGTAGATCGCGGGCAGTCCGCCGTTCGTCGTGCCGATGAGCACCATCGGCGACACGGCGGCGAACGTACAGCCCTGCATGATCGGCAGCCGCACCCCGAACCGCCAGAGGCCGACGCACTGGATCAGCGTGGCGATGCCGCACACCAGCAGATCGGCGGTGATCAGGTATGCCAGGTCGGCGGGCGACAGCTTCATCGCGCCGCCCACGATCAGCGGCACGGCGACGGCGCCCGCGTACATCGCGAGCACGTGCTGCAACCCGAAGGCGGCCAGCTGCCGTACCGGCGGTATCTCGTCGACGGGGTGCACCTGTGCGGTGGTGGTCATGGGGACTCCAGCAAGCGGCGGGTGGGGAGTGACATCCGAACAGGAGGAGACCGTAAGCGCCTTGAACAGTTTGTTGATTTCCGGACTGTTGCCGGTGTGTGTCACCCCCGGCCCGCGCTGCCATGGCACAGCGGAGCCGGCCGGGCTACGTCGTACGGGCCGCCGTGCGCAGCGCGTCCCAGTCGGCCAGTTTCACCACGCCCCGCCCGAGCCGCGCGCCCAGCGCGGCTTCGGCCCGACGGATCGCCAGCCAGCCCGACCACGGCACGGGATCGAACCCGGCCGCCCGCAGCGCCGGTACCGGATCCCCGGGCACGGCTCTGCCGAGCAGCGCGGGCGCGTCCGCGAGGAGGGAGGCGGCCGTCTCCTTCGCGCAGGGCCGGTTGGTGCCGATGACACCCGTCGGGCCGCGCTTGATCCACCCCGCGACGTACTCGCCGGGAGCGGGCGCACCGCCCCGTACGATCCGGCCCGCCTCGTGCGGCACGGTGCCGCTCACCGGGTCGAACGGCAGCCCGTCCAGCGGCACTCCGCGATAGCCCACCGACCGCAGCACCAACTGGGCCGGCACCTCCTCGTACCGGCCCGTGCCCGTGACCCCGCCCTGTCCGTCCGGTGCCGTTCGCTCGAAGCGGACGGCACCCACCCGGCCTCCCTCGCCCGCGAGCAGTTCCACCGGCCGCAGGAAGAACCGCAGGCCGATCCGTCGCACGGCCGGCTCCGGCGCGGGCTCCGCCCAGCCGCGCAGCACCTCCAGATTGCGCCGCGACACCCCTGGCAGCGCGCCGGGGTCGCTCGGATCCAGCGCCAACTCATCTGCCCGTACGGTCACTTCGGTGTCGGGCAGGCCGCCCAGCTCGCGCAGCTCCCTGGTGGTGAAGCGGGCCTGTGCCGGGCCGCGCCGCCCCACCACGTGCACCTCGCTGAGCCTGCTCTCCGTCAGGGTGTCGAGAGCCGCCTGCGGAATGTCCGTCGGGGTCAGCTCCGCGGCGCCGCGGACCAGCATCCGTGCGACGTCCACCGCCACATTGCCCACGCCGATGACCACGGCCGAGCGCACGCGGTGCAGAAAGCCCGCGTCGATCGCGTCCGGATGCGCGCTGTACCAGGCCACGAAGTCGGTCGCCGGCCAACTGCCCGGCAGTTCCTCGCCGGGGATCCCGAGGCGGCGGTCGCCGGCGGCGCCCACGCAGTACACCACCGCGTGGTACAGCTCCCGCAGCCGCTCGACCGGCAGCCCGCCCGGACCGCCCACCCGGACCCCGCCGAGGAACCGCACCCGCTCGTGTTCGAGCACCGCCGCGAGGCTGCCCTGGAGCGACTTGATCTTCTCGTGGTCCGGGGCGACGCCGTACCGGACCAGGCCGTACGGGCACGGCAGCCGGTCCAGGACGTCCACGCGGACCCCGGGATCCCGCTGAACCAGGCTCTGGGCGGTGTAACACCCGCTCGGGCCCGAACCGACGACGGCGACACGCAGCACAGCGGAACTCCTCGAGGGAAGGAGAGTGTGCGGACGTCACCAGCATGGCACTGCCCGGCCCGGTACGGCAGGGGCCGCCGGGGTGACGCGGACGCGTGTCCGTTCGTATGGAGTGTGATCATGCGGTTACGTTGCATGCGTGCCTGGAGCATCCTTTCTTGATCTTTCTGACCTCAATCTGACTGATCGGGACCCGGACGACGGTGCGGTGTCCGTCTGGCCCGCGTGGGAGGTGCGGGAGCGCGACGGCACCCTGTCCTGGTTCCACGTCCGGCTTGCCTTTCCCGACGGCGCCCGCGTGGACGCGCTGGCCGTCGCCCGCGAGGGACGCGTGTCCATCGAGGACGTCCAGGCCGAACCGGCCCTGTCCCTCGCCGATCTGACAGCCCTCGCGGACTGGCTCAAGGGGCCGCTCTCCGGGGCGTGCGGGGTGGCGGGGGACACGGTGGACGCGGCGGAGGGACGGACGGACGAGGGCGAGGGGGCGGGTGCGGGTGCAGGAGTGGCCGAGGGGGCGCCCGAGTCGGTCGCCGAGGAGGGTGCTCGTGTGCCCGAGGAGTCGTACGAGGCGGGTGTGAACACCGCGCCGGTCGAGGAGGGCGAGGCAGACGGGAGGAGCGAGGACGGCGAGGACGGTGTGAGCGGCGAGGACGGCGGGGAAACGGCCGGTCTCTGCGCCACGCCTCGACGTGAGCGGTCGGCCTGGCCGCGTGGTGTCGAGGGGTGTCGGCGGGCGGCCCAGGAGTACCGCGCCGCGCAGGAGGAGGGCGTCGATCCGGTGCTCGCCGTGATGACCGCGACCGGGCGCAGTCGCCGCCGCTCCCTCAAACTGATCGCCCAGGCACGGGACGCGGGATTCCTGACGGCGCGTCACGCACGCCGCGGCTGAGGGCGGTTGGCCCTCAGCCCTGCTCCGGCCGGGCCTCCGTGGCGAAGAACCGGGACAGGTCCTGCGCCCGCGCCCCGGTGTCCGGCGCGCTCTCCGGCGGCACCCCCATCGACCAGTCGAGCCCGTACCGCTGGAACAGCTCGGCGCGCAGGACCGGCAGCGGCATCGGCGCCCCCGGCATCAGCGCCGCGTACACCGCTCCCATCAACAGGGCCCGCAGCTTCGGGTAGTCGGCCGGGACGTCCGCGGAGCCGTACCGGGCGACGGTGTCCCCCAGCAGTTCGCCCAGCCGCTGCTGCTCCGGGCACTGCACGAAGCCCTCCGCCTGCAGCAGACCGGCCATGTGCTGGCGCATGAGGACGGGGTGATCGCGGGTCAGGCCCAGGATGGCGTCGATGGCCCGGGCCAGCCGCTCCCTGCCGTCCTCGGTGTGCGGCGCGCGCTCCAGCGCCTCCTCCAGCGTGCGATGCATGAGCCGGTGCACGGCGGACTGCACCAGCTGGCGCTTGCCGGGGAAGTAGTACGACACCAGGCCGCGCGCCGAACCGGCCCGGTCCGCGATGTCGCCCAGCGTGGTGGCCTCGAAGCCGTGCTCGTCGACCATCTCCACTGCCGCTTGCAACAGCCGTTCCCGGGAACGCCGTCGCAACTCTTCATTGACCGAGGCGCTTCGCGGGGACATCCTGTAACTCCTGCGTTGACTGGCTGCCAGCCAACTATACTCAACGCGGGTGGCCCCGCCATGGGTGGGACCGGTCCAGGGCTGCCGTCCGTCTGGGGCGACGCGGGGGATCGTCTCAGACGGACGGCGCGTGAGCGAGCCATTACTCTCCCCGCTCGTCAGTGCCCTGCTCGGACGGACCGGGCCGCAGCGTGACCGGGGGTGGCCTCAGTCCACGAGGTCCAGCACCGGCAGCAGTGCGTCGGGCCGCTCCGCCACCGGCAGATGGTCGACGAAGTGCACCCGGCAGCCGAGCGCGGCCGCACCGCCGTCCGCCTCCTTGCTGTCGCCGACCATCACCACCTCCCGCGGATCGGCGCCCAGTGCCGCGCAGGCCACCGAGAACAGCCGCGGGTCCGGCTTCTGCACCCCGTGTTCGTACGACAGCACGTACGCGTCCACGTACGCGTCGAGCCCGTGATGGCGGAAGACCGGACGCAGGTCCCAGCCGATGTTGCTGACCACGCCGACACCTATCCCGCGCCCGCGCAGCGCGCTCAGCACCTCGGCCGCGTCCGGGTACGGGGACCAGGCGGCGGGGGTCATGTGCCGCTCGTACAGGTCGTCGTACAACTCCGGCCAGGGCAGCGGAACTTGCCGGGCCGCGCCGGTGTAGGCGGCCCGGTGCAGCTGTGCGCTCTCGTCCCGCACCGCCCACAACCCGGCCAGTTCGGCCGGCAGGCCGACCGGCTCCACGGCACTGCCCGGCAGTGCGCCGGAGGCTTCCAACGCTCTTGCGGCCTCCAGTAGTTGCGGTTCTGGAAGGCCGCGCCCCGACGCGTCCAGCGTCGCGCGCAGCCAGGACTCGGTGGACTCGATCCGGAACAGGGTCCCGGAGAAGTCGAACAGCACAGCGGTCATGCCGTTGACCTTATCGAGACCGGAGTACAGGGGAGTTGAGCCGGTCGAGCCCGAGAGGGGTGCGGTGCGGGGCGGAGCGCGGCGGCTCAGCCCAGCGCCCGCCGCCCCGGTGCGAGGGCCACCAGTACCGGGAGAACCGGCACCAGTGCGGGCAGCGCCGTGAGGCGGAGCCGGTGCAGGGCGGGGAGCCGGTCCGGGGCGGTGAGCAGGCGGTGCACGCGCTGCGGGACCTGGGCCTGCGGAGCGGGGAGGGGCCGAACATGCCGCGCTCCTCGTTCAGTTCGGCCAGGGCCCCAGAGCGGTCGTCAGCCGGCCGAAACGCCGGGAGGTCATGTCGTCGGCGGCGAGCTCGACCGGCCGGTGCATCTCGTCGCGGAACGCGGCGAACACCGGCACCTGCGGGAACCCGCCCGCCGGCGCGGCCGAACCGTGCAGCAGCCAGTCGTGCCGGGCCTGTGCGTGGCCCTGCTCGCGCGCCGGCAGCGCGTCCAACTGGCGCCCCTTCAGGCGGCGCAGCGCGGCCGTGGTGATGACGAGCCGGGGCGCGGCGCCCGGGCAGCCACCAGGCGTCGGGACGCTCGCCCTCCAGCACCACCAGCCGTCCGCCCACCTGCTCCTCGCCGGGCAACAGCGGTGCGCGCACGAGGAGTTCGGTCCGCCGTGCCCGCCGCCGCGTCCGGGACCGTACGACCTCGCGCACCAGCGTCGCGAGGCTCCACAGACCTCCGGAGGCGAGCAGCACGGCGGTGGTCGCGGCCCACGGACCGGTGGCGCCGAGCGCGTAGGCGTCCACGACCGCGCGGCGCCGGGGCGAACACGTTCCCGCGCAGGGCCCCCAGGCCGCAGCCGCGCTGAGGGTCATCGACAGCGCGCAGCACAGCAGGACGGCTCCCACGACGCTCCCCCAGAGGCAGGTGCCCCCAGCCACACCCACTGGGCGACGACCGGTTCGCGGTCCGCCCGGTCGGCCCGGACGAGCAGCCGGGGAGCGGCAAGGGCGGTCACGGCGCCGAGCGGCAACAGTGCCACGGGGACCACCATGGACAGCACCCTATGAGCGCGGGGCCGCTCACCGTACGGGCCGTGACGCCGAAGTGACGCAGGCATCGCTCCCGTCGGGTCCTCGGGTCGGGTCCTCGGGTCCTGGGGCGCTCGCTCACATCGTGAGCAGCATGGCCACCATCCCGATCCCCATCGACAAGCGGCAGGCTCTGGCCAGTTCCGGGCGGTCTCCCCAGCGCGCCGGTCCGGATGCCAGGCCGGATCCTGGTCCGGCCGCGGCGACCACGCCCGGCACCAGGCGGGAGCCGGCGAGCAGTACGTACCCCGTGAAGTAGACCAGGAGTGCGCCGGTCAGCACCGGCACGCCCAGGCCGCCGTGCGCATGGTGCGCGGCGGGCGGCGCCACGGCCATCGCCGCCGCCATGTAGACCATCGCGAACGTGCCCACCAGGTGGTGCAGATGGTGCGGCGTCGTGCGGGCGGCCCACAGTGCGCGCAGGGCTGCCGCCCCGAACACCGCCGCGTACGCCGGCCACGCCCACCTCGGCGGGGTGAAGGCGGCGGCCGGTACGGCCATCACGGCCATGCCGAAGCCCATCAGCGCCTCGCCGCCCGCGGAGCGGCGCTGCTCCTCGACTCCGCTGCGCATCCGCAGCAGGCAGTAGCCCCCGGTCGCCGCGCACAGCGCGACCAGCAGCCAGGCGGCCGGTACCGGTCCGTGCACGCGCACCTCCCCGCTCGACGCTCGGTCGAGGGATGCGATGCCCCGGCCGGACGGGGCGCACGCGAGCGCAAGGGGGTACACGGGGAGCATTCGACGGAGCGCAGCAGGTGAGCGGGGTCGAGCGGTAAATATTTTATAGGTAAAACACGTGCTAAATTGATGGGTATGAGCAGTGCGACCCTTCGCCGACTTCCCTTCTCCGGAGCACTCCGCCTCGGGCGGCCCTCCGACATCTGGTTCAAGCCCGCGCTGAGCGTGGTCGTCGCCATCGCCCCGCCCAACCTCATCCTGCTGGCGCTCGGCCGCCTCGACCTCGCCATGTACACGATGGCCGGATCCCTGTGCGCGCTCTACGGCCACAACCGGCCCTACGCCGCCCGCGCCCGCGTCCTCGGCTGGGTGGTGGCCGGCATGGTCGGCGGCCTCGCCGTCGCGCTGCTCACGGCATCGCTCACCACGAACGCCGTCGTCCTGGTCACGGTCGGCGCCGTCATGGCGGCCGCGCAGAAGGCCGTGTGCGACGTGACCCGGCTCGGGCCGCCCGCCAACGTGGTCCTCACCTTCATCAGCTCCGCCTCGCTGTTCGCACCGCAGACCCTCGGCCAGGTCCCCGGACACGTCGGACTCGCCCTGGCCGCGGGTGCCTGGGCCTGGGTGGTCGGCATGGCGCCCGGGCTGCTGCGCCCGTACGGCCCCGAACGGCGCGCCACCGCCCAGGCCCTGAACGCCGCCGCCGCGTACGCCGCCACGGACGGCACCGGCGACGGACACGCCAAGGCCCGCGCCGCGAGCGCCGCCGCGATCCACGCCGCCTGGCAGTCCCTGTTCGCCGCACGCCCCGACCGGGCCCGCCGCGCCCTCGAACAGCTCGTGGTGCGCGCCGAGGTCGCCCTCGCCGCCCCCGCCGACAGCGACCCCGCCCGGCTGCGTGCCTGGGCCCGGGAACTGGGTGGCACCGGCCGGGTACCGCGGGTCGCGCCGCCCCGTGAATCCGCCGACGAACTCCTCGGCGCGGACACCGAACTCGCCCTGCGGCCACAGTCGTTGCGGCACCGCCTCGCCCCGCTCGCGCCGATCGCCGCACGCACCGCGACCGGCTGTGCCCTCGCCGGCTACGCCGCCCTCGCGCTCGGCGTCGGCCGCCCCTACTGGGCCCTGGTCACGGCGGCCTCCCTCTATCAGGCGAACATCACGCTCACCTGGAACCGGGCTGTCCAGCGCGTCGTCGGCAACCTCGTCGGCGTGCTCGCCTTCGCGGCCCTCGCCCCGCTCGCCCATCTCCACCCGGCCGCCCTGGTGCTGTGCTGTCTCGCCCTCAGCTTCGGCGCCGAGGCGCTGATGGGCCGCAACTACTGGCTCGGCAGCGTCTGTGTCACTCCGATGGCGCTGCTCATCACCGAGTTCGCCCGCAGTCAGGACCCGGGGCGGCTGATGACCGAGCGGGCCCTGGACACCCTCGTCGGCGCGCTGGTCGGCTTCGGTGCGGCCGTCGCCGTCACCAACCGGCGCGCGGGCGACCGCCTCGAACACGACCTGACCGCCACGGAACGCGCCCGGGAGCACGCCGCCCGGCTGCTGGCCGAGCCGCACCCGGACCACCGCGCGCTGGAGAGCGCCCGCCGTGCCCTCGCCGCCGCCCTCGCCGAGCTGCGCGCCACAGCCGACGCCGCCGCGGGCGAATGGTGGCAGCGCGCGCTGCCCGAGGAGCGGGTCGTGCTCGCCGAGCAGTCCGGACACCGTACGCTCGCGGCGACGGTACGACGTCAGGGGTACGTACCGGGGCAGGACGAGGAGCAGGCCCGGGGCCGGAGGCGGGACCCGGGCCGGGCGACGGAGGACATACGGCCATGACGGCGAGCAACGGCGGACCGGCACCCGCGGACGACACGACCGGGGCGGAGGCGGGCACGGGCGCCGGCCCGGGTTCCGGCGCCGGCTCCGGATCTGCAGGCGGCAGTGGGGCCGACGCCGGGAGCGGCGCGGGGGCCCGCACATCCACCGGCACCGGTACGGGCGCCGGCGGTGGTCTCGGTACCGGCCCGGGCCTCGGTTCCGCGGCCTCGCCCGGTGACACCGTTGCCGCCGTCGTCCGGCAGTGGCGGGCCGTGCATCCCGAGCTGGACACCGGGCCCATGGAGGTCATCGGCCGGATCAACCGCTGTGCGGCCCTGCTCCAGCAGGCCGAGGACGCGCCCCTGCGCAGGGCCGGGCTCAGCCGCCCGGAGTTCGATCTGCTCGGCGCGCTGCGCCGCACCGGCCACGAGCTCACCCCGGGCGAGCTGGCCCGCGAGACCTTCTCCTCCGGAGCCGCCGTCACCAAGCGGCTCAAGCAGCTGACCGAGCGCGGGCTGGTCGAGCGGCGTGGCGACACCCGCGACCGCCGCGTCGCCCACCTCCGGCTCACCGACACCGGCCGTGACCTGGTCGACGGCATCCTGCCCGAGCAACTCGCCTACGAGACCGCCGTACTGTCGATCCTCGCCCCGGAGGGACAAGCTGAACTCGCCATCCTGCTGGGGGAATTGCTCGGCCGCCTGGAGGGCCGGACGGGGGCGCTGCGCGCCTAGCGGGCCGGGTCAGAGGATGTCGTGGACCGTACGGCGGTGGGTGGAGCGCCGGTCGTCGATGTCCGGCCAGCGGTCGCCGTAGACGTTCCGCGTGACGGGCGGCTCGCGCAGGAAGTCGTGCGGGAAGCCCAGCGGGATCGCGCTCACCTCGTCCAGCCGCCGTACGGCGTCCGCGTCCAGCCGGACCTCGGTGCTCGCCAGGTTGTCAGCGAGCTGGGCCGTCTTCGTGGCCGCGACGATCGGTACGACGTTGCCGGGCCGGCCCAGCAGCCAGGCCAGCGCCACCTGCGCCGGAGTCCATCCGCCCTGCTCGGCGATCTCCAGGACGACGCTGATCACGTCCTCCTCCCAGGCCTCCGATGTGCCACCCGTGGTGTTCAGGCGGCCGGTCTCCCCGCGCCGGTACTTGCCGGTGAGCTTGCCGGAGGCCAGCGGTGCCCAGGCGAAGACGGCCTGGTCGAACGCCCGGGCCTGCGGCAGGAGTTCACGCTCCGGGGTGCGCTCCAGCAGGCTGTAGCGCAGCTGCGAACCCGCGAAACTCGTCCAGCCCCGCAGCTCCGCAAGGGTGTTGGCCTGAGCGATCTCCCACGCGGGCCAGTCCGACACGCCCACGTACTGCACCTTGCCCGAGCGCACCAGATCGTCCAGGGCCCGCATCACCTCCCCGACCGGCGTGAAGTTGTCGCGGGCGTGCACCCACAGCACGTCGAGCCGGTCCGTGCGCAGCCGCCGCAGGCTCTCCTCGACGGACTGCACGAGGTTCTTCCGGTGGTTGCCCGCGGAGTTGGGGTCCCCGTCGCGCGTGCCGCAGGTGTACTTGCCGGCCAGGACGAAGAAATCCCGCCGCCCGGCGAGCAGTTCGCCGAGGATCCGCTCCGAGCTGCCCGAGGTGTAGATGTTCGCGGTGTCGATGAAGTTCCCGCCCGCGTCGGCGTAGGCGTCGACGATACGGGCACTGACGTCCTTGTCGGCCCCCCAGCCCAGGTCGTCGCCGATGGTCATCCCGCCGAGCGCGAGTTCACTGACGCGCAGACCGGTCCGTCCGAACAGTGTGTAACGCACGTAGGGTCTCTCTCCTCATGGGTGATGGGGTCTACGACGCTACGAGTTGGAGTGCGCGCGAAGGCAAGCCGCGCCGCGTGCCCCGGACACCGGCCCGGCCCGCTCCTCAGCCCTCGGGGTCCATCAGGTGCACCCCGAAAGTCGCGCCCTGCGGATCCCGCAGCAGCGCGATCCGCGGGCCGTCCGGGACGGTCGCGGGCGGCATGACGACGGCACCGCCCGCCAGGTCCGCGACCTCGGCCGTCGCGTCCACGTCGGTCACCGCGAAGTACGGCATCCAGTGCGCGGGCGCGTCGGGCGGGAACCGGTCGGTCATGTCGGCCATGCCGCCGAACTCCGCGCCGTCGAGGGCCCACTCCGTGTACCACTCGGAGGACTGGGCGCTCCAGTCGAACACCGTGGTGTAGAACTCCCGGGCCCGGCGGGTGTCCCGGGTCGCCAGCTCCACCCAGCCGAGCGTGCCGGGCGCGTTGAACAGCCCGGCGCCCCGGAACGTCCTCGCCTGCCACAACTGGAAGGCCGCGCCCGTCGGATCGAGGGCCACCGCGAACCGGCCCACGTCGAACACGTCCATCGGGCCGACGACCACCGTTCCGCCGGCCTCCTCCACACGCCGCACCGCCGCGTCCGCGTCCGGCACGGAGAAGGAGACGTTCCACGCCACCGGCTGGGACTCCTGGTAGAGCGGGGTGAGCGCGGCGACGGGCGCGTCGCCCAGGTGGGCCACCGTGTAGCCGCCCGCCTCGGGCCGCGGGTCCGTCTCGGGCCGCCACCCGAACAACTCGGCGTAGAACCGCTTGGCCCCCTCCAGATCGCTGGTCCCCAGCTCGGTCCAGCACGGGCCGCCGGTCACGGGCTTGTCGAACTCCATCGCGGTTCCTTCCGGACGGGCGCGTTGAACAGCCGGGCCCGCCGCACCCACGGACCCCTCTCCCGGCACGCTAACCCCACCCCACATCCCCGGCCATCCGGAACACCCCGTCCCCCGGCCACTCCCACGAGCCCCGCCGATCCGTCTCGCAGACCACACCCACGCCGGTCCGGGCTGTCGTTCCGCTTCACAGCTCGGGAGTCGGGCCGTGTGCGGGGCGGGATCCAGCCGTGTTTGTCACCCCGTCTACGGGTCTGTCTGTCATGTCTGCCGAGTGGTCTTGGAGGCCGTGGTCGGTTTGGTCGGGATGTCGCTCGGTTTCGCGGTTCGGGAGTCGGGCCGTGTGCGGGGCGGGATCCGGCCGTGTTTGTCACCCCGCTCGCGAGCCCGCTCCTCACGTCCGCCGGGCTGTGCCCGACAACACGGTCACATCCGGCCGGAGGCCACGCTGCTCCGCCGACCGGGAGACAGCGTGCGGCGCCGGGTCCAGAGAGCCGTCGACCGACCCCGATGTGCGGGCGCGCCCGCCGGCGCGGCCACACGCGAGACCCGTGCCGGCACCGCATCAGATCCCTGGCCGGTGGGGTGCCGCCGCCCGGCTGTCGCCGAATCTTCCCGGGGCCCGGGGCCACGGCAGCTCTGCACCTGCACCGCACATCCCCCGGCCCCGCGCGCCGCCGCGACCGTCATCACCCCCCGATCAGATCCCGGGCCGGTACCGCATCGGATGTTCCGCCGGGACCTCCACCAGGGCGATGCGGACGCCGTCCGGATCGGAGATCCACATCTCGATCAGGCCCCATGGCTCCTTCACCGGTGGCCGGACGACGTCGACGCCCGTCGCACGGAGTTCCTCGTGCGCCGCCGTCACGTCGTCGACCTGGAGCCAGAGCCGGACAGCGGACGACGGCGGGGTCTCCGCGCGGCCGGAGACCTCCAGGAAGCCGCCGCCGAGGAAGTAGACCGTGCCACGCTCGGGGCCGGTACCGAACTCGCGGTAGACGGACAGCCCCAGCCGCTCGCCGTAGAAGACGCGGGAGCGCTCGGGGTCGGTGGGGGTGAGCAGCGTCCGGCTGCTGAGTACATGCACCATGCCGGCGGAGCCTACTGGCAGGGTTACCCTCGACCCTGGCTCAGCCACGCCCGAGATCGAAAGGCCGCCCATGGACACCAGCGCCACCTCCGTCACCTTCCGCGACGCCACGGACGCCGACGTCGACGCGCTGGTCGCGCTGATCGAGTCGGCGTACCGCGGCGACGCCAGCCGGGCGGGGTGGACCACCGAGGCGGACATCCTGGAAGGGCAGCGCACGGATCCCGAGGGCGTGCTCGACGTGATCAAGTCGCCGGACAGCCGGCTGCTGGCGGTGGAGCGGGACGGCCGTATCGTCGCCTGCTGCCAGCTCGAACACCGCGGTGAACACGCCTACTTCGGCATGTTCGCCGTCAGCCCCACGATGCAGGGCGCGGGTCTCGGCAAGGTCGTCATGGCCGAGGCCGAGCGCCAGGCGCGCGAGGCGTGGCGCGTCCGCGAGATGCACATGACGGTGATCTCCGTGCGTGACGACCTGATCGCCTGGTACGAGCGCCGCGGCTACCGCCGTACGGGACAGATGAGTCCGTTCCCGTACGGCGACGAGCGCTTCGGCATCCCGCAGCGCACCGACCTCCAGTTCGAGCTGCTGGTCAAGCCGCTGGTGTGACCCTCACGCGCGCGATCACGCGGTGAAACGCGCGGCGCGCTTGATCTCCGGGAAGTCGGTCGTCGCGCCGTCCAGTTGCAGGGCGCGGACGAGGCGCAGATGGTCGTGCGTGTTGACCACCCAGCCGATGATCCGCAGATCGGCCTCGCGCGCGTGCTCGACGATCTCCAGGGTGAGCCTGCGGATGTCGAGGCACAGGGTCGGGGCGGCGACGGTCACGGCCCGCTTCACCACGTCGGTGCCGTAGCGTTCGGCGATCAGCGCCGTGCGCACCCCCGGCACCAGCCGGGCGACCTCGGCGACCGCCTCGTCGTGGAACGAGGACACCTCGACCCGCCCGACCAGGTCCCGCTCGTGCATCACCTTCGCCAGCGCCCTGGCCGCCGCCACGTCCTTGATCTCCGCCTGGATCGGGCTGCGCACCGTGTCCAGCACCTCCTCGAACACGGGCACCCGCTCCCCGCGGCCCGCGTCCAGGCCGCGCAGCTCCTCCAGGGTCTTCTCGGCGATCGGCCCGGTGCCGTCGGTCGTACGGTCGACCTCGGCGTCGTGCATGACGACGAGGGCGCCGTCCTTGCTCAGATGCAGATCGAGTTCGATGAGATCGAGGCCGGCGTCCTGCGCGGCGACGAAGGAGCGAAGGGTGTTCTCGGGCTCGACACCCATGACCCCGCGGTGACCGATGGTAAGGAAGTTCAAGGTTCGACTCGCTTCCGTCGACGGCGGCTCGGCGCGCGCGGGACGGACGAACGGACGTCGTCGTCCGCGCGGGCAGGCTCGCAGCCTAATCGCCGGGGCCGGTGATGAACCCGCACGTGCACGCCGTACGGGTGCGTGCCGCGTGCCTCAACCGGCCGATATGCGCCCCCACCGTCACCCGCGCGTGGGCGAGTCCTCGGACTCTTGACCGGCCGGAGCCTCACCCTGCCCAGGCGCGCTGCGCGCGACGGAAGTGAGCGTCGTCACGGTTTGGAGCAGGAAAATCGTCGGTGACCAAGCGATGTCACGGGAAATTTTCCCGAGCTGCCTCTTGATGGCGGAATCTGGGTATGCATACGGTGTCCTTACGAGAGGTTCTCCCGTGAAGGATGGGTCATGACGGAAATTCTTGAGCAGACGGCTATGAAGGGGCAGCTTCCTTCGTCGACCAGGGTGATTGAGCACCCGGCCTGGCCGGTGCTCAAGAGTGCCGTGGAGCAGATCCGGCCATGGCAGTCCAAGGACGGGTCGATCGACTTCGACGCCGTGGGTGCCCCGGCCGGGGCAGACGCCCAGGCGGCCGTACGGCGTGTCGTGGACGCGGTCGAGCAGCTCTCCCCGCTGCTCCCGCACGACAAGGCCTACCATGAGGCGCTGGTGCGGGACCTGGGCCGCTGGGCCGAGGGCGGCTTCGAGGTGCCGGACTTCCTGGACTCGCTGCTGGCCTTCCAGCCCGCCGCCGACCGCACGGACGGCCTCCAGCACCTGGTTGTCTTCCCGATGTACACGCAGAACGGCAACCTCGACCGCAACCTGGAGGCGGTCGTGCTGCGCATGGTCTGGCCGGACTGGCTGGCCGAGCTGGAGCGCACCCGCTACGACAACCCGCTGTTCTGCGGCATCACCTTCGAGGACTTCACCCCCGGCTACGACACCAACTCGGCCGTCCTCTTCCCGGAGACCATCGCCGTACGCACGGCGCCGGAACGTTTCTCCTGGGGTGGCATCTTCTGCGACCGCGAGGCCGCCCGCTTCCGCCGCGTCACCGACGCGGCCGTCGGCCTCCTGGGTCTTCAGCTGCCCGAGGACATCGCCGCGATGGTCCACGACCAGAAGCGCTGCGAAGAGGCCTTCGTGCTCTGGGACATGG
Organism: Streptomyces sp. MUSC 14; assembly: GCF_001866675.1. NCBI lineage: Bacteria > Bacillati > Actinomycetota > Actinomycetes > Kitasatosporales > Streptomycetaceae > Streptomyces > Streptomyces sp. MUSC 14. Next base: position 167,818 of record NZ_MLYN01000037.1, read on the forward strand.
TCCACGACCGCACCCACAGCCACGGCGACCTGCCGTTCGACCCGTTCATGATCAAGCAGCGCCAGCCGTTCTGGATGTACGGCCTGGAGGAGCTGCGCTGCGACCTCACCGCCTTCAAGGAGGCCGTGAAGCTCCAGGCGGACGGCGTCCCGCAGGCCCGTGACGTGCAGTACGCGGTGCTCTTCGACCGGATGTTCCGCTTCCCCGTCACCGGCGACCGCGTCCGCAACTACGACGGCCTCGGCGGCCAGCTGCTCTTCGCCTACCTGCACAAGCACGACGTCGTCCGCTGGACCGACAACAAGCTCTCCATCGACTGGGAGCGCGCCCCGCAGGTCACCAACCAGCTGTGCGCCGACATCGAGAAGCTCTACAAGGACGGCATCGACCGCCCGAAGCTGGTGCACTGGTTCGCCGGGTACGAGCTGGTCGCCACCTATCTGGCCCCGCACCCCGGCTCCAAGTGGGCCAAGGGTCCGGACGCCCTGGACCTCACCCAGCCGCCCCGCAAGCTCGTGGACGACGTGCTTCCGGACGAGTTTCCGCTGAGCATGTTCTATGAAGCCCTGTCCAAGAAGCTGAAGAACGTGATCGCCTCCACCAAGGGCATCACGGCGGACGGTGCCGAGCGGATCGCTGCGTGAGCGACCGCGACCGGAGCACCGGTCACGCTGTTCGAGCTGTTCAAGCTGTTCAAGAGGGGAAGAACGTGGGGAACAACGGGTCTCTCAAGGGAACGGTGATCGCGGTGGCCGGCGCGGGCGGACCCGCCGGGCACGCGACGCTGGTCCGGCTCGCCGAGGCCGGCGCCGTCGTCGTCGGCGCCGACAACAACCCCGAGCGCCTGGCGGAGGCCGTGGACGCGGCCCGCTACGCGAACGGCGGCGCCACGGTCACCGGCGAGACGGTCGACCTGCTCGACCTCGGCTCGACCCGCGACTGGGCGGCGCGCATCGAGAAGGACCACGGCCGCATCGACGGCCTGGTCCACCTCGTGGGCGGCTGGCGCGGCAGCGCGAACTTCGCCGAGACCGATCTCGCGGACTGGGACCTGCTGGAGAAGCTCCTGATCCGCACGGTCCAGCACACCTCCCTGGCCTTCTACGACGCCCTCCAGCGCAGCGACCGCGGCCGCTACCTGCTGATCAGTGCGGCCGGTGCCTCGAAGCCCACGGCGGGCAACGCGGCGTACTCCGCGGCCAAGGCGGCCGCCGAGGCCTGGACCCTCGCCATGGCGGACGGTTTCCGCAAGGCCGGGGGCGAGGAGGGTCCGCGTGCGGCGGCTGCCATCCTGGTGGTGAAGGCGTTGGTGCACGACGCGATGCGCGCAGAACGCCCCAACGCGAAGTTCGCGGGCTTCACGGACGTCAAGGACCTCGCCGAGGCCGTCGAGGGCGTCTGGAGCAAGTCCGCCGCCGAAGTGAACGGAAACCGTCTGTGGCTGACCGAGAAGCCGTGAACCCACCCAAGACCGACGCGCGTCGCCACCACGACCCGCAGGTCCGCGGTTTCGCCAGTGACAACTACGCCGGAGCCCACCCCGAGGTGCTGGCCGCCCTGGCCCTGGCCAACGGCGGCCATCAGGTGGCGTACGGCGAGGACGAGTACACCGAGAACCTCCAGCGGATCATCCGCGGCCATTTCGGCGCCACGGCGGAGGCCTTCCCGGTCTTCAACGGCACCGGTGCGAACGTCGTCGCGCTCCAGGCGGTCACCGACCGCTGGGGCGCGGTGATCTGCGCCGAGAGCGCGCACATCAACGTCGACGAGGGCGGCGCCCCCGAGCGGATGGGCGGGCTGAAGCTGCTCACCGTGCCCACGCCCGACGGCAAGCTCACGCCCGAGCTGATCGACCGGCAGGCCTGGGGCTGGGAGGACGAGCACCGCGCGATGCCGCAGGTCGTCTCGATCACCCAGTCCACGGAGCTGGGCACGCTCTACACGCCCGAGGAGATCCGGGCGATCTGCGAGCACGCCCATGCGCACGGCATGAAGGTGCACCTGGACGGCTCCCGCATAGCCAACGCGGCCGCCTCGCTGGACGTGCCCATGCGGACGTTCACCAACGCGGTCGGCGTCGACCTCCTCTCGCTCGGCGGGACGAAGAACGGCGCCGTCTTCGGCGAGGCCGTCGTCGTCATCAACCAGGACGCGGTGCGGCAGATGAAGCACCTGCGGAAGCTGTCGATGCAGCTCGCCTCCAAGATGCGCTTCGTGTCGGTGCAGTTGGAGGCGCTGCTGGCGAAGGACCTGTGGCTGCGCAACGCCCGGCACGCCAACGAGATGGCCCAGCGCCTCGCCGACGGGGTGCGCGCGGTGCACGGGGTGGAGATCCGCTACCCGGTCCAGGCCAACGGCGTCTTCGCGAAGCTTCCGCACGACGTGAGCGAGCGGCTGCAGAAGCGGTTCCGGTTCTACTTCTGGGACGAGGGCGCCGGAGTGGTGCGCTGGATGTGCTCCTTCGACACCACGGAGGAGGACGTCGACACCTTCGTGGCGGCGCTCAAGGAGGAGATGGCGCGCTAGCCGCACCGCCATTCGACAGATTGCATAGATATGCGGCTGCCCGAAAGTCGATTGAATCTCGGGCGGTCGCATTCCTATGCTCTGAGCTTATGGAGCTGATCCAGAACACCGCCGACCTCTCTGCCTACTTGGCGGACGACGAGGCCATCGACCATCATCATCCCCTGGTCCGGGAAACGGCCTCACGGCTGGCCGAAGGGGTCGCCGACTCGTATGCCTATGCACGCGCCGCCTTCGCATTCGTCCGCGACACCATTCCGCACTCCGCCGACGCCGGTGATCTGCGGGTCACCTGGCGCGCCTCGGACGTCCTGGAACTGCGCACCGGCATCTGCTACGCCAAGGCCCACGCCCTGGCCGCGCTGCTGCGGGCCGAGGGCATCCCGACCGCCCTGTGCTACCAGCGGCTGGCGCACGACGACGGCAGCGGTCACGCCGTGCACGGTCTGGTCGCCGTGCGCTTCCACGGTGCCTGGCACCGGCAGGACCCCCGCGGCAACAAACCGGGCGTGGACGCGCGGTTCTCCCTCGGTGGCGAACGGCTGGCCTGGATCCCCGACCCGGCGGCCGGTGAGACGGACTACCCGATGCTGTACGCCGCACCGCATCCGCGCGTCCTCGACGCCCTGAAGACCGCGCCGGACCGGCCGTCCCTGTGGCGGACACTCCCCGACGCACTGTGAGACCTGCCAAGCCGGCTTGCCTGCCCTGCCTGCTCGTTGAGCAACGGGGAAGCCTCGGCGCCACGGTGCCGGTTCGGCCGACGGTGGCGTGAAGTCCCGGGCATGGCAGGGTCGTTGGGCCGCCGGGGGTGACCGGGCCGGGCCGGGCCGTATCGGGTCGGTGGCCTCCCGGCCGCGTGTCCCGGGCCGCGGCCCTCCGTCGAACGCGCGTGGTCAGTGCGCCTCGGTCACCTGTGCGCGCCGACCGCCCCTGACCGTACGTCCGTGGGTCCCCCGGCCTTGGTCACACGCCACCGGACCCCCGAGAGCCCCGGCCGGCAAGGTCCCTGCCGGAGCCTGCCGTCGAAGCTCCCTCGGCGAAGCCGCGTTGGCGAGTCCTCGCCGAAGTCTGCTTCGCAGAGCCCCTTCGGCGGCCCGTGCCCCGTGTCTCAGTGCGCCTCGGCCGCGCGCAGTTGCTCCATCGTCGGGGCCGTGCCGCCCAGGTGGGCGGGGAGCCACCAGGAGTCCTCGGAGTCCTTGGGGCGGCCGGGGTAGGCGCGCTGGGCGGCGTCGAGCACGTCCTGGACGCGTTCGCGCAGGCGGCGCGTGATGGCGCCCGCGTACTGGTCGCGCGGGGCCTCGACCGACTCGCCCACGCGGATCGTCACGGGCAGGTGGTTGCGCTTGAAGTTGCGCGGGTGGCCCTTCGTCCACAGGCGCTGCGTGCCCCACACCGCCATCGGGACGAGCGGGACGCCGGCTTCCTGGGCCAGGCGCGCCGCACCCGACTTGAAGCTCTTCAGCGTGAACGACTCCGAGATGGTGGCCTCCGGGAAGACCCCGATGACCTCGCCGGAGCGCAGCGAGTTCAGCGCGTGCGCGTAGGCGTTCTCGCCCTGCTTGCGGTCGACCGGGATGTGCTTCATGCCGCGCATGAGCGGGCCGGAGACCTTGTGGCGGAAGACCGATTCCTTCGCCATGAAACGCACCAGGCGCTTCTGCGGCAGGGCCGCGAGGCCGTTGAAGATGAAGTCGAGGTAGCTGATGTGATTGCTCACCAGCACGGCACCGCCCGAACGCGGGATGTTCTCCGACCCCTGGCAGTCGATCTTCAGGTCCCAGACCTTGAACAACGTCTTCGCGAAACCGATGACGGGACGGTAGACCAGCTCTGCCATGGGCGGGGTGGACCCTTTCTGCTCTGCTCGGGAAAGGGGCTCCCGGCGGGAAAGTTACGCAGCCGTAGGTTTACGGCGTCTCGCAGATCGTGCCCGAAGAACGGACGGGTAGCCAGTCCTGGTGCCTTGCGGCGGCGAGATCCTCGTCACGTCGGCCTACATCCCACCTCGGATCTTTAAATCGGCTTTACGTGCGATGCGAAGCTTCCGTCATGCTGGAGGAATCTTCACGGGCTGATCCGCGCTGGTGCGGATGCAAACCGGGAGTGCCGACCAGAAGTGTCGACCAGAAATGACGGAGCAGGGAGAGGGGTACGGGTGCGCGGGCGCGACGGCATGCGGCTGACGGCGGCCGAACTGGGCGCCGGGCTGGGGGAGCGGGCCACCCTCGTCCAGTTCTCCAGCGCCTTCTGCGCGCCCTGCCGGGCCACCCGGCGCGTCCTCGGCGAGGTGGCGGCGCTGGTCCCCGGTGTGGCGCACATCGAGATCGACGCCGAGGCCCGCCTGGGTCTCGTACGCGAGTTGGAGATCCTCAGGACGCCCACTGTGCTCGTCCTCGACGCGGACGGCAGAGTCGTGCGGCGCGCCGCCGGACAGCCGCGCAAGGCCGACGTCATCGCGGCCCTCGGGGAGGCGGTGTGAGGGTGTCTCCACCGGCGGCGCTCCATCTTCCGGCCACCGGAACGCACTTGACTGTACGCGCCCCCTATCGTCAGCCTGACCGTATGCCGATCGAACTCCTTCTCTTCGGGCGGGCCCACATCGACCTCGCCCGCACCGCGAGCGCGCGCTGTCCGGGCTGTTGAGCAGCTACGCATCGGCTCGTCCCCCTCGGCAGAAGGACCCTTCCATGACGGCCTCGCCCGAACTCGGCACTCCCCGGCTCGGCTCCCCCGACCTGCTCCGCTCGACGTTCCGCCGGCACGCCGCCGGTGTCGCGGTGATCACGGCGCGCGGCGCCGCCGGTCCGGTCGGCTTCACCGCCACCTCCCTCACCTCGGTCTCCGCCGACCCTCCGCTGATCTCCTTCGGTATCGGCACGGGCGCCTCCAGCTGGCCCGCGATAGCGGAGACGGACCATGTCGGGGTGCACATACTCGGCGAGCACCAGGGCGAGCTGGCCGGCACCTTCGCCCGCAGCGGCGCCGACCGGTTCGGCGCGCCCACGGCCTGGCGCGCGGGCCCGCACGGCGTACCGGTGCTCGACGACGTGCTCGCCTGGCTGGTCTGCCGGATCGTCGGCCGCGTGCCGGCGGGTGATCACCGCATCGTGCTCGCCGAGGTCGTGCTGGGCGACCCCTCGGGCACCGGCCGCCCGCTGCTGTACCACCAGGGGCGCTTCAACGGCCTGCGGGATTGATCACGCCGCCGTCTTCCGCGAGCCGGTCGAATTCCGATTACGCTGCGTTGCGAAGGTCACAGTTCAAAGCGCTTGCTTAGCGGGCGCAGACTGGGTGTACTGACGAGTAATATTTCGGTCGGAGCGCGCGGACGCCCCGACCGGGATCGGCCGCTTGAGGCGCCTATGCTGCCTGCAAGAGGCAGCCCGGAAATGTCGATGCAGTAGGAGAGCCGGCGTGAGCTTGAGGATCGTTGTCACTGTGAAGTACGTGCCCGACGCCACTGGCGACCGGCACTTCGCCGATGACCTGACCGTCGACCGCGACGACGTGGACGGTCTGCTCTCCGAGCTGGACGAGTACGCGGTCGAGCAGGCCCTCCAGATCGCGGAGAACTACGACGGTGACGGCGACGCCGAGGTCACCGTGCTGACGGTCGGCCCGGAGGACGCCAAGGACGCGCTCCGCAAGGCCCTGTCGATGGGTGCCGACAAGGCCGTCCACGTCGAGGACGACGACCTGCACGGCACCGACGCCATCGGCACCTCGCTGGTGCTGGCCAAGGCGATCGAGAAGGCCGGCTTCGACCTGGTCGTCTCCGGCATGGCGTCGACGGACGGCACCATGGGTGTCGTACCGGCGCTGGTCGCCGAGCGTCTCGGTGTCCCGCAGGTCACCCTGCTCTCCGAGGTCTCGGTCGAGGACGGCACTGTGAAGGGCCGCCGTGACGGCGACGCGGCGAGCGAGCAGCTGGAGGCGTCCCTCCCGGCGGTCGTGTCCGTGACGGACCAGTCGGGCGAGGCGCGTTACCCGTCCTTCAAGGGCATCATGGCGGCCAAGAAGAAGCCGGTGGAGTCCTGGGACCTGTCGGACCTCGACATCGAGGCCGAAGAGGTCGGCCTGGAGGGCGCGTTCACCGCGGTCGAGGCCGTGAACGAGCGCCCGGCGCGCACGGCCGGCACCATCGTCAAGGACGAGGGCGAGGGCGGCAAGCAGCTCGCTGAGTTCCTCGCGAGCCAGAAGTTCATCTAAGGGCTCGCCCCCGCTGACCGCCCCTCAACTTCCTTACGCAGGAGAGCAATCCCATGGCTGAAGTCCTCGTCTACGTCGACCACGTGGACGGTGCCGTCCGCAAGCCCACCCTGGAGCTGCTGACCCTGGCCCGCCGCATCGGCGAGCCCGTCGCCGTCGCGCTGGGCAACGGCGCCGCCGACACCGCCGCCGTCCTCGCCGAGCACGGCGCGGCGCGGATCCTCACCCACGACGCGTCCGAGTACGCCGACTACCTGGTCGTGCCGAAGGTCGACGCCCTCCAGGCCGCCCACGCGCACGTGTCCCCGGCCGCCGTGCTGGTCCCGTCCTCCGCCGAGGGCAAGGAGATCGCCGCCCGCCTGGCGCTGCGCATCGGCTCCGGCATCATCACCGACGCGATCGACCTGGAGGCCGGTGACGAGGGTCCGGTGGCCACCCAGTCGGTGTTCGCCGCGTCCTTCACCACCAAGTCCCGTGTCTCCAAGGGCACCCCGGTCATCACGGTCAAGCCGAACTCGGCCGCCGTGGAGGCCGCCCCGGCCGCCGGTGCGGTCGAGGCCCTCGCCGTGACCTTCTCGGACAAGGCGGCCGGCACCAAGGTCACCGCCCGTACGCCGCGCGAGTCCACGGGCCGCCCGGAGCTGACCGAGGCCGCGATCGTGGTCTCCGGCGGCCGTGGTGTCAATGGCGCCGAGAACTTCTCGATCATCGAGGCGCTCGCCGACTCCCTCGGTGCGGCCGTCGGTGCCTCGCGTGCCGCCGTCGACGCCGGCTGGTACCCGCACACCAACCAGGTCGGCCAGACCGGCAAGTCGGTCTCGCCGCAGCTCTACATCGCCAACGGCATCTCCGGCGCGATCCAGCACCGCGCTGGCATGCAGACCTCGAAGACCATCGTGGCCGTCAACAAGGACGCCGAGGCCCCGATCTTCGAGCTGGTCGACTACGGCGTCGTCGGCGACCTCTTCGACGTCGTCCCGCAGCTGACCGACGAGATCAAGGCCCGCAAGGGCTGAGTCCGGCCGGACGCTGTCCGAGGCCCCGGTGACCGACGCGGTCGCCGGGGCCTCGGTGCATCCTGAAGACGACCGTCTGTCGTGGGCCGACGTCCGGACAGGGTGTTGACCAGCGTGAACCACCCGGATAACTTCATTCTGCGGATTATTGATTCCGTACAGCGGAAAATTGGAGGGTGTGGGATGGGTCAGCAGGAGAAGGTGGCGACGAGCCTCGCGGGCGCCGTGAGCGAGGAGATCAGCGCCTCCCTCGCAGCGGTCGACGCGCAGCTGGAGCGCCTCTACCCCGGGGACCCCGGCACCCGGCAGCCCGTCCACACCGTCTACGTCCCCGGCGACGCCTTCGCCGCCGACACCATCCGCTCCTGGGGCGACCGGGCCCTCGCCGCCCTCGACGAACACGCCCCGGACGCCGCCTCCTTCGCGGCCGTCCTCGGCCTCGCGGACGAACTGGCCGAGCCGGTCTACGCCCGCGTGCGCGCCAAGCTGGAGCGCGAGCCCGTCGAGGACCTGCGCGTCGACTTCGAGGACGGCTACGGCCCCCGCCCCGACGCCGAGGAGGACGCGACCGCGGCCCGCGCGGCCCGCCTGATCGCGGAGGCGTACGCGAACGGCACGGCGGCGCCGTACATGGGCATCCGCATGAAGTGCATGGAGGCCGCCGTCCGCGACCGGGGCATCCGCACCCTCGACGTCTTCCTCACCGGCCTGATCGAGGCGGGCGGCCTGCCCGAGGGCCTGGTCCTCACCCTGCCGAAGGTGACGTACCCCGAGCAGGTCGGCGCGTTCGTCCGGCTCCTGGAGGCCTTCGAGAAGGTGCACGGCCTCGACGCCGGGCGGCTCGGCTTCGAGATCCAGATCGAAACCAGCCAGTCCATCCTCGCCACCGACGGCACCGCGACCGTCGCCCGGATGATCCAGGCCGCCGAGGGCCGCGCCACCGGCCTGCACTACGGCACCTTCGACTACAGCGCCTGCCTCGGGGTCTCCGCCGCCTACCAGGCCAGCGACCACCCCGCCGCCGACCACGCCAAGGCGGTCATGCAGGTCGCCGCCGCGGGCACCGGCGTACGCGTCTCCGACGGCTCCACCAACGTCCTGCCCGTCGGCCCGACGGCCAAGGTCCACGACGCCTGGCGGCTGCACTACGGGCTCACCCGCCGCGCCCTCGCCCGCGCCTACTACCAGGGCTGGGACATGCACCCCGGGCACATCCCGACCCGCTACGCCGCCGTCTTCGCCTTCTACCGCGAGGGCTTCGAGCAGGCCGCCGGCCGCCTCGCCCGCTATGCCAACCACGCCGGCGGCGACGTCATGGACGAGCCCGCCACCGCCAAGGCCCTCAGCGGCTACCTGCTGCGCGGCCTGGACTGCGGCGCCCTCGACATCGCCGAGGTCGCCCGCCTCACCGGCCTGACCCGCCACGACCTGGAGGGCTTCGCCGCACCCCGGCGCGGCGACCTGACCGCCTCCGCGAAGTAGACGTCGCGGACCGGTCACGACCCCCGGCCGGGGGCGTGGACCGGCGCGGCCGCCCCGTACGCTGGACGCCACGCATCGACCAGGCGAACGCGACAGGCAACGACTTCAGGAACGGGGCGGCGGTGTCTTCGGGGGAACAGGGACCGGAGCGGTACGGGCACACGGACGGAACCGGCCGGCTGCTGGCCGGACGCTATCGCGTGACCGCACGGCTCGGACGCGGTGGCATGGGCGTGGTCTGGCGGGCGGTGGACGAGGTCCTCGGCCGCGAGGTCGCCGTCAAGGAACTGCGCACGTACACGGACGCGGCCGGACCGGAACTGTCCGAACTGCGGCTGCGCATGCAGCGCGAGGCCCGGGCCGCCGCCCGGGTCCGCCACCCCGGTGTCGTCGCCGTGCACGACGTGGCCGAGGACGACGGACGCCCGCTGATCGTCATGGAACTGATCGAGGGCCCCTCCCTGGACGACGTCCTGCGCGAGCGCGGCACCCTCGACCCGTACGAGGCGGCACGCATCGGCGCCGCCGTGACGGACGCCCTGGCCGCCGCCCACCGCGTCGGCGTCCTGCACCGCGACGTCAAGCCCGGCAACATCCTCCTCGACCGCTCCGGCCGCGTCGTCCTCACCGACTTCGGCATCGCCAGCATGGACGACCCCGGCGACGGCTCGGCCACCCGTCTCACCCGCAGCGGCGAACTCGTCGGCTCCCTCGACTACTTGGCTCCCGAGCGCGCCCAGGGCGCCGAGCCCGGCCCGGCGTCCGACGTCTGGGCGCTGGGCGCCACGCTGTTCGCGGCCGTCGAGGGCGCCTCCCCGTTCCGCCGTACGTCCACCTACTCGACGCTCGCCGCGATCGTCACCGAACCGCTGCCCGAGCCCCGCCGGGCCGGAGCGCTGGCGCCGGTCCTGCGGCACCTGCTCGACAAGCGTCCGGACGCCCGCCCGGACGCCGAGGAGGCCCGCGAGGCGCTGCGCGAGGTGACCGGCACACGGACCCCGGACACGCCGACGACCACCCTGCGCGCGACGCCGCCGGGCGCGCCCGCGCCCGCGGAACCCACCGTGCCGGCCGCGCCGCCGGGATTCGGCCCGGTGCCGCGGGGCCCGGCCGGACAGTCCGCCCACACCCCCGCGCCCCCTGCCGGTGCGCCGGTGAGCCCGGTGCCCGCCCACGCCCAGGGCTCCACCGGACCGACCCCCGCCTTCGCACCCGGCATCCCCACCGGCCCCATGGACACCCCGCCGGTCGCACCCCGGCGCAGGGGCCGCGCCCTGCTCGCCGCCGCTGCCGTCGCCGTCGTGCTCGCCGCGGCCGGGGTCACCGTCGCCGCGCTGCGCGCCCCGAGCCCGTCGAGGACCTCCGCCGCGGCCGCCGCCTCGCACCCCGCGAGCGCCACCGTGAAAAGGGCCGGCACCGAGTCGTCCGCCCGGCCCGGGCGCACCCGCCCGAACGGCAGCAAGAGCGCCGAGCCCGGCCCGACGCCGAGCAGCCCGGACCCCACCGGGCCGGCCTCGCGCGCCTCGGCCTCCGCCACGGCCGCCGCGCCGCGCACACCGTCCCACAGCGCGGCCCCGACCGGCGGTCCGAGCCGCACCACCAGCCCGACGGCAGCGTGCCGGTCCACCGGTGGTGGCAAGTACACCTGCGGCGTGTGGCGCACCGCCACGTCCTACACGGCCTCCGGCGCCGCGGCCGGGACCCTGAACGCGGGCACCAACTACTTCTACTGCCAGGCGAACCTGGGCCGCCGGGAGACCTACGGCCGCTGGACGAACGTGTGGTGGGCGAAGACCGACGACGACAGCGGCAACACCGGCGTCTACGTCAGCGACGTCTACCTGGTAGGCGGGAACAACGACGCCCGCGTGCCCGGCCTGCCGACCTGCTGACACGGTGCTCCGGTGGCGCGTGGCTCAGTCCGCCGGCGGCAGTTCGCCCGAGCCGCGGGTGATCAGCCGGGTCGGCAGCTCGATGCGCTCCGGGGCGATGAGCCCGCCGTCCAGCTGGCGGAACAGGCGCTCGGCCGCCGTACGACCGAGGGCGGCCGCGTCCTGGGCGACGACCGTGACGCCCGGCTGGAGCAGGTCGGCCAGCTCGAAGTCGTCGAAGCCCACCAGGGCGACCCGGCGGGAGTGCTCGGCCAGGACCCGGATCACGGTGACCGTCACCCGGTTGTTGCCCGTGAAGATCGCGGTGACGGGCTCGGGACCGGCGAGCATCTCCTCCGCCGCCCGGCGCACCCGCTCCGGATCGGTCTGCCCGAGCGACATCCAGGCGTCCTCGACCGGTATCCCCGCGTCCTCCATGGCCGCCCGGTAGCCGCGCAGCCGCTCGGCGGCGGTGTGGATGCGGGGCATGTCGCCGATGAACCCGATCCGGCGGTGGCCGTGCGCGATCAGATGCGCGACACCGTCCCGGGCGCCGCCGAAGTTGTCGGACAGGACCACGTCCGCGTCGATCCGCCCGGCAGGCCGGTCCACGAACACGGTCGCCACCCCGGCCCGGATCTCCGGTTCCAGATAACGGTGGTCGTCCCCGGCCGGAATCACCACCAGCCCGTCCACCCGGCGCGCGCACAGTGCCAGGGCCAGCTCCTGCTCACGCTCCGGGTCCTCGGCGCTGGAGCCGTTGATGAGCAGGGCGCCATGGGCCCGGGCCACCTCTTCCACGGCGCGGCTGAGCGGGCCGTAGAAGGGGTCGGCGAGGTCCTCCAGCACCAGGCCGATGCTCGCCGTACGGCCCTTGCGCAGCACGCGCGCGCTGTCGTTGCGGCGAAAGCCCAGCGCGTCGATGGCCTCCTGCACCCGGCGCTCGGTGTCCGGGGTCACGCCCGGCTCGCCGTTGACCACCCGGGAGACCGTCTTCAGCCCGACACCGGCCCGCGCCGCCACGTCCTTCATCGTCGGGCGGTTGCCGTAGCGGGTGCCGGGCAGGCGGTCTGTGGAGCGGGTGCTGTCGGGCACGATGCGGGGTCCTGTCCTGTCGTCCGTCTCGTCCGCGCGGTCGGTGTGTGAGCGCTTGTTCCGAGGGAGCTGCGCCGATCCGGCGTTTGTATGAGGATGTGGCGTCGAGCATAGAGCCTGGACAACGTTGTCAGCTGCGCGAGACACTGTCCACCGCTGTCTGTCGGCCTGCGCCCCCACCGCTTGACCGGCCCTGCTCTGTATGGTTATCAAGCTTCGACGGGGAGATCTGACTCTCATGACCGACCTTGTGGCGGCCCTGGACATCGGTGGCACCAAGATCGCCGGCGCACTGGTGGACGGAGACGGTCGCATCCTGGAGCGCGCCCAGCGCGCCACTCCCGCCCAGCAGGACGGTGAAACGGTCATGCGGGCTGTCGAGGTGGTGCTCGGCGAGCTCGCCGGGTCGCCGCTGTGGGGCCGAGCGAGCCTTCTCGGCATCGGCAGCGCCGGCCCGGTGGACGCCTCGGCGGGCACCGTCAGCCCGGTCAACGTGCCCGGCTGGCGGGGCTTCCCGCTGGTGGAGCGGGTGCGTACGGCCACCGGGGGCCTGCCGGTCGAGCTGATCGGGGACGGCGTCGCGATCACCGCGGCCGAGCACTGGCAGGGCGCCGCGCGCGGCCACGACAACGCGCTGTGCATGGTGGTCTCGACGGGTGTCGGCGGCGGCCTGGTCCTGAACGGGCAGCTGCACCCCGGCCCGACCGGCAACGCCGGGCACATCGGCCACATCAGCGTCGACCTCGACGGCGACCCGTGTCCGTGCGGTTCGCGGGGCTGTGTGGAGCGCATCGCCAGCGGGCCCAACATCGCCCGCCGTGCCCTGGAGCAGGGCTGGCTGCCGGGCCCCGACGGCGACACCTCGGCCGCCGCGGTGGCCGCCGCCGCCCGCGCGGGCGACCCGGTCGCCGTGGCCTCCTTCGAGCGGGCGGCCCGGGCGCTGGCCGCCGGCATCGCGGCCACCGCGACCCTGGTCGAGATCGACATCGCAGTGATCGGCGGCGGCGTCGGCAAGGCGGGCGACATCCTCCTCACGCCGCTGCGCAAGGCGCTCACCGACTACGCGACCCTGTCGTTCGTGCAGCGGCTCACGGTCGTCCCCGCCCAGATGGGCACCGACGCGGGGCTGGTCGGGGCCGCCGCGGCGGCGCTGGCGCGGCGGCCGGACGCGGCGGGGGTCTGAGCGGGGACGGGGCGCACATCGCGGCGCCGCGCGCGCGAAGGGCCCCGGCGCCCCCTCCCCGGCGGTGCGTGCCGGGCCCGGCAGCGCCGGTCGCCAGGGCGCCGGGGCCGCGTGCACCGGATCACGAGCCGGCGCTGTTCGCCGGTGCGCGCTGTCGGTACCGGCGTCCCCGGTTCGGTTCCCCGTGTCGGCCCCGAGCGGCTCGCGGCGGTGGGTGCCGGGCCCGGCAGCGCCGGTCGCCAGGGCATCGGGGTCGCCTGCACCGGGACCACGAGCCGGCGCTGTTCGCCGGTGCGCGCTGTCGGTACCGGCGTCCCCGGTTCGGTTCCCCGTGTCGGCCCCGAGCGGCCCCGCCCGTGCGCGGGTCGCACCGCCCCGGCGGGTGGGCGCCGTCAGCAGGTCAGAGCGGCGTCCGCCCAGTCCGCGTGGTCCGAGTCGTTGCCGTCGCCGCCGTCGGTGACGACGAGCCGGACCACCTGGGCGCCGGTGACGTCGGCGGTGAGGGGCTGGGCGGGCATCGCGTTGGTCAGGACGCCGGTGGCGGCGACCTTCGTGCCGTCCGCCCAGATCTCGAAGGCGACGGTGCCCTTCAGTCCCTTCTCGTCGTCGACACCGACGTCCGCGCGGACCTTCGTGCAGGCCCGGCCGGCGTAGAAGGAGATGTCGCTCGGCGCGTGCGCCCCGAGCCCCTTGGCGTACACGGTGCCGCCGATGGTGATCGGGTGCCCGTCGCCCGCGGCGCTCTCCCCGTTGCTGGTGTCGCGTTCCACCGGCCCCCAGCCGCTGCTCGCCGACAGCCAGGGCAGATCGCTGAGGTACGACGTCCCGGCCGGCGGCCGCACCACCACGGACGCGCTGAGCGGGAGGGCGCTGGTGACCTGCTCGCCGGAGGGTGAGCGGTATCGGGCCCGGAGCGTCAGGTCGTAGGCCCCGGCCGGTGTTCCGGCCGGGGCGGTCACGCGCCAGCCGGTGCGCAGGGTCCGGCCGGTCGGAAGGACGGCGGCCGTGGTCGCCGAGGTCGGCCGCACGGTCCAGCCGGCCGGTCCGGTGAGGGAGACGGAGACCCGGCGCGCGGGCGTACGGCCGAGGTCGGTGACCGTGCCGGTCAGCGTGACCGGGGTGGCCGCCTCCAGCAACGGGCTTCCGTCCAGGCCGAGTTCGACCGCCGGCGGGTGGGTCGCCCAGCGCGGGTCGGTGGAGACGCGCAGCAGCACCGTGCCGTGGGCCGGTACGGTCGCGGCGAGGGTGCCGGCGGTGTTGTCGTCGCGGTGCTGCCACAGGTCCCGCACGGTGTAGGCGGGGGCGGCGGGCAGGCCGACGGCGCTCGCGGTGGTGGCGATCCGCTGGGCCGTGCCGGACTCGTTGAAGAGGGCGACCGCCCGGCTGCCGTCCTTCATCTCCTTGGCGATGACCCAGCGCCCGCCTCCGGAGGAGACGACCGTGCCCTGCTTGCCGAGCGGGTCCTGGTCGACGCCGATGATGTCCTTGTTGTCCAGGATGTCGAAGGTTGCCGGGGTGGCCTTGCGTAGATCGGTGCCGATCAGCAGGGGTGCGGCCATGATCGACCAGAGCGAGAAGTGCGAGCGGTACTCGGTGTCCGTCATGCCGCCGTTGCCGACCTCCAGCATGTCGGGGTCGTTCCAGTGCCCGGGGCCGGCGTAGGGCGCGAGCGGCAGGTTCTGCTTGAGGATCGAGACCATCGAGCCCCAGTCGTCGCTGATGTCACCGGTGGTCCGCCAGAGGTTGCCGACGTCCGCGGCCCATTCCCACGGCTTGTTCTCGCCCCACTCGCAGATGCTGTACACGATGGGCCGGCCGGTCGCTCTCAGCGCGTCCCGCATGGTCCGGTAGCGCACCTGGGCGTCGACGCCGAGGTTGTTGCAGTTGTCGTACTTGAGGTAGTCCACGCCCCAGTCCGCGAACTGCTGTGCGTCGCTGTACTCGTGGCCGAGCGCGCCCGGGAAGCCCGCGCTGTTGCAGGTCTTGATCCCGGCGCTGGTGTAGATGCCGAGTTTCAGCCCCTTGGAATGGACGTAGTCGGCGACGGCCTTGATGCCGTTCGGGAAGCGGGCCGGATCGGGCACCAGCTTGCCGTTCGCGTCGCGGTTCGGCAGGGCCCAGCAGTCGTCCAGGTTGACGTACTGATAGCCCGCGTCCTTCAGCCCCTTGGCCACGAAGAGGTCCGCGATCCCCTTGACCATCGTTTCGTTGAAGTCGGCCCGGCAGTGCGTGGAGTTCCAGTTGTTGAAGCCCATCGGCGGGGTGAGGGCGAGACCGTCGGCCAGGGCGGGCGTCTGCGCGGGGGCCGTGGTGAGGGGGGTGCGGGCGGCGAGGGTGACGGCGGGGGTGGCGGCGGCCGGGACGGCGAGGCCCGCCGTGCACAGCAGCCCGGCGCCGAGGGCCCCGAGCAGTCTTCGGCGGGCGGTGCGGGTCGTGCGGGTGTGAGGGTGACGCATCGTGGACGTTCCTCCGACTCGCGAACGGTGGCTGACGACCGGGCGACGCCCGGTTGCCAGTGAGGGTCAGCTGTGCGCGTTTACGGTAGGACCTGTCGGAGTCTGTTGGAAGGGGTGGGTCTGGACTGTTCGATATCCCGTCAAAAGCCTTGACAGCTGAGCTATTTCACCCTGTGAGCCCGCTGAGTGTTCGGATGTGTTGGCTTCGCTCGGCTCATACATCGTCGCCGACGCGGCCCCAGCCGGGCAGCGGAGGCTGGGGCCAGGCGGGCGGCCGGGGCAGGAGATGCGCCGGAGCACGGGCGATCGGGGCGTCAGCGATCAGAACGTCGGCGGGCAGAGCGTCGGGAGGCAGGGCGTCGGCGGACAGAGGGTCGATTGCCAGGGCCTCGGCGGGCAGGCGTCCGGTGAGCCAGCCGAGGATCCGGTGTCCGGCCGCAGTGACCGAGGGGCCCTGCGCCGCCAGGGTCCAGCGCCGGCCCAGATCCACGGCCTCCACCGAGGCGAGCGCGAAGCCCTGCGTCCGCAGTGTGCCGAGGGTGTCGTCCAGCGCCCAGGACACGTACGCGCCGGGCCACTGCTCGGTGCCGTAGCCGGTGCCGAGGTCCAGGTGGTGGGTCTCCAACTCCCGCAGGCAGCGCAGCAGTAGATACCAGGCCGGGTGTCGCCAGCCGGCCAGCGCGGCGACCAGGTGGTCCCAGGCGGGGGCGGGCGTCGTGCGCGCCTGCGCCGTGAACCGGCCGAGGCTCTCCCGCAGCAAAGCCGTGAGCCGGCCGGCGGGCAGGGCCGCGTCCCGCTCCAGCGCGGCGGCCAGTGCCGCCCGGTCCCTGCGGGGGCCCGGCTCGCGGCCGGTGCGCGCGAGACCGAGCAGCCAGACATAGGCGTCGGCACTGTGGGTGACATGGGCCAGCACATGGCCGCGCGTCCACCCGGGCAGCTCCGACGGGGCACGCAGCGCGGCGTCGGACAGCGCGCCTGCGGACCGCAGGAGCCGGTCGGCCGAGCGCGTCACGAGGCCGAGGGGATCGTCGTCGGAGCCGGCGGCCGGGAAACCGCTCACCTGCACGCGCATGCGGCCTCGATCCGTCCGGTGGTGGGGCGTTGAGCCGAAGAAGGTGATCGTCGACGCTCTGGCTCCGGAGGATATCCGGCCCATGATCGGCGGGGCCACGGAATATTCCGGCCGGGGCGCCCACCCGTCCGGGGCGCCCGGGCGCCGGACGGCGATCGGCCTGATGAACGGAAAGCGCGCGGTCCGCGTGACCCCCGGCCGCCTTTCCAGTTGGGCAGCGCATGAAGAAGCGCAGCATCCTCGCCCTCGCCACCCTGGCCACCGGGTTCGTCGTGGCCGCCGTCACCCCGTCCCACGCGGCGGACAACGGGACGCTCGACGAGCTCGGCGTCCAGGACACCGTCCACTCGACCGGCGACCTCATCGATCAGGACGGTCTCGCCCCCTCCGGCAGGCAGTCCGGCGCCCAGGCCTTCGACCACGCCTTCGAACGGGTCTTCCCGCAGGAGTCCGTGCAGGGCATGGGGCAGGGCCTCGGGTAGAGCCGGGTCCTGCGTTCTCCGCGTGCGTGCCGGTGTTCCCGCCGCAGGGGGCACCGGCACCCCCGTGCGGGCGCCCTCACCGGGGCGGGGTTTCCGTGGCAGGGTGTTGCGGGCAAGCCACAGGGGGCCAACAGAAGAGGGGGAGTCCGTGACCGTCGTCTGGATCAACGGCGCGTTCGGTGCGGGGAAGACCACCACCGCACGGGAACTGATCGAGCTGATCCCGAACAGCACGCTCTTCGACCCCGAGGTCGTCGGCGGGTCGCTCACGCACCTGCTGCCGCCCAAACGCCTCGCCGAGGTCGGCGACTTCCAGGACCTGCCGATCTGGCGCCGGCTGGTCGTCGACACGGCAGCAGCGATGCTCGCCGAACTGGGCGGGACCCTCGTGGTGCCCATGACCCTGCTCCGCCAGGAGTACCGCGACGAGATCTTCGGCGGCCTGGCCGCCCGCAGGATCCCCGTGCACCATCTGCTCCTCGCCCCGGCCGAAACGATCCTGCGTGAGCGGATAGCCCGCCGGGAGATCCCGCCGGACCTGCCCGACGGCGAGATACGGATACGGCAGTGGGCGTACGACCACATCGAGCCCTACCGCGCCGCCCTCGCCTCCTGGCTCACCGCCGACGCCCACCTCGTGGACACGGGCGATCTCACCCCGTACGAGACCGCCGCCCGCATCGCCGACGCCGTCTCCGGCGGGACCGTACCCCCCTGCGACATCGTGCAGACCCCCGAGCCGACCGCCGAGACGCTCGCCGCCGGGGTGCTGCTCTTCGACGAGCAGGACCGGGTGCTGCTCGTCGACCCCACCTACAAGCCGGGCTGGGAGTTCCCCGGCGGGGTGGTCGAGCGCGGTGAGGCGCCTGCCCGCGCCGGGATGCGGGAGGTCGCCGAGGAGACCGGGATAGAGCTGCGGGAGGTGCCCCGGCTGCTCGTCGTGGACTGGGAGCGGCCCGCACCGCCCGGTTTCGGCGGGCTGCGGCTGTTGTTCGACGGCGGCAGACTGGAGCCCGCCGAGGCGTCCCGCGTGCTGCTGCCGGGCCCGGAGCTGCGCGCCTGGCGCTTCGCCGGCGAGCAGGAGGCCGCCGCGATGCTCCCGCCGGTCCGCTACGAGCGACTGCGCTGGGCACTGCGGGCCCGCGAACGGGGAACCGCCCTGTATCTGGAGGGCGGAGTGCCGGTCGGCTGACCGCCGACCCGTGCGGACCGGTACTGGTCGGAGCCCGCACCGGTGCCGATCGAACCTCCCGGCCCGGGCGGGATGGTAGTGCCCGTTGGCTGGTCGGGGCGGTCGGCTCGTGCGTGGGGCTGGTGGTCGTTGGCGGGCTGTGCCGCGCGGTCGGTTGGACTGCTCGGCGTGGTGGGGGCCATACCCGGGGTCGGCTTGTGGGGGGCTGGTGGTGGTCGGCGGGGTGCGCCCGTGGTCGGTTGGGTTGCTCGGCCTGGGGGAGCGCAGAGGGTATCGCGGGGCTGTGTGCGCGGCTGGGTCGGGTGGCCTGGAACGGCAGGCGGTGGCCGCGGGCCGTACCCCGGGCTCAGCGGGCGTCCACCACCCGGCTCAGCGCGGTGGCCGCGCCCCCGACGACGGGGTCTCCGTGGCCGAAACACATGACGTCCGCGTCCAGTGCGGCCAATCGGCCGATAGA
The DNA here is from genome assembly GCF_001866675.1 of Streptomyces sp. MUSC 14. Taxonomy (NCBI): domain Bacteria; kingdom Bacillati; phylum Actinomycetota; class Actinomycetes; order Kitasatosporales; family Streptomycetaceae; genus Streptomyces; species Streptomyces sp. MUSC 14. Next base: position 186,862 of record NZ_MLYN01000037.1, read on the forward strand.
GTCGAGGAGTTGGGGGAGATCGAGGTTGCCGACGCCCGGTATCACCGTGCCGTCGACGGGGGAGGCCGCCACCGTGTCCCCAGTGAACAGCACGCCCTCGGCGGGCAGGAACAGGGCGATGCTGCCGTCCGTGTGGCCGGGTGCATGGACGACCTGAGCACCGCCGCCGAAGTCCAGCACCTCCCCGTCGGACACCGTGGTGACCGAGGCCGGCGGCACCGGTTCGCCCGTGGGCAGGTGCTTGACGGCCTCCGCGTGGATCGGCAGCTCCCAGTCCTCGAACCGCGGTGGCGGGCCTGGGAGTTCACCGCGGATGATCGGGGCCTCCAGCTGGTGCGCGAGCACCTCGGCGCCGCTCAGCGCCGCGAACTCGCCCGCCCCGCCGACGTGATCCTCGTGGAAATGGGTCAGCACGATCCGCCGTACGTCCCCGGGTGCACGGCCCAGGGACGTGATCGCGTCGGCGATCGTCCGGCCGGCGCCGAGCACGCCCGCGTCGACGAGCGTCAACTCGTCGTCGTCGCGCCAGAGATAGGCCTGGCCGACGGGAAAGCGCAGCATGTGCAGTCGGGGGAGCAGCTCGATGACGTCCATGCCCCGACCGTAGGCAGCGCCCCCGCCCGGAGGCGAGGGCGCTCTGCCGGCGGCAGAAGGGGCGGACGGGAGACCCGAAGGGGTCAGCCGGCGTAGTTGCGCAGGAACAGCGCCTCGGCGACCGACAGCCGCTCCAGCTCCTCGGGGGAGACGCTCTCGTTGACCGCGTGGATCTGCGCCTCCGGCTCGCTCAGGCCGATCAGCAGGATCTCCGCCTCGGGGTACAGCCCCGCCAGCGTGTTGCACAGCGGGATGGAGCCGCCCTGCCCGGCGTACTGCATGGACTCGCCGGGGTAGGCCACGGCCATCGCGTCGGCCATCGCCTGGTACGCCGGGCTGGTGGTGTCGGCGCGGAACGGCTGGCCCTGGCCGATCTGCTCGACGCCGACGCGGGCGCCCCACGGGGTGTGCGCCTCGATGTGCGCCTGGAGCAGCTTGGTCGCCTCGGCGGCGTCCACACCCGGCGGCACCCGCAGGCTGATCAGGGCCCGGGCCGTGGACTGCACCGAGGGGGTCGCGCCGACGACCGGCGGGCAGTCGATGCCGAGGACGCTGGCCGCCGGGCGGGCCCACAGCCGGTCGGCGACGGCGCCGCCGCCGGTCAGTCCGACACCGTCGAGCACCCGGGCGTCGGAGCGGAACTGCTCCTCGGTGTACTCCAGGCCGTCCCACGTGGCCGAGGCGTCGAGACCGTCGACGGTGGTCGAGCCGTCCGCGGCACGCAGCGAGTCCAGCACCCGGATCAGCGCGGCCAGCGCGTCCGGGGCGGCACCGCCGAACTGCCCCGAGTGCAGGTTGCCCTCCAGGGTGTCGATCTGCACCCGGACCAGGGTCATCCCGCGCAGGATCGTGGTCACGGTGGGCAGGCCGACCCGGAAGTTGCCCGCGTCGCCGATCACGATCGTGTCCGCCGTGAGCAGCTCGGGGTGCTGCTCGGCGTACCGCTCCAGGCCGCCGGTGCCCTGCTCCTCCGAGCCCTCGACGATCATCTTCACGTTCACCGGGACGCCGCCGTTCGCCTTCAGGGCGCGCAGCGCGAGCAGGTGCATGATGAAGCCGCCCTTGCAGTCGGCGCTCCCGCGGCCGTACCAGCGGCCGTCGCGCTCGGTCAGCTCGAACGGCGGGGTGGTCCAGGCGGCCTCGTCCAGCGGCGGCTGCACGTCGTAGTGGGCGTAGAGCAGAACCGTTTTCGCACCCTCGGGGCCCGGCAGGTAGCCGTAGACCGACTGGGTGCCGTCCGGGGTGTCCAGCGGGGACACGTCGACGAAGCCCTCGGCGGTGAGCGCCTCGGTGATCCAGCGCGCGGCGGCCTCGCTCTCGCTCTTCGGGAACTGCGCGAAGTCGGCCACCGACCGGAAGGCGACGAGCTCGGTCAGCTCCGCCTTCGCCCGGGGCATCAGCGAGGCGACGGTCTCGGCGACCGGATTCGACGACATGGGCACGCTCCTCGTGGGTGCGACGTTGAACTGGGTGAGTACCCCGATACTCGCACAGTGGCCTGCGGCGACGACCGCCGTAGGATGCGGGGGACACTACGGCAGCGGCTGGATCGGAGCAGTAGACCATCGTGAGCGGCGAGAACTCTTCGGCGGACGACGTGCAGCAGGTGTGGGACGTCGTCGTGGTGGGCGCGGGACCCGCGGGGGCCTCGGCCGCCTATGCGGCCGCGGTCGCGGGACGGCGCGTGCTGTTGCTGGAGAAAGCCGAGTTGCCGCGCTACAAAACCTGCGGCGGCGGCATCATCGGTTCCTCGCGCGACGCACTGCCCCCGGGCTTCGAGCTGCCCCTCCGTGACCGGGTGCACGCGGTCACCTTCTCCCACAACGGCCGTTTCGCCCGCACCCGCCGTTCCAAGCACATGCTGTTCGGACTGATCAACCGCCCCGAGTTCGACCAGCAGCTGGTCGAGCACGCCCAGAAGGCGGGCGCCGAGCTGCGTACGGGCGTCACGGTGCAGCGCGTGGAGCAGCACGGCTCGGCGGTCCCCGACCGGCGCACGGTCGCCGTCCTGCTCCAGGGCGGCGAGACGGTGCTGGCCCGCGCGGTCGTCGGCGCCGACGGCAGTGCGAGCCGGATAGGGGCTCATGTCGGCGTGAAGACGGCCCAGGTGGACCTCGGTCTGGAGGCGGAGATCCCGGTCCCGGAGTCCGTCGCCGAGGACTGGCAGGGCCGGGTCCTCATCGACTGGGGCCCGATGCCGGGCAGTTACGGCTGGGTGTTCCCGAAGGGCGACACCCTGACGGTCGGCGTGATCTCCGCACGTGGCGAAGGCGCCGCCACGAAGCGGTACTTGGAGGACTTCATCGCCCGGCTCGGCCTGGCGGGCTTCGAGCCGTCCATCTCCTCCGGGCATCTGACCCGCTGCCGCGCGGACGATTCGCCGCTGTCCCGGGGCCGGGTGCTGGTCTGCGGTGACGCGGCCGGTCTGCTGGAGCCGTGGACGCGCGAGGGCATCTCGTTCGCGCTGCGCTCGGGCCGGCTCGCGGGGGAGTGGGCGGTGCGCATCGCCGAGGCGCACGACGCGGTCGACACCCGCCGCCAGGCCCTGAACTACGCGTTCGCGGTCAAGGCCGGTCTCGGTGTCGAGATGAGCGTCGGCGGGCGGCTGCTGACCGCGTTCGAGAAGCGTCCCGGCCTCTTCCACGCGGCCCTCACCGGCTTCCGCCCCGCCTGGCGGGCCTTCCGGGAGATCACCCAGGGGAAGACCTCGGTCGCCGAGATCGTCCGCTCCCGTCCGATCGCCCAGCGCGCCCTGACCGCGCTGGACCGGGAGCAGGGCCACCCGGTGGAGGATCCGGTCAGTTCGTGACGGTGATCCGGAAGACGGGGTGGTCGGGGGCGATCCGGCGCAGGTCCGCGTCCGGGGAGTCGGGGCCGACGCCGTCGAAGAAGACCCCGACCTCCGCCTTCCAGCGCTTGAGGTAGGCGCGCAGCAGCGGGACCTTGTCGTCGTCGGCGACCTCGGCGGCGCTGAAGACGTCCACGCTGCTGCCGAGCCTCAGCTCGCCCCCGCCGGCCGCCCGCATGTTGTGGGTCCACTGGACATGGCCGCGCGGGGCGACCAGGTACTGCTGCCCGTCCACCGTCAGCAGGTTCACCGGAGTCGTACGCCACTGCCCGCTCTTGCGTCCGCGCACCGCGAGGACCCGGGAGTCCCAGATGCTGATGCCGCGCCCGGTGAGCCAGGCCACCGCCCGGTTGAAGACATTGACGGTGAACCAGCCCGGCTTCTTGACGTGTGACGACATGGTGACCCCCACGGCTTGGGAGAGCGGTGCTCTCGCTTGACTTCAGTGTGGGGGAGGTCGGCACGAGAATGCAAGAGCGGTGCTCTCTTTTGTGTGCACCGCTCTCTCACGTGGCAGACTGATGGCATGAGCACCCCACAGGGCGCCCGCGCACGGGCCAGGGCCGAGGTCACCGCCGCCATCAAGGAGGCGGCCCGCAGACAGCTGGCGGACGAGGGCGCGGCGAAGCTCTCGCTGCGGGCCGTCGCCCGCGAACTCGGCATGGTCTCCTCGGCCCTGTACCGGTACTTCCCCAGCCGCGACGAGCTGCTGACCGCCCTGATCATCGACGCATACGACTCCCTCGGCGAGAGCGCGGAGCGGGCGCGCGACACGGCGCACGGGGCCGCGCCCGTGGCGCGCTGGACCGCCGTGTGCGAGGCGGTGCGCGGCTGGGCGCTCGCGCATCCGCACGAGTACGCGCTGATCTACGGCTCACCCGTGCCCGGCTACGCCGCCCCCGAGACCACCGTCCCGGCCGCCTCCCGCGTCGGCCTGGTCCTCATCGGCATCATCCGCGCCGCCCACGAGGGCCCCGGCCTCGCCGGCCTGACCGTGCCCGCCTCCCTGCGCCCCGAGGCCGAGCGCATGGCCGCCGACCTCACCCCCGACCTGCCCCCCGAGGTCGCCGTGGCGATGGTGGCGGCCTGGTCCCAGCTGTTCGGGCTGGTGAGCTTCGAGCTGTTCGGCCAGTTCCGCAACGTGGTCGAGGACCGGGAGGACTTCTTCCGGCACGCGGTCACGCAGCTGGCGCTCGGTGTGGGGCTCCGGTAGGCGCCGTGGCCGTGGTGGGCGTCGTACTCCCCCGGGAGTACGAGTGATCACCACGCCCGGCTGACGTCCGGCACCGCCGCCGGCGTCTAGCGTGGCGGACATGGAAGAGCAGCGCGCCCCCTCGCCGCGGTGGCGGTACGGGCCCCCGTGGTCGCGGTACGGCCCTCCGTGGCGCGACGGCCCGGACGACCCGGAGCCGCACCGGGGGCGGGCGTGGCCCTGGCGCTCGACCGCGCTGTTCACCGTGTTCGTGCTGGTCGGCAGCAACTTCGCCGCGCACGGCCAGCCGCACCGGGTGCCGCTCGACCCCTACGCGCGCGTGCTGCTGCTCGCCGCCTCGCTCCTGCTGCTGTGGCGGCACCGCCACCCGGTGGCCGTGGCGTTCGGCACCGCGGCGGTGACCCTCGGCTATCTGGCCGCGGGCTACCCCTACGGGCCGGTCTATCTGACGGTCGCGGTGGCCTGCTTCAGCGCTGTCGTGGCCGGGCACCGGCGGGCCGCCTGGGCGTCCGTGGGGCTGCTGTGGGCCGGGCACGCCCTGGTCGCGCTCTGGCTCTACCGCTGGCTTCCGCCCCCGGGGGACCAGGGCGGCGGCATCATCCAGGAGATCGGCATCGCCGCCTGGGTGCTGGCGGTCTTCGCCGTGGCCGAACTGGCCCGGGTACGGCGCGAACAGTGGGCCCGGGAGCGGGCGGACCGGGCGCAGGCGGCCAGACGGCGCGCGGACGAGGAACGGCTGCGGATCGCCCGCGAACTGCACGACGTCCTCGCGCACAGCATCTCCGTCATCAACGTCCAGGCCGGCATGGGCCTCGCGCTGCTCGACAGCGACCCCGAGCAGGCGCGGACCGCGCTCACCACCATCAAGGCCGCCAGCAAGGAGGCCCTCGGCGAGGTGCGCCAGGTGCTCGACACCCTGCGCGCCCCAGACGCCGCCCCGCGCACGCCCGCCCCGGGTCTGGACCGGCTGCCGGAACTGGTGGAACAGGCGGCAGCGGCCGGGCTGACGGTCGAGGTCGAGGGCGCGCCGCCACAGCTGCCGGCGGGGGCCGACCTGGCCGCCTTCCGCATCGTCCAGGAGGCGCTGACGAACGTCGTACGGCACTCCGGATCGCGGCACGCGCGCGTGGCGTTCGCCCATGACGGCGACGCGCTGCGGCTGCGCGTCGACGACGACGGACCCGCGACCGGCGCCGACGCCGGAGGCGGCGGGAACGGGCTGGCCGGCATGCGGGAGCGGGCGGCCGCGCTGGGTGGCACCATCGAGGCGGGCCCGCGCCCCGACGGCGGCTTCCGGGTGCTCGCCGTACTGCCGTCGCACCTCAGGGAGGACCAGTGATCCGGGTACTGCTCGCCGACGACCAGTCGCTCGTGCGGGCCGGCTTCAGAGCGCTGCTCGACGCGCAGCCGGACATCGAGGTGGCCGGCGAGGCGGCCGACGGCGAGGAGGCGCTGCGTCTGGTGCGCGAACGGGCGCCGGACGTCGTGCTGATGGACATCCGCATGCCCCGGCTCGACGGCCTGGCCGCGACCCGGCGCATCACCGGCGACGCGGATCTCGGGGACGTGAAGGTGGTCATGCTCACCACCTTCGAGCTCGACGAGTACGTCTTCGAGGCCATCCGTTCGGGTGCCTCCGGCTTTCTGGTGAAGGACACCGAACCGGACGAACTCGTGCGCGCCGTACGGGCGGTGGTCGACGGCGACGCGCTGCTGTCGCCCGGCGTCACCCGGCGCCTGATCGCCGAGTTCGCGGCCCGCTCCAAGGAGCCCGCGGCGGCCGACGACCTGGCCCGGCTCACCGAGCGGGAGCGGGAGGTGATGGCGCTGGTCGGCATCGGCCTGTCCAACGAGGAGATCGCCCGCCGGCTGGTGGTCAGCCCGCTGACGGCCAAGACCCATGTGAGCCGCGCGATGGTGAAGCTGGGCGCCCGCGATCGCGCCCAACTCGTCGTGCTGGCCTACGAGTCGGGGTTGGTACGACCCGGCTGGCTGGGCTGAGCGCCCCGCCGGAAGCGCACCAGCACGCTCACCACCCGGGTCAGGAAGACCACGGGCGCGACCACGAGACCGATCCACACCAGCGCCGTCTCCAACGCCCGGGGCAGATCGAAGAGCAGCGCCGGCCCCGCGACGGCCCCGAACAGTACCGCGGCCGCGAAGCCGGCGCTCACCAGCGCATAGCCGATCTCGACCGTGGCCGCGTCCTGTCGGGCCTTGGTGCGGCGTCCCCCGTAGCTGTCCATCACCTCAGCTTCACAGACGTGCGCCCGGCGGAGCAAACAGCCCCGCCGGGCGCACGGTTGGAGGCGTCCCCCTAGTCGCGGACCGGCACGCGCTCCGCTTCCGCCTCCCGCACAGTGGACGTGGACCGGGCGACCACGACGGTCGGCCGGCTGCGACCGTGGCGCAGACCGGTGAGCGTGATCAGCAGGCCGGCCAGTGCGATGCCCGTGACGACGAGGAAGCCGGGCCGGTAGCTGTCGAGGACGGCCTGCGGGGTGGCGTGTGCGGGGGCGCCCGCGGTGACCACGGCCGTCACCACCGCCAGGAACAGCGCGCCACCCACCTGCACCGAGGTGTTGAGCAGACCGGAGACCATGCCCTGCTCGTGGTCCTCGACCCCGTTGGTGGCCTGGATGTTGAGCGAGGGGAAGACCAGCGCGCAGGCCGCGCCGATCAGCAGCATCGACGGCAGGACGACCGCCGCGTACACCGGGTCGAGATCGATGCGCAGGAACAGGGCGTACCCGAGCGCCATGAAGGCGAAGCCCAGTGCGATCAGCCGTTGCGTGCCGAACCGGTCGACGATCGCGCCGACCTTCGTGGACGACACCGCCACCAGTGCGCCGGCCGGCAGGAACGCGAGCGCCGTGTGCAGCGCGGACCAGCCGAGCAGGGACTGCATGTAGAGCGTCGTCAGGAACTGGAAGCCGACGTAGGAGCCGAAGAAGGCGATCGCGCCGAGCTGGGCGCGCACCTGGCTGCCCGAGCGCAGCACGCCCAGCCGGATCAGCGGACTCGGCGAGCGCCGCTCGACCAGGACGAACGCGGTGAGCAGCACGGCGACGGCGAGGAAGGACAGCAGCGTACGGGCCGAGGCCCAGCCGGCCTCGGGGGCCTGGACGACGGTGTAGACCAGCAGGAGCATCGACGCGGTGCCGAGGACGGCGCCCGGGATGTCGTAGCCGGCGTGGTTCTCCTCGCGGGCGCTGCGCGGCAGCAGCTTGAGGCCCGCCACGAGCGCGATCAGGGCGATCGGCGCGGGCAGCAGCATGGTGAAGCGCCAGCTGGCCTCGGTGAGCAGGCCGGAGAGCACCAGGCCCATGGAGAAGCCGGTGGCGGCGCAGGTGGTGTAGATGGACAGGGCGCGGTTGCGCAGCGTGCCCTCCGGGAACGTCGTGGTGATGATCGACAGTCCGGCCGGCGCGGTGAAGGCCGCGCTGAGGCCCTTGATGAAGCGGCTGGCGATCAGCAGCGGACCGGAGTCCACGAGCCCGCCGAGCAGCGAGGCGAGTGCGAAGACCCCGAGCGCGACGAGGAACACCTGGCGCCGGCCGAGCAGGTCGGCGGTGCGTCCGCCGAGGAGGAGCAGGCCTCCGTAGCCCAGGATGTAGCCGCTGACGATCCATTGCAGCGTCGACGTGGACAGATGCAGGTCGGAGCCGATGGACGGGAGCGCGACTCCGACCATCGACACGTCCAGCGCGTCGAGGAACATCGCCGCGCAGAGCACCAGCAGGGTGCCCCACAGGCGAGGAGTCCAGCGGACGGCCGGGGACGGGGCCGCGGAGTGGGTGAGCGGAGAGGTCATGCCGAGAACAGTACATGCGCATGCATCGAATGCAAATGCATTTAATTACGATGCAACAATCTTGGTTCTCTGCTACGGTGCGCCCATGGCGGCGAACAAGGCCGAGCAGGCGCTCGTGGAGCAGTGGCGGGACATCCTGGCCCTGCATGCCCGCACCCAGTGCGAGCTGGACCGGGCGCTGCACGAACACGGCCTGTGCGGCAGCGACTTCGAGGTGCTCGACCTGCTGGTCGAGGGAGTGGCGGCCGACGGCGGCTGCGCCTACCGCGTGCAGGAGATCTCCGAGCGGGTTCACCTCAGTCAGAGCGCCCTGTCCCGGCTGATCGGCCGTCTGGAGAAGGACGGTCTGGTCGACCGCGCGATGTGTGCCGAGGACCGGCGCGGGGTCCGGGTGGCCCTGACGGGCAAGGGGCGCGCGCTGCACGGCCGGGTGCGGCCCGTGCAGCGCGCGGTGCTGGCACGGATGCTGACCGACGCCGAATGAAAGAGTGACGGAGGGAGCTGAGGGTGTGTCAGACCCCGCCCTTCTCCCGCCACAGTTCGGCCAGCGCGTGATCGCCGCGCACGCTCGGCACGGGCTTGCGGTTCCACAGCGCCAGGTACAACTCGTCGGCGGGCCCGGAGAGTTCGGCCTCGGCCTCGCCGGCCTCCTCCTGTCCGCCGGCCGTGTTCCGCACGGTCACCGCCGGCTCGGGCGACAGCCGCACGGTCCACACGGTGTCCGCGCCTTCCGTCCCGTCCGCCCCCGCGCGCAGCGCGCGCACCCGCAGGACGCGCGGCTCCTCGGTGCGCAGCCGGCTCCGGGAGCGGGCGTGGAAGCCGCGCAGCAGTTCGTCGATGCCGTCGACCGCGAAGTCCGGGGCGACCGGGGACGCCGTACCGCCGCGCGCCGCCTCCGCGTCGTACCGGTGGACGGTCGTCTCGTGTGCCTGTCGGCGGGTCCAGAACGCCAGCGGTGAGGCGCTGGGCGTCGGCAGGAACGTCCAGCACTCCAGGTCGGCGGGTGCGGCGGCCAGCGCGTCGACCAGCAGGCGGTGACTGTCCCGGTACCAGGCCACCAGCTCGGCGCCGTCCAGCTCCGGCAGGTCGCCGAACGGGCGTCGTGCGCTGCCCCCTTCGGTGATGTAGCCGGCGGCCCAGCGGTGCACGGCGCCGGTGTGCCGCAGCAGGTCGCGCACCTGCCACTCCGGGCAGGTGGGCACCTTGGCGTCGGTCCCCGCGGCGTCGGCGGCCGCGGCGAGCAGTCGGCCCTCGCGGTCCAGGGTCTGAAGCAAGTCGGCAGTCTCCATGGGGCGAGTGTGCCGGATGGAGCCCGCTCGAAGGCCGGCCTTTTTCTGTCTTCCGCCGGGTAGCCGAGGCCGTCAGCGCCCCATGGTCCGCCGCGTCGTGACTCCGATGAGCGCGGCGACGGCGGCCAGCGCCGCCACGCTCGTGAGCGCGGTCGGCAGGGAGAACCAGTCGGCCATGAAACCGATCGAGGGCGGTCCGAGCAGCATGCCGCCGTAACCGAGCGTCGAGGCGACGGCGACCCCGGACGGGCCGGTCAGCGCGCCCGCTCGCTCGACGGCGACCGGGAAGAGGTTGGCGAGCCCGAGCCCCGTGACGGCGAAGCCGATCAGCGCCGCCCACACGGAGGGTGCGAGCGAGCCGAGCAGCATGCCCGCCGCCGCGACGGTGCCGCCGGCGATCACGGTGCGCGCGCGGCCGAGGCGTTCCAGGAGTGTGGTCCCGGTCGCCCGGCCGATGGTCATGGCCAGCGCGAAACACGAGTAACCGGCCGCCGCCACACCCGACGAGGCCGCCAGGTCCTGGTGGAGGTGGAGCGCGCCCCAGTCGGCCATGGCGCCCTCGCCGTAGGCCGTGCACAGCGCGACCAGCCCGAAGACGAGCACCAGGCCGCGGTGGCCGTCGCGTCGTGTGCGGTCGGCCTGCGGCACCCGGCGCGGCGACGGGCGGGTACTCGTGTTTCGCGTCGGCGCGGGCGGTTCCTGCCGCAGCAGGGTGCGCCCGGCGAGGGCGGTGACGAGCAGCCCCGTGACGGTGAGGCCGAGCAGATGCCGGGTGGGGGAGAGGGCACCGGCGACCAGTCCGCCGAGGCCCGCCCCGATCATGCCGCCGAGGCTGAACGCGGCATGGAACGTGGGCATGATGGGCCGCCGCAGTGCGGCCACCAGATCGACGGCGGCGCTGTTGAAGGCCACGTTGATGCCGCCGTATGCGGCGCCGAAGACCAGTAGTACGGCGCCGAGCGCGGGCGCGGAGCGGGTGAGCGCGGGCAGGGCGACGCTGAGGGAGAGCAGAACGGCGCAGACCACGGTGACCGGATGGCTGCCGTAGCGCCGGCACAGGCGCCCGGTGAGGGTCATCGTGATCACCGCACCGGCGGAGACACCGAGGAGTGCCAGGCCCAGATCACTGGCCGAGGCGTGGGTCTGCTCCTTGATGTCGGGGATCCGGACGACCCACCCGGCGAAGATGAAGCCGTCCAGAGCGAAGAATGCGGTCAGGGCGATCCGGAGCCGGGTGAGATCGATACTGCTGCCCGGCACGACGCTGTGCGATCGGGTTTTGTTTATTGGCGGCACAAAATCAGGTTAGAGGGAGGGTGAGGGGAGGGGCAAGGCCGGTTCCGGGAGCCCGCGCGGGCCGACGGGCCGAGGGTGTTCACATCGCGAGACAACCGGAAACGCGCCATCACCCGCCTCGGTGACGAGGGCCTCCCCGTGCCGCACGGGCCGCCTCCGGCCGCGTGCGACCGGTTCCGGCCCGCGCGTGGCGTGAACGATGCGTCCTTGACCTGCGTCGACTTGTGTGCCCTCCTGCCGGCCGGGCCGTCAACCCCGCGCACCGCGTGCCCCGTTCGGGGCGGCCGGAACCTTTCCTTGCGTGGCCCCTTGGTGGATACAGGTCGGTTAATGCTTGCTCACGAGCTGGTTGCCGAGGGGTGAGCGGTCCATGATGGGCCCATGACGTTGGCCTCGCGCGCGCTCGCGCAACTGGCGACCTGGCCCGACCTGAGTCAGGCGGTCCCGAGCTGCGGTCTGGGAGAGGCGGTGAGTTCGGCCCAGGGCGAGATCGCCCACTTCCACTCGGACCGTGATGTCGATCTACGGCTGACCGACCGGGCCATCCGGCGCTTCGCGAAGGACCTGAAGGACTCGGGGGCGATCAGAATCGTCCCCGGCTCCCAGTGGGTGACCCTGCGCCTCGACGCCGCGAGCGACGTCGACCTGCTGCTGACCCTGGTGAGCGTGGCCCTCCAGGCCCAGCAGGCCTGGCCCGACCCGGCCGACCGGCCGCCGACCGGGTGCAACGACCAGCGGGGGGCGGGGTTCGTGAAGGCTGACCTCGGTCGGTTCTGAGGCGGGCGGGTCCGGCGCGGTCCGTTCTGAGGTGGTCGGTGCGGAAGGGGTCGTCGGCGCGGGAGCAGTTGGCGCGGAAGCGGCCGGTTCCGAGTCGGCGGTCTCGAAAGGGCCGGCTCCGAGGACGCCGGATCCGGCGCGGCCGCCGTACAGGCCGCCTCCCTGCGCTGGTCGGTACCGAAGCGGCCCAGTCGGACGTGGTCGAATCCGGCGTGGGCGGAGCCGAATCCGTCAGTGGCGCGCGCGGGTTCTGTGCGGGCCGGGTTGGTGGGTGGGGTCGGTGTGGGTCGGCGTCGTGCGTGGGGTGGTTGCGGCGGGGTCGGTTGGCTGGCGTGTCGGTGGGGTTTCGGGTGGGCGTCACACCGCCAGGACGTGGATCCCTGTTTCCTCGAAGAGGCGTACCGTCTCCTGCGGTACTGCCGTGTCCGTCACGAGTGTGTGCACCAGCTCGGCTCCGCAGATCCGGGCGAAGGCGCGCCGGCCCAGCTTGCTGGAGTCGGCGGCGACCACCACCCGCTCCGCTCGCTCGCACAACAGCCGGTTGATCGCGGCCTCCGCCTCGTCGTGCGCCGCCGCGCCGTGTGCGACGTCGAAGGCGACGACGCCGAGTACGGCCACGTCGAGCGTGATCTGTCCGAGCACCCCGTCCGCGAGCGGGCCGATGAGTTCGTACGACTGCGGGCGCGCGACCCCGCCCGTCACCACGATCTTGAACTGGGGCCGTACCGCGAGCTCGTTGGCGATGTTGAGCGCGTTGGTGACGACGGTCAGCGCCGGTGAGCCGCTGGACAGGTCGCCGCGCACGGCCAGGGCGCGGGCCACCTCCGTGGTGGTCGTGCCGCCCGTGAGACCCACCGCCTCGCCCGGCGCCAGCAGATCGGCCACGGCCTTCGCGATGCGCTGCTTCTCGGAGGCGCGGCGGGCGGTCTTGTAGCGCAGCGGGAGTTCGTACGACACCCCGTGCACCACCGCTCCGCCCCGGGTGCGCACCAGCATCTGCTGCTCGGCGAGCTGGTCGAAGTCCCGGCGGATCGTCGCCGCCGACACCTCCAGCTCGGCCGCCGCCTCCTCGACCTCCAGCCGGCCGCGCTCCACGAGCAGTTCCAGCAGCGCCTTCCAGCGGGCGTCCCGGGACATCCGCAGCCTCCTTCTCCGTGTTCCCGGTGACCCTAGCGCACGGCCCTCTGAGCGTGGATGCTTGATTGTGCTCGAAAGTGCGCTATATCTTGCAGGAACAATCAGCGAGGGAAGGGTGTGGGCATGACCCATGTCGAGGACGAGCTGAACAGCCAGCCGGAGTGCTGGGCGCGGGCCACCGAGGGGGCGCAGCGGTACAAGGCCGCGCTGCCGGAGTCCGGGGAGCGGGTCGCGATCGTGGGGTGCGGGACCTCGTACTTCATGGCGCAGGCGGTGGCCGGGCTGCGGGAGGGTTCCGGGCAGGGCGAGACCGACGCGTTCGCCGCCTCCGAGTTCCCGCACGGGCGGTCGTACGACCGGGTCGTCGCCCTCACCCGCTCCGGTACGACGACCGAAGTGCTGGAGCTGCTCAGGGCGTTGAAGGGGCGGACGCGGACCACCGCCGTCACCGCCGACCCCGACACGCCCGTCATGTCCGCCGCCGACGACCTCGTCGTCCTGGACTTCGCCGACGAACGCTCCGTCGTCCAGACCCGGTTCGCCACCACCGCCCTCACCCTCCTGCGCGCCCATCTCGGCCTGCACACCGGCTCCGTCGTCGCCGACGCGCGCACGGCCCTCTCCACTCCTCTTCCCGAACAGCTCGTCGCCTGCACCCAGTTCACGTTCCTCGGGCGCGGCTGGACCGTCGGGCTCGCGAACGAGGCCGGGCTGAAGATGCGCGAGGCCTCGCTGTCCTGGACCGAGGCCTATCCGGCGATGGAGTACCGGCACGGCCCGATCAGCATCACCAGCGGGGGCAGGGCCGCCTGGATGCTCGGCGAGGCACCCGAGGGACTTGCTCAACAGGTCGGCGCCACCGGCGGGTTGTGGATCGAGGGTGAGCTCGACCCGTTGGCCGAACTCGTCCGGGTCCAGCGGCTCGCGGTCGCCGTCGCTGCCGCGCACGGCCTCGACCCCGACCGGCCCCGCCACCTCACCCGCTCGGTGATCCTCGCTCCCTGAAGGCCGGCCGCCCGGGTCGTCTCGGACGGACAACTGGCCGACCCCGGCCGACCCCGGCCCCAGACCGGTCCTCGGCCGACGCCCACCCCAGTCTTCAGCCCTCAGCCACCCCGGTCCGCGTCTCGGAAGGACACCCGACGTGCCCCTCGTGAACACAGGCGAGCTGATCACCTCCGCTTCCGCGGCCCGCTCCGCCGTCGCAGCGTTCAACGTCATCACCCTGGAACACATCGAAGCCGTCATCGCCGGCGCCGAAGCGGCCAAAGCCCCCGTCGTCCTCCAAGTCAGCGAGAACGCCGTCAAGTTCCGCTACGGACGCCTGCTGCCGCTGGCCCGCGCCGCCGTCGCCGCCGCCGAACGGGCCACTGTGCCCGTCGCTCTGCACCTGGACCACGTGCAGAGCGACGACCTGCTGCGACAGGCGCCGGGCGCGGGGTTCGGCTCGGTGATGTACGACGCGGCCCGGCTGCCGTACGCCGACAACCTCTCCGCCACCCGGGCCGCCGCCGACTGGGCGCATTCCCAAGGGCTCTGGATCGAGGCCGAGTTGGGGCAGGTCGGCGGCAAGGACGGCAGACCTCCGCTGGACGCCCACGCACCCGGCGCGCGCACCGATCCCGACCAGGCCCGTGACTTCGTGGCCGGAACCGGCGTCGACGCGCTCGCCGTCGCCGTCGGCAGCGTGCACGCGATGACCACCCGTACGGCCCGCCTCGACCACGCCCTGCTGAAGCAGCTGTCCGCGGCGCTCGCCGTCCCGCTCGTCCTGCACGGCTCCTCCGGCGTACCGGACGACGGCCTGGTCGAGGCGGTCGCGGGCGGCATCGCCAAGGTCAACGTCGGCACGGCGCTCAACGTGGCGATGACCGGGGCGATCCGGGAGTTCCTCGCCGCCCACCCCGAGGCCGTCGACTCGCGGAAGTACCTGAGCGTGGGGAGGGAGGCGATGGCGGACGAGGTACGCCGGATCATCGGGGTGCTGAGCCGGACCTCGGGCTGACCGTACGCGGTGTCCCGTCAGTCCTTCCTGACCGCCCGCAACACCACGAACTTCGGGTCGGAGGCGACCAGTTCGCAGTTGCCGAACAACCGTTTCAGCTTCACGTGATACCCGAGATGGCGGTTTCCGATCACCCACAGCTCGCCGCCCGGTCGCAGCGCGCGCTTCGCGCCGGTGAACATGCGCCATGCCGTCGCGTCGGTCGTCGCCTGGTGGGAGTGGAACGGCGGGTTGTTCAGGACGAGGTCCACGCTGCCCGGAGCCACCCCGGCCAGCCCGTCGCCGACCCGGAACTCCGCGTGCCCGGGTACCCCGTTGGCCTTGTACGTCGCCTCCGCCGAGGCCACCGCCTGGAACGACTCGTCGACGAACAGCACCTCGGCCGACGGGTCCGCCAGCGCCACCGCCGTACCGACGACGCCGTTGCCGCAGCCGAGGTCCACCACGCGGGCGGCGCCCGGGCCGGGCAGATGCCGCAGGAGGAAACGCGTGCCGATGTCGAGCCGGTCGGCGCAGAAGACGCCGGCGTGGTTGACGACCGTGCGCCCGGAGGCCGGCCCGATGCCGTCCGGGAGGGCGTAGGTGTACGGCCACGGGTTCGCGGGCCGCCGCAGCGCCGGGTCCGGGGTGCAGAAGATCAGCCGGGCCTTCTGGCGCGCCAGCGAGGTCCGGGTCGGACCGAGGACCCGCTCGAAGAGCTGGAGCGTGGAGGTGTGGATCTCCTTCACCATGCCGGTGCCGACGACGACCGTGCCCGTGTGCACGGCGGGCGCCAGCCGCAGCAGCTGGTCCTCCAGCAGTGCGAGGCTCTTCGGCACCCGTACCAGCAGCACGTCCACGCGCTCCGGCGGCGGGTCCTGGGTGGTGAGCAGCTGGACGGCACCCGGCTCCACGCCGGCCCGCGCCAGATTCGCCCGGGTCGCCTCCCGGCTGAGGAAGGAGTCGGTGATCTGCGTCGGGTGGTGCGCGGCGAGCGCCGTGGCCAGGGCGCCCCAGCGGTCCCCGACCACCACGACCGAGCCGGTGAGCGGCACCTTCTCGTCGGCCAGGTGGCGCAGCAGATACGCGTCGGAGGCGTCCCAGGCACGCAGCCGGTCGCGGGGATCCTCGGGGAAGCGGGTCAGCTCGACCTCGCCCCACGGTGTCGTCATACGCTCGCTCATCGTGCCCCCAGGCTAGCGGAGCCGCAGATCAGGGGCGGTGCGGCGGGCCTGCGCCATGATGGAGCGCGTGGACGCGGAGCTGTTTCCCAGGGAGCGCGCGGGAGTCGCACCGGGCGCCGTGCACGCCCCGGGCCGGCTGGACGACGAGGAGCAGCGGCACCTGCTCGCCGCCTGCCGGGACTGGGCCCGGCCCCCGGCCGGACTGCGCACGGTCCGCACAGCAGGCGGCGGCACGATGACCGCCCGGCAGGTCTGCCGGGGCCGGCACTGGTACCCGTACGCCTATGCCCCCACGGCCGTCGACGGCGACGGCGCCCCGGTGAAGCCCCTCCCGGCCTGGCCCGGCGAGCTGGGCCGCCGCGCGGTCGCCGGCACCCTCGGCCCGGCGGCGGTCCCTTCGGGGTCGTACGACATTGCGCTGATCAACTTCTATGACGGCGACGCCCGCATGGGCATGCACCGCGACGCCGACGAGCGCGCGGACGCGCCGGTGGTCTCGCTGAGCCTCGGCGACACGTGCGTGTTCCGCTTCGGCAACACCCGGACGCGCGCCCGGCCGTCCACCGACGTGGAGCTGCGCAGCGGCGATCTGTTCGTCTTCGGCGGGCCGTCCCGGCAGGCCTACCACGGGGTGCCGCGCGTACGTCCCGGTACGGCACCGCCCTGGCTGGGGCTCCGCGGACGGCTGAACATCACCCTGCGGGTGAGCGGGCTGTAGCGGGCGGCCCGGACCCGTGACTGCGGATCATGGGAGACTCGCCCTCATGAGCGGCAAGGCGGACCCCCGGACGGCGGGGGAGAGGACGACCCCGAGGGCGCGACTGGACCGGGGGCGCGGCGCGCTCGGGCCCGCGCTGGAGCTCGTGCACACCGGGCGGGCACCGACCCGGGCCGTGCTCACCGCCGAACTCGGGGTCACCCGGGCGACGGCGGGAGCGGTGGCCGCCGAGCTGGAGGCGCTCGGGCTGATCCGGGTGGACGCCCGGCCGGGCGCGGCCGCCGGCTCCCAGGGCCGGCCCTCGCACCGGCTGGAGCTGGCCGAGGACGGGCCGGTGGCGCTGGCGGCCCAGGTCCACGCCGACGGGTTCCGGGCCGCGCTGGTCGGCCTCGGCGGACGGATCGTGGCGACCGCGCCGGGCTGCGAGACCGTCGACGCCGACCCGGCGAAGGTGCTCGGCTCGGTGGTGGAAGCGGGCGCCGAGCTGCTGCGTACGACCGGCCGCCGTTGCGTCGGCGCCGGGCTCGCCGTACCGTCGGCCGTCGCCGAACCCGACGGGCTGGCCCTCAACCCGCTGCATCTGGCCTGGCCGGTCGGCGCCCCCGTCCGGCGGATCTTCGCGGAGTGCGTGCGCGCCGCCGGCCTCACCGGCCCCGCGTTCGCCGGCAACGACGTCAACCTCGCCGCGCTCGCCGAACACCGGCACGGCGCCGGCCGGGGTGCCCGGGACCTGCTGTGCGTGGCCACCGGACACCGGGGCGTCGGCGGTGCCCTGGTCCTCGACGGCCGTCTGCACACCGGCAGTTCGGGCCTGGCGCTGGAGGTCGGCCACCTCACGGTCAACCCGGAGGGCCGCCCCTGTCACTGCGGCAGCCGTGGCTGTCTCGACGTCGAGGCGGACCCGCTGGCGCTGTTGATCGAGGCGGGCCGCGAGCCGGGCCCCGAGGTGTCCCTGCTCCAGCAGGCCAACGACCTGCTGCGCACGCGGTACGACGACCCGTCCGTCCGTACGGCCGCCGAGGCCCTCGTCGACCGCCTGGGCCTCGGTCTCGCCGGGCTCGTCAACATCCTCAACCCCGACCGCATCATCCTCGGCGGCCTGCACCGCACCCTGCTGGACGCCGACCCCGGCCGACTGCGCGCGGTCGTCGCGGACCGCAGCCTGTGGGGCCAGAGCGGCGGCGTGCCGATCCTGCCGTGCACCCTGGACCACAACAGCCTGGTCGGCGCGGCCGAACTGGCCTGGCAGCCGGTCCTGGACGACCCGTTGGTGGCCCTGCGGTGACTGGTTACGGTGCCCCGGTCGTGGAGCTTTTGTCGGTCGCACGGGTGCGTTTGGTCGAGTCGGTTCTGCCGAGGCTGTCGGGGCCGCATCGCTCGGCGATGGATGAGGCGTGGGAGGAGGCGGTCCGGGCGAATCCGGCCCTCTTCGACGGCCCGGCGGCAGCGCTCGTAGGAGTGGACCGCGACAGCGCGGACGGCCTGGTGCTGACCTGGGCGCGGGCCACGTACCGGTACCGCGCGCTGCGGCACGTGCCCGGCGCGCCCGCGCTCTCGTCCCTGTTCGTGGCCGTGGCCCAGCCCGCCGACGACGGCCGTCTGATGGTGGGCCGGATGTGCCCCTCGACCGCCGCTCCCGGCCGCTGGCAGCTGCCCGGCGGAACCGTCGAACCCCCGGACCGGCCAGGCGAGTTGGACCTCGCCGCGCTGCGCGCCCACGCGGCCCGCGAACTGGCCGAGGAGACCGGCTCCGACACCCCGCCCGAGGCCCTGACCCGGTGGCTGGCCACCCGAGGCGAGCGCGGCAGCGTCGGCGTGATGTTCCTCGCCCCGCCGCGTCCCGCGCAGGAGCTGCACGACCGGTACGCCGCGCTGGTGGCGACGGAGACCGCCCGCGGTGACGACCCCGAGTTCGACCGGATCGAGCTGGTCGGCTCGGCATCGGACCTGTCCGGGCTCCCCGGCCCGCACGTCGACTACCTGCATCCGGTCCTACGCCACTACGCCGACAACTGAGCCGTACCGCACCGCCGCAGGAGCGCACGCGCCCTGCCGGCGACCACCGCTCACCGCCCGTCGATCCCGAACGCCTGCCCCGGATGCCCCGTGAGGATCCGCTCCACCAGCTCCGTACCCAACTCCGCCACCAGCCGCGGCCGTACCCTGCGCAGCAGATACGGCATGCCGGGCCCGCCGTCGACCGAGCGGGTGCCGGCGAGCACGGTGTCGCAGCCCAGCAGCAGCCGGTCGGCGAAGCCGGCCTCCGCCAGGGCGCGCACCGCGTCCGGCATGCGCCAGTCGGTGGCGTGGTGGGCGCGGGACGGCCCGTCGAAAGCCAGCCAGCAGCCGGAACCGGCGGCCTCCCGCTGCACCACCGGGTCGGGGGAGCGGTTCAGGTGCCCGAGGATCACCCGCTCGCCCGGCACGTCCAACTCCCCGCACAGCAGGTCCAGTACGTCCAGCGCACCGGTGCCCATCTCCAGGTGCACGGCGATCGGCGCGCCGGTGGCACGGCTCGCCTCGGCCGCCGCCGTCATCGTCCAGCGGGCGTGCGCGTCGAGCGCGTGGAAGCCGCCCGCCACCTTGATCAGACCGGCCCGGACCCCGGTCGTACCGATGCCTTCGGTCAGCTCGGACACGAACACCTCGGCCAGCCGACCGCGCAGCCCCGCGAGCAACTCGCGTGGATAGTGGGCGGCTTGGTGCAGGCCGGTGGCGCACAGCAGCGTCACTCCCGTATCCCGGGACAGCTCGGGCAGGTCCGCCGCCCGGCGTCCCATGCCGTACGGCGTCCACTGCACGACGGCCGCCCCGCCCGCCGCGCGGAAGGCCTCCAACTCGGCCCGGGCCGCGGCGGCGTCGTCCAGCTCCTGGCCCGGGAACTTCGGGCTGCGCAGGAAGAGATGGTCATGCGCGTCGCACACGCCCAGGTCCTCGGGCGGGATGTCGCCGAGGACCGTACGGACGTACCTCACCACTGCCGGCCCCGCGGGAGCCGGTCCCGGCCGGGCGCGGACAGGTGCAGCACCTGGAAGACGTCCCCCTCGGCCTTCGGGGCGTCGTGCTCCCAGAGCGAGAAGTGCACCAGCTCCCACGCGCGCGTGTCCACGGCCGCCGCCGCCAGCACCGCGCCGTCCTCTGCGGCCAGCCGCTCCGCCTCGGCGACGGCATCCTCCATCGTCTCGGCCAACTCGGCACCCTCCGCGACCGGTTGACGGCGTCGCACCGCGAACGCCGCGCGCGAACCCGTCCCCTCGGCGCAGCCCAGCCCGGTCCACTGCCGCACGGCGGGCCTGCCGAAGTCGTTCACCAGCCCCTGGAAGGCGCCGTCCCACAGGAAGCGGTTCATGCCCTCGACCGTGTTCCACAGGTAGAACGGTGCGTACTGGTTCACCATGGAGGCGTGCCGTCCGCGTTCGCGCAGCAGGTACGCCTTGATGCCGAGGCCGTCCCAGTCGTCGAGCAGATGCCCGATCCGGGCGACCCGGGTACGGATGATCCCCGTGTCGTAGTCGGCGGGGAGCGTCAGCTCGTACTGCATGGCATGCATCGGATTCAGCGGTCCTTTCCGGTGGCCGGAGGAGTCAGCAGGGAGAGCAGGCCGCGCACGCCCGCGTCGAACGCGGCGGGGGAGCCCGAGGCGCGGGCGAGGACGTAGCCGCCCTGGACCGTCGCGAGGACGGCCGCACCGATCTCCGCGCCGTCCAGTCCGGGCGCGAACTGCCCCTGCCGCTTGCCCTCTTCGACGAGCTCGGCGATCCGCTGCCGGATGGACGCGATCGTCTCGTCCACCGGCGCGCGCAACTCATCGCTGGCGATCACGTCAGGATCCATCGTGAGACGGCCGACCGGACAGCCGCGCAGCACGTCCCGCTCGCGCAGCAGATACGCCTCGATGCGCTCGTACGGCGTGCCCGGCCCGGCGAGGACACGCTCGGCCGTGGCGCGCAGTTCGTCCGCGCTCCGCCGGATCGCCGCCAGGGCGAGATCGGGCTTGCCCTTGAAGTGGTGGTACATGCTGCCCTGGCCCGCGCCCGCGCGTTCCAGGATCGCCTTCGGGCTCGTGCCCACGTAACCGCGCTCCCACAGCAGTTCGCGCGTGGACTCGATCAGTCGCTCCGGGGTGCTCATGCATCCACTGTACATACTAGTAGTTACAGTCCGCCAATCCCCCAGGAGCGTCCGTCCCCGCGGAGCACCGGTCCTCATGGAGCAGGCGCGCCCCCGGTCCCGTACTCCCCGGGAGGTACGCGCGGTGCCGCCGGGCGCACGACGACCCGGACCCCCTGCCGGAGGGAGTCTCGTGTCGTCCCCGAAGACCGGGGACGACACGACGACAAGGGAGATGACCCGAGGTGCAGACCCTGGCGAGCTGGCACGGCGGGCCCGGCCCATGGATCCTGTTCTTCCCGCTGATCTGGGCGGCCGTCGTCATCGGCGCCGTCACCCTCCTGCGCCGCACCGTGTGGCGCGGTCGCGGCGGTCCCTGGCAGCGGCCCGTCGACGGCGGCCGTCCGGCCGGGGACTCCCCGCTCGCGGTCCTGGGCCGCCGCTTCGCCTCTGGCGAGATCGACGAGGACGAGTACTGGCGCCGCCTGTCCGTCCTGGACGAGCAGTTCGGCCGCACGGGCAAGGGCGGCCCGGCATGACCACGACGACCGCACTGCGGCGGGCCGCGGCCGGGGTGACGGACGCGGTCAAGGTGTACGGCGGTGGCGACACCGCCGTACACGCGCTCGACGGTGTCACCGTGGACTTCCCCGCCGGACGCTTCACGGCGATCATGGGCCCCTCCGGCTCCGGCAAGTCCACGCTCATGCACTGCGCGGCCGGCCTCGACACCCTCACCTCCGGCACCGCCCGCATCGGCGACACCGACCTGAGCACGCTGGACGACCGCCGGCTGACCCTGCTCCGCCGCGACCGGATCGGGTTCGTCTTCCAGGCGTTCAACCTGGTGCCGACCCTGACCGTCGCCGAGAACATCACCCTCCCGCTGGACCTGGCCGGCCGGCGCGGCGACCCGGCGTGGACCGACGCGCTCGTGGACGTCGTCGGGCTGCGCGACCGGCTGCACCACCGGCCGTCCGAACTCTCCGGCGGCCAGCAGCAACGCGTCGCCGTGGCACGGGCGTTCGCCGGCCGGCCCGACGTCGTCTTCGCCGACGAGCCCACCGGCAACCTCGACTCCCGCTCCGGCGCCGAGGTCCTCGGCCTGCTCGGCCGGGCCGTGCGCGAGATGGACCGCACGGTCGTCATGGTCACGCACGACCCGGTGGCCGCCGCGCACGCCGACGAGGTGCTCTTCCTCGCCGACGGCCACCTGGTCGACCGCATGGCAGAGCCCACCGCCGACCGCGTCCTGGACCGCATGAAAGCCTTCGAGGTGCGGTCGTGAACGCCTCGCTCCGACTGAGCCGCGCCTCGCTGCGCGCGCACCGACGCCGCTTCGCCGGCACCTTCCTCGCCGTGTTCCTCGGCGTCGCGTTCCTGGCCGGCACCCTCGTCATGGGCGACACGCTCAGGGCGAGCTTCGGCACCATGTTCGGCGAGGCCACCGCCGGCACGGACGCCGTGGTGCGCGGCGCCGACGCCATCACCGCCCCCGGCCAGGGCCAGGGCGTACGGCAGCCCGTCGAGACCTCGCTGGTGCGCACCGTCGAGCGGGTACCCGGCGTGGCCGCCGCGGCCCCGGACATCGAGGGGCGCGGCCAACTCGTGGGCGCCGACGGCAAACCCGTCGGCGGACAGGGACCGCCCACCCTCGCCGGCAACTGGATCACCGACCCGCGGCTCAACCCGTACCGGCTCGCCGAGGGCCGCGCCCCCGCCCGCACCGGCGAGGTCGTGGTGAACCGGGGCGCGGCGAAGAAGGCGGGCCTGAAGATCGGGGACACCACGACCCTGCGCACCCCCGACCCGGTGCGCGTGACCGTCGTGGGCCTCGCCACCTTCGACGGCCAGGACGGCATGGCCCAGGTGACCTTCACCGGCATGACCCAGGCGGATGCCGAGCGCTACCTCACCGCCCGGCCGGGACAGGCGGCGGCCATCGACGTGCGGGCGGCGCCCGGAGTCGGTCAGAGCGAACTCGTACGGCGGCTGACTCCCGTACTGCCCAGGGGAGTCGAGGCCATCACCGGACAGCAGTCGGCGCGCGAGAACACCGACATGATCTCCGGCCAGTTCCTGACCCTCTTCACCACCTTCCTGCTCGTGTTCTCCGGCGTCGCCCTGCTCGTCGCCACCTTCTCCATCCACAACACGTTCGCGATCGTGGTCGCCCAACGCACCCGGGACAACGCCCTGTTGCGTGCCCTGGGCGCCGCCCGTCGGCAGGTGACCGCCATCGCCCTGGCCGAGGCGCTCGCCGTCGCGCTCACCGCCTCGCTCACCGGGCTCGCGGGCGGCATCGGCATCGCCGCCGGGCTCCAGGCGCTCTTCCCTGCGATCGGATTTCCGTTCCCCGACGGCGAGTTGGTGATCAAGACCCTGTCGTTGACCCTGCCGTTCACGGTCGGCGTGGTGGTCTGTCTGGCCTCCGCGCTGCTGCCCGCCCTGCGCGCCGGACGCACCGCGCCGCTCGCCGCCCTGCGCGAGACGGACGTCGACACCTCGGGCGCCTCCCGGCCGCGCGCGGTCACCGGCGCTGCTCTCGGCGCGCTCGCGCTCGTGGCGACCCTCGGCGGCGTCCTCGTCACCCCGTCCGTATGGCTCGCGGGACTCGGCGCACTGCTCGCCCTGGCGGCCTTCGTCGTCCTCGGGCCGGTCGCCGCGACCACCGTCGTACGCCTGCTCGGCCGTCCGCTGGACCGGCTGCGCGGGGTCACGGGCGGCCTCGCCCGGCGCAACGCGCTGCGCAGCCCGAAGCGGACGGCCGCCACGGCGAGCGCGCTGATGGTCGGTGTGGCCGTGGTGTCCCTGTTCACCGTCTTCGGCGCCTCGCTGAAGGCCACCATGGACCAGACGGTGTCCCGCTCCTTCGCGGGCGACGTCGCCGTCAGCAACCCCTCCTTCGGCGCGGGCGGCAGCGGACTCAGCCCCCGGCTCGCCCCGGCGCTGAACCGGCTCCCCCAGGTGGACACCGCCGTCGGACTCGGCCGCGGGGTCGCCGAAGTCGACGGCACCGGAAGGGCGTTGACCGTCACCGACCCGGCCGCGCTCGCCCGCACCTTCGACCTCGGCACGGTCACCGGTTCGCTGCGCGACCTCGGCACCGACGGCATCGCCCTCACCCGGGCGGAGGCCGACCGGCAGCATCTGCGCACCGGCGACACCGCCCGCCTGGCCTTCGCCGACGGCACGCGCGAGAACTTCACCGTCCGGGCCGTGTACGGCCGGTCCGAACTCGCCGGCGACTACGTCATCACCCGGGCCGCCTGGGCCCCGCACCGCACCCAGGACTCCGACACGCTGATCGCGGTCACCTTCAGGCACGGGGTGGGCGCCGACGCGGGCGAGGCGGCGGTGAAGCAGGTCGCGGCACGCTACGGCAACCCACAGGTGCAGACCCGCGACGAGTACGCGCAGTCCTCGGCGGGCGGGATCGACATGATGCTCACCCTCGTCTACGCCCTGCTCGCCCTCGCGGTGCTCATCGCGCTGCTCGGCATCGCCAACACCCTGACCCTCGCGCTGCACGAACGCACCCGGGAACTGGGGCTGTTGAGGGCCGTCGGCCAGACCCGCACCCAGTTGCGGGCCATGGTCCGTTGGGAGTCGGTCCTGGTCGCCGCATTCGGCACGGTCGGCGGACTCGGCCTGGGCACCTTCCTCGGCTGGGTCCTGGTGAAGGCCTCCGACGGCGCGAGCGACACCGCCTTCGCCTTCGCCCTGCCCCCCACCCGACTCGCCGTGGTCGCCCTCGTCGGACTCACCGCCGGTGCCCTCGCAGGCCTACGCCCGGCCCGACGAGCTGCCCACCTGGACGTCCTCCGGGCGATCGCGACGCAGTGACCGCCCCGAGGGCGAGTGGAGTCTGATGTGCCCGGCTGCGTCGGACCCGTAGCCGGGCACAGTCCGTGCTGGTCCGGCGGGGGTCGGCTCGGCCGAATCGCGGGGACTCGGTGTCTGTTGTGCCCGGCTGCATCGGATTCACGGCGGTGCGCGGTCCGTCCCGGTCCGGCGGGCGTGGCTGTATGCGCCTCGTGGCGTGCCGGGTCCGCCATGACTGGCCGCGTCGATCCTGCGGCCGGGCAGGGGCCGTTCTCGTCCGGTGGGCGTGCGGGTTGTTCGGGTCCCGGGGGCGCGGGTCTGTTGCACCCGGCTGTGTGGGATCTGCTGGTTGGGCTTGGTGTGGCGTGTCTCGGTGGGCGGGGGTGGTGGTTCGTGTTCTGGGGCGCGGGCAGCGCTGTGGTCGGCTGTGTCGGTTCTGTTGGTTGGGCTTGGTCCGGCGTGCTTTGGCGTGCCCGGGTGGTCGTCGGGGTTCCGGGGGTGCGGGGTCTGTTGCACCCGGCTGTGTGGGATCTGCTGGTTGGGCTTGGTGTGGCGTGTCTCGGTGGGCGGGGGTGGTGGTTCGTGTTCCGGGGCGCGGGTAGCGCAGTGGCCGGCCGCGGCGGATCTGCTGGCTGGGCGTGGTCCGGCGTGCCCGGGTGGTCGTCGGGGTTCCGGGGGTGCGGGGTCTGTTGCACCCGGCTGTGTGGGATCTGCTGGTTGGGCTTGGTCTGGTGTGTCTCGGGGGGCGAGCGTGGTCGTCGGGGTTCCGGGGTGCGGGGTCCGACGTGACCGGCTCGGGATGGCGGGAACCGCTGTGGCCGGCCGCAGCGGATCGGCCGGCCGAACCAGGTCCGGCCCGGGCCGACAGGCAGTCGCGGTCGTCCGTGTCCGGGAGCGGTCTCACCGCCCGGTCAGCCGGGAACGGCCGACCGGGCGGGAGCCTGTGCCCCGGGTCCGGCGGAGGCGTGTGCCACCGCGGGAACGGGAGCCGGGGTCGGGGTGGGCGCAGGAGTCGCGCTCGCGACACCGACGGCGGCGCCCACGGGCGTTCCGGTGGGCACGGCCATCGCCGCGGCCACCACAGCCCCGGCAGTCGCGGGAGACCCGGCAGCGGTCACCGAAGCCGCCACCGTGACCGGCACCGCGGCCACCACGGGCACGGGTACCGGCGTCGGCCGGACCGGCTGCGCGGCCTGTGCCGGACGGCGCGGGGTCTTCGCCGGATGCGTCCGGGCCTCCTCCGGGGCGGGCAGCGTGAACCACACGACCTTGCCGTTCTCGCCGTCCGGCCGCGCGCCCCAGCTGTCGCTCACCGCGGCCACCATCGCCAGCCCCCGGCCACAGGTGGCGAGCGGCCCGGCGTCCGGCGCGTCCGCGGACGTGTCGGACGGCACCGGCAGCCGCGGGTCGCTGTCGCGCACCGAGACCGTGAGCCGGTCCGCCAGCAACTCCAGCTCGACGGTGCACGTCTTGTCGGGCCTGGCGTGCCGGTGGACGTTGCTCAGCAGCTCCGTCACACCGAGTGCCGCCCGGTCTATCAACGGGTCCATATGCCAGTAGCGCAACTGCGCAGATACGATTCTGCGGACCTGGCCGATCCGCGACGGCAGGGCTTGGAGCTCCACCGTGCAGTGCCTGCTCGGATGACTGATCACGGCTCGCGACTCCCCGATGTAGAGGTCCGAAGGGACCGGAAGAACACGGAGAACAACGGATCCAGCAGGGTGCTTGCGTCCAAACGTCCGCCTGCTGTCATGGCCGGCGGGCTGGTTCGCAGCGTTATCGCCGGTAAACCCAGAGTGACGTGTGTGAACAGCGTGACAGGGCGGATGCGCTCCCGCAACTCGCCGCGGCGCAACGCTGCTCGGAGTGTGTGGCCGTCCGGTTCCCCGCCCGGCGGCCGTACGGCGCTCAGCCGCCGCGGCCCGCGGCCCGGCGCACCGCCTCGATGAACCGGCGGGCCGCGGGCGGCCCGGGCTCGCCGGGAGCGGGGTCGTGCTCACCCAGCGTCAGCAGATACCGCTGGCCGTTGAGATCGGCCAGCGCCCGGTCGTCCGCCGCGAACCACGGCTTCGACGCCCGCACCGCCTGCACCGGCGCGCTGTCGATCTCACTGCCGTAGCTGTTGAGCAACTCCAGCCTGCCGTCGTTGATCCGGACCTGGCCGGCACGCGTGAGCGAACGCAGCCGCTTGCCGATCCGCACGCCCGTGGCCGTGAACTCCGGCTCCGCCATCGCTTGCAGCCCCCTTGCGCGTGTGCTTCCGCGACCCAGCGGGACGATAGGTCCCGTTGCGTGCAGTCTGCCCCGAGGCGGCCGAGAGCACCAGTACACGCGGGGCGCGTGCGACGACTGCCCGGAGCACTCCCGCCATGCGCCCCCGGCCGCCGCGCCGGCCCGTGCCCCAGGGCCGCTTTGGGGCGCCCAAAGATGCGTTTATGCAGGTGGGAAGCGGTGTCAAAGATGCCTATGCTCAAGGTGTCGGCCGCGTCAGGCGCTGTCGGCGCCCAGCGTAAGGAGCACCGCCGTGAGCACCACCCCCCAGATCCGGACCGGCGCCACCCTCGACGTGGACCGCAGCGACCCCGCCTACCGCGACTGGCTGAAAGAAGCCGTACGCAAGGTCCAGGCCGACGCCAACCGCTCGGCGGACACGCACCTGCTCCGCTTCCCGCTGCCCGAGCGGTGGGGCATCGACCTCTACCTCAAGGACGAGTCGACGCACCCCACCGGGAGTCTCAAGCACCGCCTCGCCCGTTCCCTGTTCCTCTACGGCCTCTGCAATGGCTGGATCCGTCCCGACCGCCCGGTGATCGAGGCGTCCAGCGGCTCGACGGCCGTCTCGGAGGCCTACTTCGCCAAGCTGATCGGCGTGCCCTTCATCGCTGTCATGCCGCGCACGACCAGCGCCGAGAAGTGCCGCCTGATCGAGTTCCACGGCGGCCAGTGCCACTTCGTGGACGACTCACGGAAGATGTACGAGGAGTCGGCCCGGCTCGCGGTGGAGACCGGCGGCCACTACATGGACCAGTTCACCTACGCCGAGCGGGCCACCGACTGGCGCGGCAACAACAACATCGCCGAATCCATCTTCCGCCAGCTGGAGTTGGAACGTTTCCCGGAGCCGGCCTGGATCGTCGCGACGGCGGGGACCGGCGGCACCTCCGCCACCCTCGCCCGCTACGTGCACTACATGCAGTACGACACCCGCGTCTGCGTCGCCGACCCGGACAACTCCTGTTTCTTCGAGGGCTGGACGACCGGCGATGCCGACGTCACCTGCGACTGCGGCTCCCGGATCGAGGGCATCGGCCGGCCGCGCATGGAACCGAGCTTCGTGCCCGGCGCGATCGACCGGATGATGAAGGTGCCGGACGCGGCGAGCGTCGCCGCGGTACGCGCCCTGGAGCGGGCCATCGGCCGCAAGGCGGGCGGTTCCACGGGCACCGGGCTGTGGAGCGCGCTGAAGATCGTCTCCGAGATGGTGGCCGAGGGCCGCACCGGCAGCGTCGTCACCCTGCTGTGCGATCCGGGCGACCGCTACCTGGACAAGTACTACTCCGACGCCTGGCTCGCGGAGCAGGGCCTCGACATCACGCCGTACTCGGCAGCGATCGACACCCTCCTGACGACGGGCGCCTGGCCGGACTGAGCACCTGGCCGGTCCGACGGGCGGTTCCGACGCCGCGGGCGGTTCATGGGCGGCGGCGGTCCGGCCGCCGCGGGCTGTGCTCGACGCACGTGCCGGTCGGGCGGTGCGGCCGGTCCAGCGCCGTGGGCGGTTCGGCGCACGCGTCCAGGGTGTGGCGTGACCACGGTGCGGAAGGAGCGGCCGGCTCCTGGGGTGGGTCGGCGGGCGGTTCCTGTGCTGTGGTCGGTCCCACGCCGCAGGTTGCTCGGCGTAGGTGCCGGTCGAGTGCTGTGACCGCAATTCGGAAGGAGCGGTCGGCTTCGGGAACGGGTCGGTGGGGCGGTCCGGTGCCGTGGGCGGTCCGGCGTAGGTGTCGATCGGGGGCGGCGTCCGCGGTGCGGGAGGAGCGGCCGGCTCTGGGAGCGGGTCGGCGGGCGGCTCAGCGCAGGTGTCGGTCCAGGGCGGCGACCGCCGTGCGGAAGGAGTGGCCGACCCCGGGGCGGGCCAGGCCGCACGCCAGCCGGAAGGGCGCCGTGCCGTCGAGGGCGAAGGTCATCCGCACCCGGGTTCCCGTACCGGCCGGAGCCAGCCGCCACTCCTCGATCCAGGCGCGGGCGCCCGGCGTGTTCGTCACGTCGACCCGATAGGCGTACACCTCGGGACCCTTCGCCGCGAGCACCGTCTCCCGGAAACGGATGCCGCCGCGCAGCCGCACCTCGCGCCCGCCCTCGGTCGGCCGGGCGGAGGCGATGGCCGAGAACCAGCGTGGCCAGCCGGGCACGTCCTCGGCGAGGGCGTGGAAGACGGACTCCGGAGGGGCGGCCATGTCCCGTGTGAACACGAGTCGTACGGGCGCGTTGTCGACGAACTCCGGCCCGACCGGGCGCAGACGGTGCGGCATGACGAGAACCCTCTCGTGACGTCCGAAGTCCCGCCTCACAGCAGGGAAGTTGAGGGAGCTCCAGCGTAGTTGACGGACCGTCAGATGTCCTCGGCTGCCTCGATTTCGCTCTCGCTCTCGCCCGCCACGATCAGCCGCGGCAGGTGCTCCGAGATCTCCGTACGCGCCTCGGCCGGCAGCCCCGCGTCGGTCACGAGCGTGTCCACCTGCTCCAGCGTGGCGAACGAACTGAGGCCCACCGTGCCCCACTTGGTGTGGTCGGCGACCACCACCACCCGGCGCGCGGAGTGCACCAGGCGCCGGTTGGTCTCGGCCTCCGCGAGGTTCGGCGTGGACAGTCCCGCCTCGACCGATATGCCGTGCACACCGAGGAACAGCAGATCGAAGTGGAGGGCGGCGATGGCCTGGTCGGCGACCGGTCCCACCAGCGAGTCCGACGGAGTGCGCACCCCGCCCGTCAGTACCACCGTGGCCGCGCCCTGGCGCTGACCCGAGGTGCGCTGCGCCGCGTGGAAGACGTCCGCGACCCGTACCGAGTTCGTCACGACGGTGAGGTCGGGCACCTCCAGCAGATGCTGCGCGAGCGCGTACGTCGTCGTACCGCCGGACAGGGCGATCGCCGCGCCCGGGCTGACCAGCCGGGCCGCCGTCCGCGCGATGTCCTCCTTGGCGGTCAGCTCCAGACCCGACTTGGCCTCGAACCCCGGCTCATGGGTGCTGGCCTCGACCACCGGCACCGCCCCGCCGTGCACCTTCTCCAGCATGCCCTGACGGGCGAGGGAGTCCAGGTCACGGCGCACGGTCATGTCCGACACGCCGAGCTTGCGGGTCAGCTCGTTGACCCGCACACCGCCCCGGCGCCGGACCTCGTCCAGGATCAGGGCGCGGCGCTGCTCCGCGAGGAGGTTCTGATTCTCACTCACGTACGCACCGGTCCTTTCGCCGCCAACCGTCCGACACGCCCGCCGCACCGGCTCCGACCAGGAGAATCCGGAGCACCGAAGGTGCGCGGGCGTCCCATCCTTTCACGGCTCGGCAGGGGTCGCGCCACCCGCCCGTCACGAAGCGCACATGCCACCCGTGTCACGCGTGTGCCGTCCCGATGTCACACGGATCGGGGAGATTCCGTGACGAGCGGTACACGGCACCGGCGGAGCGGAGATCCTGAAGCCCGCATCGACTCAGACCCTTCGGGCGTGGGCACGGGAGTGCGACGACAGTGGAACGTGCGCAGAACCGCTCCACGGGGCGGCAGACCGACCGGCCCGGCGAGCCGGGCACCGACCGGGCGCACCGGCCCACCTCGGGGGAGCCCGCTCCGGCGGACAGGAGTGCCGGGCCGCGCGCCGAGCTGGAACTGCTGGTGCACGGAGTCGGCGGCACCACACCCGAGAAGATGCTCGGTGACTCGCGCACGGTCCGGGTCACCGGCGACGACACCGCCGCCGTGTTCCGGCGCGCGGCGGACGCCGAACCCGGGAAGGCACCGAGCGGCGAGCCGGTGCGGGAGGCGTACGTCTGGTGCAACCTGACCTCCGGCGACAGCAGCCGTGCCCTGTGGCTGTTACTGCTGCCGTTCATGGTGGTCAACCTCGCCCACTGGATGCGCCCCGCCGCGACGGACCGGCCGCGCGCCGTCCGCCTGTACGGCCTTCTCGTGCGTCTCACCGCCCTCACCCTCACCGTGCTGCTGGTGGCCGCCGCCTGCGAGGTGGCCCTGGACCTGGTCGCCTGGCAGTGCGCGGGCGCGCCCGCGTGCGCCCGCCGCCACACCTGGCTGACGTTCTCCGGCGTCGCGGCGTCCGCCGCGGACGGCGGCTGGTGGAGCCTGCCCGGCCGTCGGCTCGCCCTCGCGGCGCTGGTGCCCGTCGCGCTGACCGTGCTGCTCTGGTACCTCTCGCGCCGCACCTGGAGCGCGTACGAGTCGCACCGGCCGATGTCCCGCGAACCGGAGCCGGAGGCCGACGGCAGCGCGCTGGCGATGCCCGGCTTCTGGTACGGGCGTCGCCTCGTGGCCCGGCTGCGCGCCGCGCACACCGCCGCCGGCCTGCTGACGGTGGCCGCCGCCGTCGCGACCCCGGCGACCCGCTTCGACCACCGGCCCGGCGGTCCCGAGAGCCTGAACGTCCTGAGCTGGCTGCTGACCCCGGCCCTGCTGGCCGGCGCGGCAGCGGCGGTGGGCGTGGTCTGCCGCCGGGGCCGCAGCGAGAACACCCTCGACCAGGCGCTCGACCGGCATCTCGTACGCCGGCTGCCGCTCGGCGCGCTCGGCCTGCTGCTGCTCACCGCGCTCTACGCCGGCTGGTCCCGGCCCGGCTGGCATTCCACCGGGCGGCTGCCCGGCGACCCGGCCTTCGGCACGCTCATGCTGGCCCAGGGCCTGCTGGTGATCGCGCTCGCCGTCGTCGCCCGGGACCTGCACCGCCGCGCACCCGACCGGCGCGCCGGGATGCGCGGCCTCGGCGGCCCGGCCGTCGCACTGCTCGCATGCTCCCTGGGCGGCGTGATGTCCGGCGGGATCGCCCAGCGCGTCGCGGGCTGGCTGGACGGCAGCGGCGCCCTGCCCGCCGGGCCGCCCGTCCTGCTGACCTGGCAGGCGTCCACGATCCCGCCGGTCCTCGCGGTCCTGCTGCTCCTCGGGATCCGGCTCGGGCTGGGCACCGCCCGGCTCGCCCGCGCCGAACGCGCCCGCGTCCGCCACGAGCACCCCGGCGAACCCGAGGACCCCGGCCGTACCCGCACCATCGCCCAGGTCCGGGCCATGGCCACGCTCACCGACCGTGCGCCCCTCGTCGTCGCCGTCCTCACCGTCACCACCCTCGTGCTCGGCGCCATGGCGCTGGCCGGCGCCATGACCACCGGCACGACGCCCGACGGCGCCGCCCACCGCGACGCCGACGTGCTGCGGGCGGCGGCCGAGACCTCGCAGGCGCTGGGCTCCTGGCTGGTCGGATTCGGCTTCCTGCTCTTCGTGACCTGGGGCCGGCGCGCCTACAAGGACGCCTCGGCACGGCGCACCATCGGCATCCTGTGGGATGTCGGCACCTTCTGGCCGCGCGCCGCCCATCCCTTCGCGCCCCCGTGCTACGCCGAGCGCGCCGTGCCCGATCTGACCTGGCGGATGGCGACCTGGACGCAGCGCACCGGCGGCAGCCTGGTCCTCTCCGGCCACTCCCAAGGCAGCGTCCTGGCCGCGGCCGCCGCCTGGCAGCTGACCCCGCCGACCCGCAGACGGATCGCCCTGCTGACCTACGGCTCCCCGCTGGAGCGGCTCTACGGTTGTTGGTTCCCCGCCCACTTCGGGCCGCCCGCGCTCGCCGCCCTGCACCGCGACGTCGCCTGCTGGCGCAACCTCTACCGCCGGACCGACCCCATCGGCGGCCCCGTCCGCGTCCCCGACGGCACGACCCCCGAGGTCGACCACGGCCCCCTGCGGGACCCCCTCGCCTACGGCCGGACCGCGGACCATCCGCTCCCGGCACCCATCCTCGGCCACTCCGACTATCAGGCGGACCCCGACTTCGACCGCGAACGCGCCCGCCTGCTGGCCCGGTTGCGCCCGGAGCTGCCGGTTCAGCGTCCGGAGCGGCGACCGGATCCGGATCCGCGAGACTTCGCGGGCGGCGCCGGCTAGACCGTGAGCCGGACCTACCTGTGCCGCCCGGCGTTCACGGCAGTTCGGGCAGATCCTCCGCGTACAGCAGGGTCAGGTCGTCGGTGCTCGGGTCGGCGAGCTGGGCGACGCGGCTCGCGTGCCGCTCCACCATCGCCTCGAACGTCTGCCGGGCGGTGCGGCCGTTGCCGAACGCCGGGCCCTTCGGGATCGCCGTGAAGTACTTCAGCAGCGCCTCGGACGTGCCCGACGCCAGCCGGTACTCGTGCTCGTCGGCCTGCTGCTCCACGATCCGCAGCAGTTCCTCGGGCCCGTAGTCGCCGAAGGTGATGGTGCGGGAGAAGCGGGAGGCGACACCGGGGTTGACGGACAGGAAGCGCTCCATCTCGGCCGTGTACCCGGCGACGATCACCACCACCGCGTCCCGCTGGTCCTCCATCAGCTTCACCAGGGTGTCGATGGCCTCCTTGCCGAAGTCCCGGCCGGCGTCCTCCGGCGAGAGCGCGTACGCCTCGTCGATGAACAGCACGCCACCGTGCGCCCGTTGGAAGGCCTCCTGGGTGCGGATCGCCGTGGAGCCGATGTGCTCGCCGACCAGGTCGACCCGGGACACCTCCACCAGGTGCCCCTTCTCCAGCACGCCGAGCGAGGCGAGGATCTCGCCGTAGAGCCGGGCGACGGTCGTCTTTCCGGTGCCGGGGGAGCCGGTGAACACGAGATGCCGCTTGACCGAGGCCGCCTTCAGGCCCGCCCGCTGCCGGCGCCGGCCCACCTCGATCATGTCGGTCAGCGCCCGCACCTCGCGCTTGACGCTCTCCAGCCCGACCAGCGCGTCGAGTTCCCCGAGCACGTCCTTCGAGGTGCGCGCCGGTGCGGCCGGCTCCGCGGTGTCGGCCACCTGCTCCTGCTCCGTGGTGCGCTGCCCGGGGATCGAGCCGAGCAGGCCGCCGGCGTGCGTCGCCGTCTGAACGGCGGTCTCGCGCACCGCCGAGGGCCGCAGGCCCCCGCTCTCGTCGCTGCTGCAGTCCTCCACGACCGGGCCCGTCCCGGAACCGGCGTCCGGGCCGTTGTCGGCGAACTCGTAACCGCCGCGCGCGCAACGCTCCGTACGGCACTTGCGCAGGGTCGCCCGGCAGCCGTCGATCACGTGGAAGCCGTAGCCGCTGCTGCCGCTGACCCGGCAGTCGAGGAAGCTGCCGCGACCGCCCGCGGAGACGTAGAAACCGGCCTCGGCGGGGGAGTCGACCGTGCAGCGTTCGACGGTGGGGTCGGCGCCCTTGGTGACGATCACGCCGGTCTGGGTGCCGTCCAGGGTGCAGTTGTTCAGCGTGCCGCCGCTGCCGTGGTCGCGGAACCAGGCGCCGGTGGCCGCCTCCCGGATTCGGCAGTCGTCGAGCTGCGCGGTCGCCCCGTCGCTCACCGACACCGCCGTGTTGCGCACCTGGGACAGGTCGCTGTCCACGACGTCCGCGCGCGAGCCGCGGTCCAGCACGAACAGCGCGTCCGGCACGTCGTGCACCCGGCAGGAGTCGAGGACGGCCGTGGCGCCGTCGCTCACCCACACCGCCGGATAGTCGCCCGTGCTGTCGAAGATCTCGCACTGGTTGGCGTCCACCCTGGTGCCCGGGTCCCACACCGACAGGCCGTTGCGCCCGAACCGGCGGACCGTCGTGCGGGTCAGTGTCAGCACCGAGCGGGAGCGCAGGTCGACCGCGTTCTCCGGGATGTCGTGGATACGGCAGTCGGCGAGGGTGAGCACCGCGTCCGTGTCCAGCGTGACGCCGTCGGCGGTGGTGCGGTGCACGTCGCAGTCGGTCAGATGCGCGCTGGCGCGCTGGCTCACCTGCACGCCGGAACCGCGGACCTCGTAGATCTCACAACCCAGCGCCTCCAGGGCGGAGTTCTCCCCGGTCGCCGTCAGCCCGGTGCCGGAGGCGTGGTGCACGCGGCAGCGCACCAGGCGCGGATGGGCGCCGCCGCGGACGGCCACGCCCGCTTGTCCGGCCGCGACGACCTCGCACTCCTCGAACACCCCGCTGCCGCCGTCGAGCACGGCGATGCCGATGCCCGCGGGGTTGTCCACCGTGCAGCGGCGTACGGTCGGGCGGGCGCCGCCGCGCACCTCGATGCCGGCGGCGGAGCGCGTGACGATCCGCACGTCCATCAGTTCGGGCGTGCCCTCCTCGACCAGCAACGCCGGTGCCGCCGAGTCCTGGCCCTCCACGTGCAGGTCCTGCACCACGGCCGAGGCCCGCACCGTCAGCGGCACTCCCGCCTCGGGCGCGATCCGCACCGATCCGGGGGAGCCGTCGGGGCCGCGGAGCGTCACGGACCGCTGCACGACGAGGTTCTCCCGGTAGGTGCCGGGGGCGATGGTGAGGACGTCACCGTCGGCGGCGGCCTCCAGGGCGGCGGCGAGAGATGCGTACTCACCCGTGCGGCGCCGCCACCGCGACGTACCGGTGTGCGTCACCTGGACCGTGCCCTGTGCCATGGCGTTGCCGTGCCCCCACCTCGTCGTACTGATGACTCGATTCGCGTGCGCGCTCTTCGAAAACCTGCGCGTCCCTGCGGTTCGCTCATCCGCGGGTTGTCGCCGAAAGCGTTTCGGCCGGTCCACCGTAGCGTGTGCGTGCGTGGTGGGTTGACCAGAGCCGTCAGGCCGTCAGCTGCCGGTGCCCGCCTTGCCCCAGTCCGGTCCGGCCCGGTCCCAGGCCTGGTCCCAGCACGCGTACCGCCGGCGGATCATGCGCCATACGGCCAGCCGCCGGACGCCCTCGACCAGGCCGGCGATCAGCAGGGCCGCGCCGAACCCGGCCAGCACCGCGTGCGTCGTCGCGGTGGGGGAGTCCAGCGGACGCGTGGTTATTCGGCCCCGCGGGTCCGTCCAGACGGCGAAGTGGTCGCCCGTGTGCGGGGACTTGAGGTCCGCCAGGGCCGAGCCGTACCGCTGGGAGCCGTCCGGCGCGGTCCAGTCGGCGAGGACGCGGTGGCGGGACTCGCGCACCGCGACGGCGTCGGGATCCGTCTCCAGCGGGGTGTCCTTGAGGGTGCGCACCACCGTGGCGGTGACGAGATGGCGCGTGTGCTGCTGCTCGCGCACCGACCGCTGGAGCGAGTCCTGGGCGACGGCTCCGACCAGACCACCCGTCACGGGCGCGGCCACGGCGATCAGCACCAGCGCCACGAGCGCCACCCACGCCTCGGCCAGATCGGTCGGTCGGCGCAGCGGGTTGTGCCGCCAGCGCCACAGCCCCCTGATGGCCCGCATGTCCCCACCCCCTTCCGCTCCGTCATAGCCCCCGGCGCGGGCGTGCATCCGTGCCCCGGAGCAAGAGAGAGCGACGTCACGTCCGCCGCGGACGGTGCCGAGCGCGGCTTCTCACGCGTTTCTCATGCACTGTCAACGACCGTGTCCCCCTTTGGGTTCCCGTCCGTGTCCGGCCGTTGTCGCGTGTCACTCCAGCACCCGCACCGGGTCCCCGACCCTGATCGTGCCGGGTGTGACGGGCACCAGGTTCTGCCCGAAGACCAGCATCGAGCCGGCCCTGCGGTGCCGCGCCAGGGTGAGCAGGGGCTCGCGGCCGCGTACGCCGGTGTCCTGGTCGGTCGTGGTGACGACGCACCGTCCGCTCGGCTTCGCGACGCGCAGGACCACGTCGCCGACGGAGATGCGGGACCAGTGGTCCTCGGCCCAGGCTTCGGTGCCCGCGACGACGAGGTTGGGCCGGAAGCGGTTCATCGGCAGCGGACCCTCGTGGCCGTGAGTGCCCTCGGCTATCAGGGAGTTGAGGGCGTCGAGGGAGGCGGCGGCGGTGACCAGCAGGGGATAGCCGTCGGCGAAGCTGACCGTCTCCCCGGGCAGGGCGTACGCGGGGTCGACCGGGCGGCGGGCGGCCGGGTCGTCCATGTGCACCAGGCGGACGTCCGCCTCCAGGAAGGCGCTGCACCAGGCATGCGCGGGCGGCCCGGCCGGGACCGCCTCCACCTTCGTGCCGAAGACGCTGATCGGCACGGTCTCGCCCGGCTCGGGCACGGTCACCGCCAACGGCGTGCGACCGGGCGCGGACAGCAGAACTCCGCCGCCGGGCAGCAGCTCGGCGACGGCCAGCGCGAGGCGCGGCTGCTCGCGCTGGGTGACGACCTTTCCCCCGTCGTCGATCAGTGTCCAGCGCCGGTCTCCGGCCAGGCCCCAGGGCTCCACCACAGCTTCCTGGGGTGCGAATCCCCGGAACGCCTTGACCGGATGGACGTGGATCGACTGCACTTCGGCGTGTCCCATGACGCCATCGTGCCAGGCGGCACCGACAGCGAGGGGGCGCCGGTCAGTAGCCGCGGTACTGCTGGTTGTTGTACGGGTCCTGGTAGGGAGCCGGGGCGGGCCGCGGCGCGGCGGGGCGCATGGCCTCGTACCCCGTGCCGCCCGCCATCGGGCGCTGCGGCTGCGGGGCCTGCGGACCGGGGTAACCGCGCGGGGCGCTCGCCTGCTGCGGGATGTGCGCCGTGGGCGCCTGCTGGAACGGCGCGGGCTGCGGCGTCTGCGGGTAGCCGTAGGCAGGCGGCTGCGGGGAGGGGGCCGCCGGGAGGGCGGGCAGTGCCGACGGCAGGGCGGGCAGGTTGCTGCCCATGTCGTAGGCGGCGGGGACCCGGATCGGGGCGATCTGCGGGGTGCCCCGCTCGGCGACGAGGGAGTCGTAGATCGGGGTGTCCGGGAAGGAGGCGGAGTAGTAGCCGCCACCATAAGTGGAGCGGGGGGAGGTCATGGCACATAAGTTAAGCCCACGATGTGCTCGTTGGGGAGACCGATAAGAGGGTTCTTTTCCGTGTCGGCAGTGACCTGGGATCCCCAATCCGAGCGAACTTGGCAAAATGGGGCACCGGCCCGCGTTTGAATCATGTAAAGGGAGTCTTTCTGCGGGGTTACCGGCGGTCGACCGGCGATCTTCCGGTGCTGTTCAGGGGAGTTCGCCCGTCCCGGGAATAGGTTGTGCGGGTAGGGATGACCGGACGGCCGGGGATGCCCGGGAGCCGACACGGATTGGGGTGGGACATGTCAATGCCGAAAGGGTCGAACGCGCTGGTGCCGACCACGGCCCTGCGCGTCGAATTGGGCTGGCGCTCCGGACCAGGCGTGCCCGACGCGGACGCCTCGGCGCTGCTCCTCGCCGCCGGACGGGTCCGCTCCGACGGGGACTTCGTCTTCTACAACCAGCCCGCGCACCCCTCCGGCGCCGTACGGCACGAGGGCAAACGGACGGCCGGCGGACAGATCACCGACACGCTTTCCGTCGACCTCGCGCGCGTGGAGGGCGCGATCGAGCGGATCGTCCTCGCCGCCTCCGCCGACGGCGGCACGTTCGCACAGGTCCCCGGCCTCTACATCGAGGTGACCGACGGCGCGACCGGCTCCGTCGTCGTCCGCTTCGACAGCCCCGGCGCGACCTCGGAGACGGCCTTCGTGCTCGGCGAGTTCTACCGCCGCCAGGGCGGCTGGAAGTTCCGCGCCGTCGCCCAGGGCTACAGCAGCGGACTCGAAGGCCTGGCAACGGACTTCGGGATCTCCGTGGACGAACCGCAGCGCGCCGCACCGCCCACGGTGACGATGCCGCCGGCACCCGCGACGCCCCCCGTGCCGCCCTCGCTCCCGACCGCGCCGCCCCCGCCGCCGACGCCCCCCGTGGCACCCCCGGTCGCCGCGCCGCCCGCCGCGCCGGTCCGCCTGTCCAAGGTCACCCTCACCAAGGCCGCCCCCTCCGTCTCGCTCGCCAAGCAGGGCGGAACATCCGGTGCCCTGCGCGTGAACCTCAACTGGCAGACGGGCAAACAGCTTTCGGGCTGGGGCG
Organism: Streptomyces sp. MUSC 14; assembly: GCF_001866675.1. Lineage (NCBI taxonomy): Bacteria > Bacillati > Actinomycetota > Actinomycetes > Kitasatosporales > Streptomycetaceae > Streptomyces > Streptomyces sp. MUSC 14. The sequence goes on from NZ_MLYN01000037.1 coordinate 225,639, forward strand.
GTCGCTGGGGAGGCGGTGGCCACCGGGACCTCGACCTCGACCTGTGCGCCCTGTACGAACTCGCCGACGGCCGCAAGGGAGTCGTCCAGGCCCTCGGCAACGCCTTCGGATCGCTGCACCGGCCGCCGTACATCCACCTCGACGGCGACGACCGCACCGGTGCCGTGGCCGCCGGGGAGAACCTCACCGTCAATCTCGACCACCGGCAGGACTTCCGGCGCATCCTCGTCTTCGTCACCATCTACGAAGGTGCCAACTCCTTCGCCGACCTGCACGCCACCGTCACCCTCCGCCCGCAGCACGGCGCCCCCATCGACTTCTCGCTCGACGAGTGCACCGTCCCCTCGACGGTGTGCGCACTCGCCCTGATCACGAACACCGGCGGGGACCTCCTCGTCCAGCGCGAGGCGCGCTACCTGGTGCCGGAGCGCGGAGTGAGCCCCCAGCGGACCGTGGACCGCGCCTACGGCTGGGGCATGAACTGGACGCCCGGCCGCAAGTGACCCGGCTCAGCCCTCGTCGGGCACGGCATCGGGACGCGCGTAGGTACGGCCCTTCCAGGCGGCCCCGCGCCCCCGGTAGTGCTGCACGGCCGAGTCGACCGTCATCAGCAAGTACAGCAGCGCGGTGAACGGCAGCAGCGGAACGAGCCGGACCGGCTGGCCGTAGTAGCGCAGCATCGGCACGTACGTCCCCGCCATCACCGCCCACGCCAGGGCGCCGAGCACGGCCGTCGCCACGCTCCCGCCGGCCGCGCCCGCGACCAGTGCGGCGGGCGGCAGCAGGTAGACCAGGGCGAGCCCGGCGACCGTACCGAGGAGCAGCAGCGGGTTGTGCCGCAACTGGGCGTAGGCACTGCGCGAGACCATCCGCCACAGGTCGTGCAGCCGCGGATAGGGCCGCACGCTGTCCACCCGCTCGGCCAGCCCCAGCCAGACGTGGCCGCCGACGCCCTTCACCGCGCGCGCGAGCGCCACGTCGTCGATCACCGCGTGCCGGATGGCGTCCGGGATGCGCGCCCGCTCCGCCATGTCCGCGCGCAACAGGACACAGCCGCCCGCCGCCGCGGCCGTGCGCGATCCCCGGCGGCCGATCCGGCGGAAGGGATACAGCTGCGCGAAGAAATAGACGAACGCCGGTACCACCAGCCGCTCCCACAGGCTCTCCACCCGCAGCCGTGCCATCTGCGACACGACGTCGAAGCCCCCGGCCCCCGCCGCCGCGACCAGCGCGCGCAGGCTGTCCGGGGCGTGCGCGATGTCCGCGTCCGTCAGCAGCAGATACTCGGGATCACGCGCGCGTGCCAGGCCGATGCCGTGCCGCACCGCCCACAGCTTGCCCGTCCAGCCCGCCGGCGGCTCCCCGGGCGAGCCCACCGTCAGCGGCAGGCCGCCGTGCCGCCGGGACAGCTCCCGGGCCAGCTCGCCGGTGCCGTCCGTACTCCCGTCGTCGACCAGGAAGACCTCCGCCCGCCCCGGATAGTCCTGCGCCAGCAGCGACGGCAGGCTCGCCGACAGCACCGCGGCCTCGTCCCGGGCCGGTACGACGACGCACACGGACGGCCACGCGTCCGGGTCCCGGCGCGGCGGCAGCCGTACGTCCGTGCGCCAGAAGAATCCCTGGCAGAGCAGCAGCCAGCACCAGGCGGCCAGCGAGACGGCGGTGATCCACATCAGGGCGCTCACGGCCGCAGTCTGCCCCACCCGGGCGGCCCGCAGGGGCGGATCGTCTATCGTGGCCGGGTGAAGATCGCGCTCATGGACTCCGGAATCGGCCTGCTCCCCGCCGCCGCCGCGGTACGGCGGCTGCGGCCCGACGCGGATCTCGTGCTCTCCTGGGACCCGGACGGGATGCCCTGGGGGCCGCGGACCCCGGAGGACATCACGCAGCGGGCCATCGCCGTGGCAGAGGCGGCCGCCGCCCACGAGCCCGACGTCCTGATCGTCGCCTGCAACACCGCGTCCGTGCACTCCCTGCCGCAGATGCGGGCCCGCTTCGAACCGGAGCTGCCGATCATCGGGACCGTCCCGGGGATCAAGCCGGCCGCTGCGGGCGGCGGCCACGTCGCCATCTGGGCCACCCCCGCCACCACCGGCAGCGCCTACCAGCGCGGTCTGATCGAGCAGTTCGCCGCCGGTGTCAGCGTCACCGAGGTGGCGTGCCCCGGCCTCGCGGACGCCGTGCACCACGCCGACGAGGCCGCGGTCGAGGCCGCGATCGCCTCGGCCGCCGCCCGCACCCCCGAGGACGTCACCACCGTCGTCCTCGGCTGCACCAACTACGAGCTGGTCGGCGAGCGGATCCGCGCGGCCGTCCAGCGCCCGGACGCCCAGCCGCTCGTCCTGCACGGCACCGCCGCTGCGGTGGCCGCCCAGGCCCTGCGCCGGGTCGGCGCCGAGCCGGCCCCCGACGCCGTCGCCGACACCACTCTCACGGTGCTGCTCAGCGGCCGCGAGGCCACGCTCCCCGACACCGCCCTGGCGTACGAGGAAGGCCGCTTCCTGCGGGCCGTCAGCGCGGTTCGCTGACCGGCGGCGACGGCGGAGGGGACACGAGCCCGTCGCGCCCCGCCCGGCCCCGTCGTCCTCCGCACGCCGGTACCCGCGCGGCGAAACCTGAGTAACCTCATGCATATGAGGGACCACCCCCACGCCGAGGACCCCACACACCCCGACGTCTGGACCGGGCGGGCCACCAACCGCGTCCAGTGGCTGCTGGCCCTGGTGGGCGCGGCATGCATGGCGCTCGGCATCGAGCTGGCCGTGGACTCTGCCTGGACCTCCGGCATCGCCCCGCTGGCGATGTCCGTCGTGGGCTGCATCGCGGCCGGACTGCTGGTCCTGTTCGGCACGCTCGCCTTCGTGCACGTGGACCTCAGGCTCGACAAGGAGTGCGTCGAGGTGCGCTGCGGTCATATAGGTCTCCCGCGCCGCCGCATCCCGCTCTCCCAGGTGGCCGGCGCCGACTTCACCGCCCTGGTCACGCCCCGGCACTGGGGCGGCTGGGGCTACCGGTGGCGCCCCGAGAAGGGCACCGCGGTCGTCGTGCGCCGGGGCGAGGGCGTCGTGCTGCGCCTGTGGGACGGTCACACCTTCACGATCACGGTGGACAACGCGGAGTCGGCGGTACGGGTCATCCGGGCCCGGCTGCGGACCGGCACGCCCGGTCCGGCCGCCTGACGCCGCCCACCCGGGCGGCCCCGTCGCTCAGAGTCGCGACTCAGCGCCCTCGCGCGCCCAGGGCCGTGCCGTCGCCCACCCGGCCAGCAGTCCGGCGCCCGCCGTCACCGACGTGAAGCTCAGCGCGTTGCCCAGCGAGGCGAGCGCGGCCAGCGCCGTCAGGGCGGCGCCCGTGGTGAGGGCGACCGGCGTCGAGCGGGGCGTACGCCACAACGCGTGCAGCGCCCAGCAGAAGGCGGCCCCGGTCAGTACCACCCCGACCAGGCCCTGCTCCGCCGCCACCTGCAACAGGGCCGAGTGCGGCTTGCCGTCGGAGGGCACCGTCTGCGTCGCCGCCGGACTCGGTTCGCCGAACCGGTCCGGACCGACCCCGAGGCCCCGGTGCCGCTCCGCCATCCGCAGGGCGTCCTGCCACAGCCCCACCCGGTGCACGGTGAGCCGCCCTTCGAGCACGTCCGCGAGCCCGTCGGGCAGCCCACCGGCGGCCAGCGCCCATGTCGCCCCTGCGACCAGGGCCGCCGCCGCGGCCAGCCCCAGCAGGGACAGACCCCGGCGCGTCACCGAGCCCGCGGCCAGCCCACACAGCAGGACGGCGGTGCTCGCCGCGCAGCCGGCCGTCGAGCCGAGGACGGCCGCGGTCGGTACGACGGCGGCGGCCAGCGCCCGCAACCCCAGCCGCGGTGCCGGTCCGGGCGCGGACCAGGCGGCACAGCACGCGGCTCCCGTGGCCAGTGCCAGCAGGGCGGCCGTGCCGCCGGCGTGGCCGAGCGGACTGGCGTACCAGACACCGGGGGAGAGATCGGGCTGTGCCACGGCCAGCGCCAGAGCGGCCAGCGCGCCGACGCAGGGCGCGGCCACCGGGAGCAGGGCTCCGGATACCCGGCCGACGGCATGACCGGCGGTCACGGCCAGCACCGCGAGCAGCACGCCCTCGGGCCGTCCGTCGTGGGCCGCCGCGGTGATCAGCGCCCACCCGGCGCAGGCCCCGAGCAAGATCATGCCCGCGCCGTCAGAAACGTTTCCTCTGACGTTCACGGCGTTCACCGTGTTCGCTGCGGCCGTACCGGCCACAGGCCTCATCCCGGTCGAGCCCACCCCGCCGCCCCTCGTCCCCCGCACCCATGCCAGGCCACGACAGGGTGCGGCGCCGCATCCGGCCGCGCTGCCGAGGCTGGGCACACCGTAGCGGCTGATGACCGCTTTGGGCACGAGATGCGGCGGATCGTCGTGATGAGGAGCGGGGTGAGAACGTGATGAGGAGTGGGGCGAGAAGGGGGCGGACCGAGGCCGGGCCGGGGGTGCCGGCACGCTGGGCGCTCAGGGTCGGGCGGCTCGCCGCGCGCCGGTGACCAGCGGAGATCGCCCCGGGCCGGTGCCGGCACCGGCCCGGGAACCGTGCTGTTCGCGGCCAGGTCGGCCGCCGTACACTCACCCGGGTGACCGTCACCGCAACCTCCGTGGACCAGCCGGACCAGCTCCAGCCGTCCGCCTCCGGCACGCGCGGCGCCCGCCTGCTGCGCCTGGTCCCGGCCCTCGCCTCCGTGCTCTGCGGAGTGCTGCTCTACGTCAGCTTCCCGCCGCGCCCCCTGTGGTGGCTGGCGCTGCCCGCCTTCGCCGGTTTCGGCTGGGTGCTGCGCGGCCGGAGCTGGAAGGCGGCCCTCGGCCTCGGCTACCTCTTCGGGCTGGGCTTCCTGCTGCCGCTGCTCGTGTGGACCGGTGTGGAGGTCGGCCCCGGTCCCTGGCTGGCTCTGGTCGCCGTCGAGGCGATCTTCATCGCCCTGGTCGGCGTCGGGGTCGCCGCCGTCTCCAGGCTGCCCGTCTGGCCGGTGTGGGCCGCGGCCGTATGGATCGCGGGCGAGGCGGCACGCGCGCGCGTACCGTTCAACGGCTTCCCCTGGGGCAAGATCGCGTTCGGTCAGGCGGACGGTGTCTTCCTGCCGCTGGCCGCGGTGGGCGGCACCCCGGTGCTCGGTTTCGCCGTGGTGCTGTGCGGCTTCGGCCTCTACGAGGTCGTACGCCTGGTCATCGAGGGGCGGCGCACCCGGGCGGTGCGGCGGTCGGCCGCAGCCGCGGCCCTGCTGAGCGTGGCCGTCCCGGTGGTGGGCGCGGTGGCCGCACGGCCGCTGGTGAGCGACAGGGCCGAGGCCGGCACCCGGACCGTCGCGGTCATCCAGGGCAACGTGCCGCGCTCCGGGCTGGAGTTCAGTGCCCAGCGGCGGGCCGTGCTCGACTACCACGTGCGCGAGACGCTCAGGCTCGCCGCCGATATCAAGGCGGGCAAGGTCCCGAGGCCCGACTTCGTGCTCTGGCCGGAGAACTCCTCCGACATCGACCCCTTCGCCAACCCCGACGCGGCCGCCGTCATCGACGAGGCCGCCAAGGCGGTCGGCGTGCCCGTCTCGGTCGGTGCGGTCGTGGAGCGCGACGGCAAGCTCTACAACGAGCAGATCCTGTGGGACCCGGCCAAGGGCCCGGCGCAGACCTACGACAAGCGGCAGATCCAGCCCTTCGGCGAGTACCTCCCGCTGCGCGGGCTCGTCGGTGCGATCAACAAGAACTGGACCGGTATGGTCCGCCAGGACTTCAGCCGGGGCAGCAAGCCCGGCGTGTTCGACATGGACGGCGCCAAGGTCGGGCTCGTGACCTGCTACGAGGCCGCCTTCGACTGGGCTGTGCGCTCCGAGGTCACCGACGGCGCGGAGATGATCTCCGTGCCCAGCAACAACGCCACCTTCGACCGCAGCGAGATGACCTACCAGCAGCTCGCCATGTCCCGGATCCGTGCCGTCGAGCACAGCCGCACCGTCACCGTGCCGGTGACCAGCGGGGTCAGCGCGATCATCATGCCGGACGGCAGGATCACGCAGAAGACCGGCATGTTCGTGCCCGCCTACCTCGTGCAGAAGGTGCCGCTGCGCACCTCCGAGACCCCCGCGACCGAGCTGGGCATCCTCCCCGAGATCGCGCTCGTGCTGGTTGCCGCGGGCGGCCTCGGGTGGGCGATCGGGTCCGGGCTGCGCGCCCGGCGCACCGGCGGCGCATGACCGCACGACCGGTCTGTGGTCCCGGACCGACAGGGGAGGGCCCGCCGGGCCGGTTAGGGTCGAGGCCATGGCTACTCCTGACTTCATCCGCACGCTCAGGGCCTCGGCCGGCCAGCAGCTGCTCTGGCTTCCCGGGGTCACCGCGATCGTCTTCGACGACGAGGGCAGGGTCCTGCTGGGCCGGCGGTCCGACACCCGTAAGTGGTCGGTGATCGGCGGCATCGCGGACCCGGGTGAGCAGCCCGCGGCCTGCGCCGTGCGGGAGGTCTTCGAGGAGACCGCGGTGCGCTGTGTCGCCGAGCGGATCGTCCTGGTGCAGGCCCTGGAGCCGGTCACCTACCCCAATGGCGACACCTGCCAGTACATGGACATCACCTTGCGCTGCCGGGCCGTGGGCGGCGAGGCCCGGGTCAACGACGACGAGTCGCTGGAGGTGGGCTGGTTCGCCCCGGACGCGCTGCCCGACCTCAACGAGTTCGGTCTCTTCCGGATCAAGCAGGCCATGTGCGAGGAACCCACATGGTTTGACCCTACGACTGTTGACTGAAGTGTGGGTGCGCACCACATGTGGTGACGGGGCGGGTGCTGCTTAGGGTCGGCACATGACCGCCTCCAGCCTTCCGTCCGGCCCGCACTCCCAGCCGTCCTCTCCCGACCTCGGCGGCCGCACCGCCCTCGTCACCGGTGCCGCCGGCGGCATCGGCCGCGCGTGCGTGCTGCGGCTCGCCGCCGCCGGGGCCGAGGTTCGGGCCGTCGACCGCGACGCGATGGGCCTGGCCGAGCTGGCGGGGGAGGCGGAGCGGGCCGCAGGCCTCCCCGGCACCGTCGTACCGCACGTCCTGGACCTCACGGACCTCGACGCCGCCGAGCGGGCCGCCGCCGGTACCGATGTGCTGGTCAACAACGCGGGCCTGCAACTGGTGCGCCCCATCGAGGAGTTCCCGCCCGACGTCTTCCACACGGTGCTCACCGTGATGCTGGAGGCGCCCTTCCGGCTCATCCGCGGCGCGCTGCCGCACATGTACGCGCGGGGCTGGGGCCGGATCGTCAACGTGTCCTCGGTCCACGGTCTGCGTGCCTCCGCCTTCAAGTCGGCCTATGTGGCCGCCAAGCACGGTCTGGAGGGCCTGTCCAAGACGGCCGCACTGGAGGGAGCGCCCCACGGGGTCACCTCGAACTGTGTGAACCCGGCCTATGTGCGCACCCCTCTGGTCGAGAAGCAGATCGCGGACCAGGCACGGGCGCACGGCATCCCCGAGGAGCGTGTGCTGTCCGAGGTCCTGCTGAAGGACAGCGCCGTGCGGCGGCTCATCGAACCGGAGGAGGTCGCCGAGGCCGTGGCCTATCTGTGCAGCCCCCAGGCGTCCTTCGTCACCGGCACGTCGCTGGTGCTCGACGGCGGGTGGACCGCCCACTGACGGGGAGGGCCGGGAGCCTCCGGCTCGGAGCCCCGACAGCCCGAGGAGGTGCCGGGGAGTGCGGGGAGTGCGGGGAGTTGTCCACAGGCTCGGCGGGCCGGGCCGATGATGCGGAATCCTGTGACCATGTCTCGCGATCACGTCCAGCCGGCACCCCGCCGCAGCCCCGAGGTCCCGTACCTGGAGCTGCTGGCCCGCGACGCCTCGGTGGAGGCGTACGAGCAGCCGGTGCTGCTCGCCCGCGCCGAGGGCCGGCCGGCCGCGCGGATCGCCGAGCTGGAGCAGGCCAGGGCGCACGCGCTGCGCGTCCGGGCCGAGCTGGAGGGACGCCGGCGCCGTGAGGCGGAGCTCTCCGCGCTCTTCGAGACCGCCCACGATCTCGCGGGCCTGCGCGATCTGGACGCCGTCCTGCGGGCGATCGTGCAGCGTGCCCGCTCCCTGCTCGGCACGGACGTCGCCTACCTCACCCTGAACGACCCGGCGCACGGCGACACGTACATGCGCGTGACCGAGGGTTCCGTCTCGGCCCGCTTCCAGCAGCTCCGGCTCGGCCTGGGGGAGGGGCTCGGCGGACTGGTCGCGCAGACCACACGGCCGTACGTCACCGACGACTACTTCGAGGACGCCCGCTTCCAGCACACCCGCACCATCGACGCCGGCGTCCGTGACGAGGGCCTGGTCGCCATCCTCGGTGTCCCCCTGGTGCTCGGCCCGCACGTCATCGGCGTCCTCTTCGCCGCCGACCGCCGGGCCCGCGTCTTCGAACGCGAGCAGATCGCCCTGCTGGGCTCCTTCGCCGCGCTCGCCGCCGCTGCGATCGACACCGCCAACCTGCTCACCGAGACGCGCGCGGCGCTGGCAGGCCTGGAGAGCGCCAACGAGATCATCCGGGACCGCAGTGCGGTCATCGAACGCGCCTCGGACGTCCACGACCGGCTCGCCGAACTCGTCCTGCGCGGCGGCGGGGTGCACGACGTGGCCGCCGCCGTCTCCGAAGTCCTCGACGGCACCGTGGAGTTCACCGATACCGGTGCGGCACCGGCCGAGGCACTGGAGACCGCACGGGCCGCGGGGCATGCCGCACGGCACGGCAGGGACTGGATCGCCCCGGTGGCCGCGGGCGGCGAAGTCCTCGGCGCGCTGGTCCTGCGCGGACACCCCGGCCTCGACCCCGTCGACCAGCGCACGCTGGAGCGGGCGGCGATGGTCACCTCGCTGCTCCTGCTCGCCCGCCGCTCCGCCGCCGAGGCCGAACAGCGCGTACGGGGCGAACTGTTGGACGACCTGCTGGACGCCCGCGACCGGGACCCGCGCCTGCTGCGCGAGCGCGCCGCCCGGCTCCATGCAGACCTGGACGCGACACATGTCGTCCTCGCCGCCCGCCTCGACGGCCCGGCCGCCGACGCCGACGAGGAGGCCGCGGCCCGCCGGCGCCTGTGGGCGGCAGCCTCCCATCTCGCCGCCACCCGGCAGGGCCTCGCCGCCGCGCGCGACGGCGGCACCGTCCTGCTGCTGCCGCTCGGCGCCGGGGACAGTGCCACGGAGGTGGCCCGCCGCACCGCCCGCCACCTTGGCAGGACCGTCCGCCAACCCGTCACGGTCGGCGCCTCCGCCCCCGTCACGGGCCTCGCCGCCCAGCCCGAGACCGTGGCCGGCGCCTACGCCGAGGGCCGCCGCTGCCTGGACGCGCTGCGTCTGCTGGGCCGGGCCGGGGACGGCGCGGCGGCCGAGGACTTCGGCTTCCTCGGCCTGCTTCTCGCGGGCGAACGGGACGTCCCCGGATTCGTCGAGCGCACCGTGGGCCCGATCGTGGCGTACGACGAACGGCGGGGTACCGAACTGCTGCGCACCGTGGACGCGTTCTTCTCCTGCGGCATGAGCCCGGCCCGCACCAAGGACACCCTCCACGTCCACGTCAACACGGTCGCCCAGCGCCTGGAGCGCGTGGGCCGGCTCCTCGGCGCGGACTGGCAGACCCCCGCCCGTGCCCTGGAGATCCAACTCGCCCTGAGACTGCACCGGCTGGCCGCCCCGGACAGACGCTGATGCCCGTACGGACGTGTCGCTCGTCCTCCCGCTCCCGCCTGGGTCTCCCGCTCCCGCCTGGGACGCAGGGAGCTGATGGTGCACGGGGCCGGTGCGGCGATGATTTCCGCACGGCCCGGCGGTCGTTATGAGGGAGGAGAGGAAGGAGACCCGTCATGCCGACACGAGAACCCGCGCGGCCACAGCCCACGGCCTCGCTCGACGCCCGCTACAGTTCCGCGCTCCGGCCCCGGCCCGGTGCCGAGGACGTCACCGCCACCGAATGGGCCGAGGCCCAGCGGCACCTGGAGGCCGCCGAGATCTTCTGGGTGTCCACGGTGCGCCGCGACGGCCGGCTGCACGTGACCCCTGTGATCGCCGCCTGGCACGCCGGGGTGCTGTACTTCTCCACCGGCCCGGGGGAACAGAAGGCGAGAAACCTCGCCCATCATGCCCACTGCGCGCTGACCACCGGCGGCAACTCGCTCACCGAGGGGCTCGACCTCGTGGTCGAGGGCAGGGCGGAGCGGGTGGCCGATCCGGCGGTGACGGAGGAGGTCATCGCGGCGTACGAGGCGAAGTACGGCGCGCACATCACCTCGCCCGAGGGCACCTTCCACGGGATCGGGGACGCGTTCCGCGCGGGGGACGCGGTGCTGTTCGCGGTGGCCCCGGACACGGCGTACGGCTTCGGCCGGGACAACGGGGTCTACACGCACACGCGGTGGGTGTTCTGACGCTCTCGCGCAAGGGGGACCGATGTGGCGGAGGCCCACGGCCGGTTCCTACACTCACCCGTGTGGATCACGAGAAAGTCGCACACTGGGACGGCGTCACCCGCAGGTCGAGCCTCAAGGACGAATACGCGGCACGGCGCGACCAGCTCGCCGACGCCGCCCGGGACGGTCACTGGCGGAACGTGCTCGCCCTCCTCGACAAGAACCGGGACTGGGTCAACACCGCGCGGCTGGAAGGCCGTAGCGGATTCACGCCCCTGCACCAGGCCGCCTGGCACGGTGCCCCGGCCGAGACGGTCGAGCGGCTGCTGGAGGCCGGCGCGTGGCGGACCCTGCGCACCGGCGACGGGGCGCGCGCCGTGGACATCGCCGCGCAACGCGGCCACCACCACCTCACCGCCCCGCTGTGCCCGGACGTCCGGCACCCGCTGCCCGCCGACGTGTCCGGCCGCCTCCAGTACCACCTGCACCGGCTGATCCGGCACCGGGCGGGACTGGAGGACGGCACCGACCTCGCGACCCAGCAGGGGATGCGGCTGCCGGAGGTGGAGGTGCTGACCGAACTGGCGCACCCGGTGTGCTGGTTCCCCGTCCCCGGAATGTACGGCGGCTTCAAGATCGCCCTGAGCGGGCGCGAGCTGACCGTGGACAGCTGGATCCGCGTCGTCGGGGGTTCCGAGCGGACGGACGTCGTCACGATCGACGGGGTGAACATCCAGGAGGGCGGGCAGCTGTAGCGCGCCCGGCGAACCCGGCTCACGCCGGGGGCGGTCCGTCGGCCGGGGCCGGGGGCAGCGCGAGGTGGGCCAGGTCGCCGGGCGGGGGAGTGCTGACCGGCCACAGCGGAGCCGCCTCGCCGTCGGCCAGCGCGGCCGGGGCGTCGGTGAGGTTCATGCGCTCGCGCAGCCGGCCGTAGAAGTCCATCGGGCCCAGCCGCACGGCCTTGAGCCGGTGCGGAGCGGCGTACACGCCGATCCAGTCCCCGGGGCTCAGCACCCCGCGCAACTGCCCGTCGATGCTCACCGCGGCCTGGCCCGAACGCTCCAGCACCCGCAGCCCGATGGGCTCGTCGGGGGCGGCCACGACCGAGCGGTTGAACACCATGTGCGGGGCTACCGGCGTGAAGACGAGCCCGTCGGCGCGCGGCGAGACCACCGGACCGCCCGCGGCGAAGCTGTATGCCGTCGACCCCGTGGGCGTTGCCACCAGCAGCGCGTCTGCGGAGTACGAGGCGAGCAGCCGGCCCGCCAGATAGACGCCGACCGACACCTGGCGGTCCCGGGTCAGCCGCTCCACGACGACGTCGTTCAGCGCCGTGACGTTCAGGGCCACGCCCCACTCGTTCCCGGTCTCGCATTCGGGGCGCACCCGGGGCGGCGGCAGCATCGGCCCGCGCCCGTACCGCATCAGCGCCTCCATCTGCGCCGGCACCTCCAGCCGGCACGACGCGCGCATCGTCAGCAGCATCCGGCGCTCGACCGTGATCCGCCCGTCCCGTACCGCGTCCAGCGCCACGCGCACCGCGGAGACCGGAACCTCCGTCAGAAAGCCGACCCGGCCGAGGTCGACGCCGAGGACCAGGGCGTCGTGCTCGGCGGCCAGCCGGGCGCCGCGCAGGAACGTGCCGTCGCCGCCGAGGGTGACGATCAGATCCGGATCGCCCGCGGCCTCCACCTCCTCCAGCGCACTGTGCCGCGCGCCCTCCTGCCACACGTCGATGTCGGCACAGCCCACCGCGTGCTCGGCGCACCACTCGCGCACGGCCCGTGCGGCGACCACCGCCTCGGGCCGTCCGCCGTGCACCACCAGGCCGACACGGTTCACCGTCATACCCGCCTCCGCCTTTCCACCGGCTGCTCCCGGGCCCGTCACCGAACGCCATCCTCGCCGCGCACCCCGGCGGGGCGGCACGCGCCACGCCGCCGGTTGCCGCGACCGGACGCGCCACGCCGCGGGCCGCGGGCCACGGGCGAGGGTTCCGCCGGCGGAGAGGGTCCGCTCCCCTTCCCCGTCGCCGGGCGCGGGTACGGCTACGCCGCCGCCTCCGGTGTCGTCCTGGCCCGCCTCCCTGCTGTCCTCCGTGACACACCCGCTGTCCGGCGCCCTCACCGATCGCCGCACGATCCCCTGGCTGCTCGCCGCTCGCGACGGCGCCTACGACCCTTGTGTGCATGGCGGTGACCGGGATCGGCGTGGCTGCCTACCACCCCGAGTCCGCCCGCGCCGCCCGGCTCGCGAGCGGGGCTCGCACAGCGCCATGGGCGACGGTGCCGTACACGGCCTCGGTGTGCCGGGCGATCCATGCCCCGAGCCCCGTGAGCCGCTCCGCCTGCTCCGTCGGGATCGTGTCCCGGTGCTGGAAGCCCCGGGAGTCGTTGACCGTGAGGCACAACTCCCAGGGGCCGTCGGGCGCCTGGAGCGGCACGCCCTGTTCCGGGGTGGCGTAGTCGCCGTGGCCGAGCATGCGCGCGTTGAGCACCGTGTCCGGGTTCCCGGCCAGGATCCGCGCGGCCAGGGCGTCCGGCCCCACTGCTCCTCGGTGCGCTCCTACTCGCCGTCGAACCAGAGCAGGTCCGGCCGGAACCGGTCCACCAGCTCCCCGACCTGTCCGTCCCGGTAGGCGAGATCGTGCCCAGGCGACGGGGTCCTCCGCACCGGGCCGGGCGTGCGCGAGGGGGTTCGGGGGATCCTCGTCCGGGGCGGGGTGGCGGGTGCTCGCGTAGCCGGGGTGGTTCCGGTCCGAATGGGAGGAGCACAGGCCCACTTTGAGGCCGCGCTCGCGCGGCGCGTCCGCGTACCCGGCGATCAGGTCGGGCTCCGCCGGGGTGCGGCGGACCACGTCCAGCCCGCCGTGCGCGCTGTCCCACAGGGCCACCGCGTCGTGATGACGCGCGGTGAGCACGGCGTACCGGGCACCGGCACGGGCGAACAGCTCCGCCCACGCGTGCGGGTCGTAACGGGACGCCGTGAAACCGTCCCGCTGCTTCATGTACCGCCCGTGGGAGACCTGCCCGGTGCAGAAGCACCAGGACTCCGGCACTCCGTCCACCGCGTACACGCCCCAGTGGACGAAGACGGCCGGCTTGGCCTCACGGAACCAGGGCCGCATCGGCATGGGGACACGCCGGGGCGCCCGCCCGCGTGCTCACCAGACCTCCCCGCGATCGCCACGCATGCCCCCGAGCCCAGCGGGTACGCGACCGGGAGCACCCGGGCACGGACCCGCCCGGGAGGTCGCATCACCGTAGCTACCTGGGGATCTGCCATGGATGCATCCGCCGCACACGACCACCGGCCGACACCGGCCCAGCAGGCGCTGGACGCGCTGGCCGTGAACGCCGAGGACCAGGCCGCCCTGGACACCCTCGCGCACAGCGACGTGCTCGTCCCGGTGCCGGACGACGCGCTCGACGAGGAGGAGGGGGCCGAGGCCTCCTCGCTGGCCCTGCCCGTCCTGGAACAGCCCGGAGGCGAACCGGTCGTTCCCGTCTTCACCACGGAGGGCGAGCTGGGCCGGCTGCTGCCGTTCATCTCGCGCTACCGCCTCGTCCCGCTCGGCGCCCTCGCCGCACAGTGGCCCGACGAGGACCTGGCCCTGGCCATAGACGGCAACTCCGCCCACGCCCTGACACTGACGTCACAAGGGGTGCGGACGCTGCTGGCCCGCTGAACACACGCCCTCACCCGCCCCTTGGGCGACCGAACGGCCGGAACTGCTCCCCGCGCCGGGGTGGTCACTCTCCTCGCGAGGGGAAGACCCCAGCGGGAGAAAGGTCGGTCGATCGTGGAGGGGCCATCGTGAGGGTCGTCCTGCTGGGTACCGCCGCCGGGGGCGGCTTCCCGCAGTGGAACTGCGCCTGCGCGCTGTGCGCGGCCGCCCGGGAGGGCAGGCTGCCCTCCCGCACCCAGGAGTGCGCCGCCGTCACCGGCAACGGCCGCGACTGGTGGCTGCTGAACGCCTCGCCCGATCTGCGCACCCAGCTCACCGCCACACCGGCACTGTGGCCCGGCCCCGGCCCCCGCGACACCCCGCTGCGCGGGGTCCTGCTCACCGACGCCGAGGCCGACCACGTCACCGGACTCGGCGAGCTGCGGGGAGCGGCGGGCCTGAAGGTCTACGCGGCTCCGCCGGTCCGCGCGGCCCTCGCCCCCGTGCGCGCCGCCCTGGACCGCTACGCCCCCTGGGAATGGGCGGACACCCTGGCCGACGGAGGTTTCGTGCTGGCCGGCGGGCTGGTGGTCACGGCCCATCCGGTGGGCGCGAAGATCCCGAAGTACATAGCGGCGCAGGCGCCGCGGCCGGTCGGCCCGTGGGTGACGGCGTACCGCGTCGAGGACCTGGCCAGCGGGGGAGTGCTGGTGTACGCGCCCTGCGTGGGCGCCTGGAGCGCGGAGCTGGACGAGCTGTGCGCCGAGGCGGACTGCGTGCTGCTCGACGGCACGTTCTACGCGGCCGACGAGATGGGGACGGCGGTACGGTCCGGCGCCGGGCAGGCGGCGATGGGGCATCTGCCGGTCACGGGTCCGGACGGCACCCTCGCCGCCCTCGCCCGGCATCCCGGGGCGCGCCGGATCTACACCCATCTGAACAACACCAACCCGCTGCTCGACCCGTCGTCACCGGCACGCGCGCGTGCCGCCGGGAACGGGGCCGAGGTGCTGGACGACGGGGCCGAACTGCTGCTCTAGGACTGCGCAGTCGCGGCCCCGGCGTCCTGCTCGGCGAGCATCCGCTCCAGCACCGCCCGCTGGAGCGGCAGCACCGCCTCGTGCAGGGCGCGGCCCTTGGGAGTGAGCGCCACCCACACCCCGCGCCGGTCCTCCATGCACACCGAGCGCTCGACCAGCCCGTCCTTCTCCAGCCGGCTGATCAGCCGGGACAGCGCGCTCTGGCTGAGGTGCACCCGGCCGACCAGGTTCTGCACCCGGCACTGCTCGCCCGGCGCGGGCGACTCGGTCGCCAGGATGTCGAGCACCTCGAAATCGCTGGCGCCCAGTCCGTGCGGGTGCAGAGCCCGGTCTATCTCGCACATCGTGCGCGCGTGCACCGCGAGGATGTCCCGCCACCGTTCCTCGAGCCGGGCGTCGGCCGTCTTGACTGCCATACCCGCACCGTAGCACCGATCCGGCCAATCGTTGAGTGTGCAACTAGTTTGTGGTGCGGGTGGTGACCGGGGCCCATGCGACCGGACCTCAGGCGGTCGGGTCCTGGAGCAGGCCGATCAGGTTTCCGTCGGGATCCTTCACGGAGGCGATCAGCCGGCCGTTGCCCACGTCCCGCACGTCCTGGAGCACCTCGGCACCCGCTTCCACCAGCGCCGCGAGCCGCTCGCGCAGGTCGGTGACGTGCCAGAACGGCACCGGCCCGGTCAGGCCCTGCGCGTGCCCGTTCGGGTCGAGCCCGACGTCCTGCCCGGCGGCCTTGAAACCGATGTAGTACGGCTCGTCGGCGTACGGCTCGACGCCCAGCAGGGCGGTGAACAGTGCCTTGGCGGCCTTCGCTTCCCTGACGGGGTAGATGATCGTCTGCACGCCTGTGGTCATGGAACTCACTCCTTCGCGATGCGCGGCCCGACGGGTCGTCCCGCCGGTGCACCCACGCTAGGACCGGTCGGCCCGCCCCGGCTTCTCCGATCCTGACCGGTTGCCGACGCCGGCCCGTGATCTTCACCCGGGTGGCGCCCGTCACGCACCGAGCCGCCCTCATCCCGGCGATGCAGGCAGGCTGGATCCCCGGGCCGATGTGGATGTCGGTGCCGTCTGCGACCATGAACGTCATGGGGGAGGACGAGGTGCTCGCGGCGGCGCTCGCGGTGGCGTGCGCGGCCGTCGTGGGACTGACGGTGGCGCTGGTGCGCACCCGGCGGCGCTGGCGGGCGGCCGTCGGGGAGCGGGGCTGGCTGCTGGAGCGGGAGCGGGAGAGCGCCGCCGAAGCGGCGATCGCGGCCGAACGCGACCGGATCGCCCGGGAGTTGCACGACATCGTCAGTCACACGGTCAGCCTGATGGTCGTCCAGGCGGGCGCCGCGCGCGAGGTGCTGGGCACCATGCCGGACGAGGCCGCGACCGCGCTCAGAGCCGTCGAGGACGCCGGGCGGGGCGCGATGACCGACCTCAGACACCTGCTGGGCCTGCTGGCCCCGGCCCCCGACGGCACGGACACCGAGGCGGCTGCGGACGCCGACCCGGCGGGCACGCCCCTCGCCCCGCAGCCCGGACTCGACCGGCTCGGTTCGCTCGTGGACCGGATAACGTTCGCCGGGCTCCCCGTCGAGGTCCGCGTCCTGGGCGAACCGCGCCCGCTGCCCCAGTGCGTCGACGTGACCGCCTACCGCATCGTCCAGGAGTCCCTGACCAATGCGCTGCGGCACGGCGACGGCGGCACCGCGGAGGTGAGCGTGCGCTACGCCGACCACGCACTGCGCGTCGAGGTGCTCAACTCCGGCCCCAGTGTGCTCACCGGTACGGCACCGGGCTCCCCGCGACCGCGTGCCGAGGGCACCGGCCGGGGCCTGCTCGGCCTGCGCGAACGGGTCGCCGTCTACGGCGGTGACTTCGACGCCCGGCGCCGGCTCGGCGGCGGTTACCGCGTCCGCGCCCGCATACCCCTGGACCGCCCATGACGGCCGGCGCGCCCGGGCGGGCACCCCGGGTCCTGATCGCCGACGACCAGACCCTGATCCGTACCGGCTTCCGGCTGATCCTCACTGCCCGGGGCATCGACGTCGTGGGCGAGGCCGCCGACGGCGCAGAGGCGGTCGCCGCGGTCCGTGAACTGCGCCCGGACGTCGTGCTGATGGACATCCGCATGCCGGTCATGGACGGACTGGAGGCCACCCGGCGCATCCTGGAACGGACTCCCGACTGCCGGGTCCTCATGCTGACCACCTTCGACCTGGACCGGTACGTGTACGAGGCCCTGTCGATCGGCGCCGGCGGCTTCCTGCTGAAGGACGTCACCCCGGAGCACCTCGCGGCGGCCGTCCGCCTCGTCTGCACCGGCGACGCCCTGCTCGCCCCGCAGATCACCCGGCGCCTGGTGGAGCGCTACGCGGCCGAGGCCGGGCACGCGGCGACGACGCCGCCCGCCGACCTGGCCGCGCTCACACCCCGCGAACGCGAGGTCCTGACCCTGATGGGCCGCGGCCTGTCCAACACGGAACTGGCCACCGAACTGACCCTGAGCGAGGCCACGGTCAAATCCCACGTGGCCCGCATCTTCGCCAAACTGAGCCTGCGCGACCGGGCCCAGGCGGTGGTGCTCGCCTACGAAACCGGCCTGGTCGTGCCCCGCGGAGGCGCGGGGAACTGCGCGATCGGTCCTCGCGGAGCCGTAGACGTCTGAAGCCCTTTCCCGGCTTTCACAGTGGAGCGTCTACGTAGGCTCGCGTCGGACGAGCTTTGTCGGCAGGGTCACTGCCGCCGGTGTGGAACCGGCTTGGTCGTTTTCCGTGGGGGTGTGGGGAACTGTGCGATCGGTCCTGACGGAGTCGTAGAGGTCTGACGCTCTTTCCCGGTTTTTCCAGCGGAGCGTCTATGTCGGCCTGCGTCGGATGAGTTCCGTCGGCAGGGTCACTGCCGCCGGTGTGGAACCGGCTTGGTCGTTTTCCGTGGGGGTGTGGGGAACTGTGCGATCGGTCCTGACGGAGTCGTAGAGGTCTGACGCTCTTTCCCGGTTTTTCCAGCGGAGCGTCTACGTCGACTCGCGTCGGACGAGTTCCGTCGGCAGGATCACCGCCGCCGGGTCCTCCCCGCCGGTCTGCGCGAGAAGCACCCGCACCATCTCGCTGCTGATCCGGTCCCACGGCTGCCTGATCGTCGTCAGGGCCGGAGTGGCCGCCGTCGCCGCCGGGGAGTCGTCGAAGCCGCCGACAGCGATGTCATCCGGCACTCGCCTCCCGGCCCGGTGCAGCGCGGCCAGCACGCCCTGGGCCATCAGATCGGAGGCCACGAACACCGCGTCCACGTCCGGGGCCCGCGCCAGCAGCCGCTCCGCGCCCGCCTCACCGCTCGACCGGCTGTAGTCGCCGGACACGACGAGCCGTTCGTCGACACCGATACCGGCCTCGGTGAGCACCTCCTCGTACCCGGCGAGCCGCTCCACACCGCCCGGCGTGTCCAGTGGTCCGGTGACCACACCGATCCGGCGCCGGCCCAGCGACAGCAGATGCCGGACCATGTCCCGTGCGCCGTCCCGGTCGTCGGGGGCCACGTAACTCACCTTCGAGCCCAGGCCGATGGGCTTGCCGCAGGCGACGAGCGGCACGCCCGCCTCGCGCAGTTCCTCCGCGACCGGATCACCGGAGTGGCTGGAGACCAGCAGCACCCCGTCGACGTGCCCGGCGGTGATGTACCGCGTGATGCGGCGCCGTTCGTCCTCGGTGCCCGCCAGCATCAGCAGGAGCGGCACGTCGTGCGCGGCCAGCGCCTGGGTGCAACCGCGCAGCAGGACATTGAAGTTGGGGTCCTCGAAGAACCGCTCCTGCGGCTCGGTCAGCAGAAAGCCGACCGAGTCGGAGCGTCCGGTGATCAGCGAGCGGGCGTGCCGGTTCACGACGTACCCGGTCCTGCGGATGGCGGCGTCGACCGCCTCCTGCGCGGCGGGGGAGACGTAGTGCCCGCCGTTGAGCACGCGCGAGACGGTGCCGCGCGAGACGCCTGCCTCGCGCGCCACGTCGTGGATCGTCGGCGGTTTGCGCCGGCCCCCCGGATTGCTCATGGTCATGACTTTACGGCCCCGGACAGCAGGTCGAGGCTCCAGAACCGCTGAATGACCAGGAACAAGGCGATCAGCGGGAGGACCGCGAGGAAGGCGCCCGTGATCACGAGGGTGTACAGCGCCGGGGTGTTGGAACCCTGTTCCAGCAGCGTGTAGAGGCCCAGCGTGAGCGGGAACTTCTCGTCGTCGCTGAGCATGGTGAACGGCAGCAGGAAGTTGTTCCAGATCGCGACGAACTGGAACAGGAACGCGGTGACCATGCCCGGGACCATCATCGGCAGTGCGATCCGGGTGAAGATCCGCCACTCGCTCGCCCCGTCCATCCGCCCGGCCTCCACCACGTCGGCGGGGACGGCCGCGACGGAGTAGATCCGGGCGAGGTAGACCCCGTACGGGGAGAGGCTCCCCTCCGCCCGCGTGTGCCACGAGAGCCGCGGGCGGAGGGGTTCTCCTCCAGCCCCGCCGGAGGACACCCCTCGCCAGTCACGTCGAAGGGACGACGGACGATGAAGTTCCATCCCGGACGCACCACCGGAGCCCTGCTGCTGCCCCTCACGGCCGGACTCGCCCTCACCTTCCTGCCCGCGCAGGCGGCGCACGCCGCGAGCTCGCTGAGCAACGGCGGCTTCGAGGCCGACGGCACCGGCACGGCCGCACCCACCGGCTGGTCGGAGTACGGCGACACCGGCGCCTCGTACACCGAGTCCGGTGGCCACAGCGGCAGTTACCGCCTCACCCAGTACGCGGCGTCCGCCTACAAGGGGGAGACGTACCAGTACCTGTCGGGCCTGACGAACGGCGCCTACACGTTGACCGCCTGGGTCCGCTCCAGCGGCGGGCAGAACGCCGCGTACATGGCGCTCAAGAATTGCGGGAGTGCGGAACAGCGCACCGATCTGCCCATCTCGTCCGGTGGGTGGATCCGTATCGTCACGCCGATCAAGGTGACGAACAGCCAGTGCACCATCAGCATCAACAGTGACGCGAACGCCGGCAAGTGGATCAATGTTGACGACCTGACCTTCACGCCCGGCACCACCGGCACGTCCATCCACGGCGCCGACATCTCCTCCCTCGCCAAGAGCGAGGCCAAGGGCGGTGTCTACAAGACGAGTTCGGGCACCACGGGCGACGCCCTGGCCATCCTGGAGTCGTACGGCATGAACTACGCCCGCCTGAAGGTCTGGGTGAACCCGGCGGACGGCTTCAACGACAAGGCGCACGTCCTCGCGATGGCCAAGCGCATCAAGGCCCAGGGCATGAAGCTCCTGGTCGACTTCCACTGCTCGGACACCTGGGCGGACCCCGGAACCCAGACCAAGCCGGCCGCATGGACGGGCCATACATACAGTCAACTCAAGACGGACGTGTACCACCACACGTACGACGTCCTGAAGGCGTTGAAGGCTCAAGGCACCACCGCCGACATGGTCCAGATCGGCAATGAGATCAATGGCGGCATCCTGTGGTCCGAGGGCTCCACGTCCCACTGGAGCCAGCTGGCCGGTCTGCTCGACTCGGGCTACGACGCGGCCAAGGCGGTCAGTTCGTCCACGGTCGTCGCGTTGCACCTGGCCAAGGGCGGGGACAAGTCCGGCATGCAGTGGTGGTTCGACAACGCGGTCGCGAACGGCGTGAAGTTCGACGCGATCGGCCTGTCCTACTACGGCTACTGGCACGGTCCGCTCTCCGACTTCCAGACCACCCTGGACGACGCGGCCTCCCGCTACGGCAAGCCCGTCTTCGTCGCCGAGACCGCCTACCCGTTCACGCTCGCCCAGGACGACTCCCTGGAGAACCAGATCGACACCACGAGCGAACTGGTGAGCGGCTACCCGGCGACGGTCGCCGGCCAGACCGAGTGGATGAACGACGTCGCGAGCATCGTGGAGGCGGTCCCGGGCGGTCGTGGCCTCGGCGTCTTCTACTGGGAGGCCACCTGGACCGCCGTGTCCGGCAACGGCTGGGACCCGACCGACGCCACCTCCGGAAACGGCTGGGAGAACCAGGCCCTGTTCGGCTACGACGACAAGGCGCTCTCCTCCATGACGTGGTTCAGCCACCGCTGAACCACCGCTGAAGGGGCCCGGCCGTATGGGGCGGCCGGGCCCCGTCGTCGTACACGGCCCGGGCCCGTTACTCCTCGGCCGCATGCCCGTTCCGTACCGGACAACGGGCGCCGAGTGCCGCGCGCGACGGCGTCGCCCGGGCCACAGTGGGAACACTGCGTACGAGGAGGCGGCGACGGAGGGCGGACGGATGACGGGAGCACCCTCGGGCCGGATACGGCACACCATCCTGGAGTGGCTCAAGGACCCCGCGGCCCACTTCCCGGCCCGCGGGAGCGGCGACCTCGCCGAGACAGGTGTCACCGCGCGGGCCGTGGCCGTCAAGCTGGGCGTCCCGCCCCGCACGGCCCGCGCCCATCTCGACTTCCTCACCCGGCTCGGCCTGCTGCGCACCCGCCGCGTGCGCTGCCGCGTCTGCTACCGGCGCGACGAGATCCGCATCGCCGAGGTCGCGCGCGTCTTCGAGAAGGGCTGGTGAGCTCCGGCCCCGGGAGCGGATCCGCGCGCCGCCCCCGCCCGCCGGGGCGGCGGTACGCTGGTGCCCGGTCGTGATCACCCATAGCGGGGCAGGCCGGACAGGAGGCGCGAGCGCATGACAGCCCCCGAAACCGAGAGCATCCGTGTCCCTGCCGCGGCGCGGCGCAGGCCCGAGTGGCGCGGGCAGGCACCGATCGTCGCCGTGGTCGCCGTCGGCGGCGCCCTCGGCGCCTGTGCCCGCTACGGTCTCGCCCTCGCCCTGCCCACGCCGCCGGGCTCCTTCCCCTGGGCCACCTTCTGGACCAATGTGATCGGCTGCGCCGTGATCGGCGTGTTCATGGTGCTCATCACCGACGTGTGGGCCGCCCACCGCCTGGTGCGCCCCTTCTTCGGCACCGGGGTCCTCGGTGGCTTCACCACCTTCTCCACCTACGCCGTCGACAGCCGCAGGCTGGTCGAGGCCGACCGCCCGGGCGCCGGGCTCGCCTATCTCGCCGGGACCCTGTGCGCGGCCCTCGCTGCGGTGTGGCTGGGCTCGGTCGCGGCCCGCCGGCTGCTGCTCGGGAGGCAACGATGACGTCGCTCAGCGGCCGGGCCCTCCGGCTGACGGTCTACATCGGTGAGGACGACACCTGGCACCACAAGCCCCTGTACTCCGAGATCGTGCACCGCGCCCACGCGGCCGGACTTGCCGGAGCCAGTGTCTTCCGAGGCATCGAGGGCTTCGGCGCCTCCTCCCGCATCCACACCTCCCGGCTGCTGTCCCTGAGCGAGGACCTGCCGGTCGCGGTGGTCGTCGTCGACACCGAGGAGCGGGTACGGGCGTTCCTGCCCCAGCTCGACGAACTGGTCCACGAGGGGCTGGTGACGCTGGACGCGTGCGAGGTCGTGCGGTACGTGGGGCGGGCCGCAGGTCCTGACACAGGTGATGTAAAAGGTAAAAGTTCGTTGTGAACTGGCTCCTGGTGATCGCGGGGGCCGTGGTCGGTGCACCCCTGCGCTACCTCACCGACCGCGCCGTACAGGCCCGCCACGACTCGGTCTTCCCCTGGGGTACGTTCGTCGTCAACGTCGCAGGAAGCCTGGTCCTCGGAACGCTCGCGGGTGCTGTGTCCGCCGGCGCCGCAGGCCCTCACCTGCAACTTCTTCTGGGTACCGGGCTGTGCGGGGCGTTGACGACGTACTCGACCTTCTCCTACGAGACCCTGCGGCTGACCGAGGCGGGCTCGGGGCTCTACGCTGCCGTCAACGTCGTCGCGAGCGTGGCGGCCGGGCTCGCGGCGGCGTTCGCGGGGTTCGCCCTCGCCGGTGCGCTGTTTGCCTAGTTCTTGCCCTACGGTCGGGCATAGTAAGACTGTCTACAGGAATGTCGACCAATTCTTCCCCTCCTCTTTCCCAGAACTGGATCCCATGAGCGCCATCTCCGTCGGTCAGGCCGTCGTCCTCGGAGTCGTCGAGGGGGTGACCGAGTTCCTCCCGGTGTCCTCCACCGGTCACCTGAAGATCACCGAGGGGCTCATGAACATCCCCGTCGACGACAAGTCCGTCGTCGGCTTCTCCGCCGTCATCCAGGTCGGCGCCATCGCCGCCGTGCTCGTGTACTTCTTCAAGGACATCAAGCGGATCGTCTCCGCCTGGTTCCGCGGGCTGGCCAACCGTGAGGAGCGCTACCACCACGACTACAAGTTCGCCTGGTGGGTGATCGCCGCCACCATCCCGATCGTCGTCGTGGGCCTGGCCGCCAAGCCGCTGATCGACGGCGCCCTCGGCTCGCTGTGGGTGGTGGCCGGCTCGCTGATCGTCGGCTCCGGCGTGATGTGGGCGGCCGACCAGATGGGACGGCACAAGCGCGGCGAGGACGACACCTCGTTCAAGGACGCCATGTGGGTCGGCTGCTCCCAGATCCTCGCCCTGCTCTTCCCCGGCTTCTCCCGCTCCGGCGCCACCATGTCCACCGCGCTCATCCTGGACCTCGACCGCGTGGCCGCCACCCGGCTGTCGTTCTTCCTCGGCATCCCGGCCCTGACCGGCGCCGGCATCTACGAGCTGAAGGACGCCCTCGGCGCCGGGGTGGGCGCGGCCCCGCTGGCCGTCGGCACCATCGTGTCCTTCGTCGTCGCCTACGCCTCCATCGCCTGGCTGCTGAAGTTCGTCGCCAAGCACTCCTTCAACGCGTTCGTGATCTACCGGATCGTGATCGGCGTGGGCCTGCTCGGCCTGCTCGCCACGGGTGCGCTCAACGCCTGACCGAAGACCGACCGAAGATCGCTGATCATGCACGGGGTGCGGATGCCTGTTTTCAGGCGCCGCACCCCGTGCATGTTTCCTTACTGGATGTCTTGACAGCCCCTGCGGGCAACCCGCAGGATCGTCACTCGTGAACCTGTCAGACAGCCAGACAGGTGGTCGGAGCCCCCGGCGCGTGAGCGCCATGGAAGCTGTCCTCGGCCACCTCCGCGGCGCCATCGAACGCGGCGACTACGCCATCGGCGACAAGCTCCCCTCCGAGGCCGAGCTCTGCCGCACCCTCGAGGTGTCGCGGCCCGTGCTGCGCGAGGCGCTGCGCGCCCTGCAGACGATGGGCCTCACGGTCTCCCGGACCGGCAAGGGCACCTTCGTCGTCGCGAACGCCGTCGAGGACCCCACCTTCGGCGACTACGCGGCCAGCGACCTGCTCGAGGTGCGCCGGCACATCGAGATCCCGGTCGCCGGGTACGCGGCCCTGCGCCGTACACCCGAGAACCTGGACCACCTGGCGCACCTGCTCGACCGCATGGAGCGGGAGACGGACACCACCGCGTGGGTCGCGATGGACACCCTCTTCCACCTTGCCGTGGCCGAGGCCGCCCAGAACCCGGTCTTCCGCCGGGTCATCGAGGAGATCCGCGACGCACTGGCGCGTCAGTCGGCCTTCCTCAACGAACTGGGCGGTCGCCGTGAGCAGTCCAACCGCGAGCACCGGGAGATCGTCGAAGCGCTGATCGACGGTTCCGAACCCGACGCGGTGGAGGCGATGAGCCACCACCTGGACCGCGTCGAGACGACCCTCACCGACATCGTGCGTCCCCAGCGGACGGACGACCTCCCCACGGAAGGCGGACCCGAGGCGTGAGCGAGCAGCACCTCAAAGACGAGACGCGCCCCTCGTCCGGCCATGTCGACGCCGGAGACGCCGGCTACAGCAAAGGCCTGAAGCACCGGCACGTCAACATGATCGCCATCGGCGGAGCCATCGGCACCGGTCTCTTCCTCGGCGCGGGCGGCAGGCTCGCCGACGCCGGACCCTCCCTGTTCATCGCGTACGCCGTCTGCGGCGTCTTCGCCTTCCTGGTCGTGCGCGCCCTCGGCGAACTCGTCCTGTACCGCCCGTCCTCCGGCGCCTTCGTGTCGTACGCCCGGGAGTTCCTGGGTGAGAAGGGCGCGTACACCGCCGGGTGGATGTACTTCCTGAACTGGGCCACCACCGGCATCGCCGACATCACCGCGGTCGCCACGTACACCCACTACTGGGGCATGTTCTCGGACATCCCTCAATGGTTGATCGCATTGATCGCCCTCGCCGTTGTGTTGACCGTCAATCTGATCTCGGTCAAGATCTTCGGCGAACTGGAGTTCTGGTTCGCGATCGTCAAGGTCAGCGCGCTGGTGATCTTCATGTGCATCGGCATCTTCCTGCTGGTCACCCAGCACCCGGTCGACGGCCATCAGCCCGGCCCGTCCCTGATCACCGACAACGGCGGCATCTTCCCCAACGGCCTGCTGCCCATGCTGCTGATCATCCAGGGTGTCGTCTTCGCCTACGCCTCCGTCGAACTGGTCGGCGTGGCCGCCGGTGAGACCGAGAACCCCGAGAAGATCATGCCGAAGGCGATCAACTCGATCATGTGGCGCGTGGGCCTGTTCTACGTCGGCTCCGTCGTCCTGCTCTCGATGCTGCTGCCCTGGAACGTCTACAAGTCCGGCGAGAGCCCCTTCGTGACGGTCCTGTCCCACATCGGCGTCCCGGCGGCCGGCGGCGTGATGAACCTCGTCGTCCTCACCGCGGCCATGTCCTCGCTCAACTCCGGCCTGTACTCCACCGGCCGCATCCTGCGCTCCATGGCCATGAGCGGCTCGGCGCCGAAGTTCACCGCGAAGATGAGCCGCAGCCAGGTCCCGTACGGCGGGATCCTGCTCACCAGCGGTATGTGTGTCCTCGGTGTGGGCCTCAACTACGTCGTCCCCGCCGACGCGTTCGAGATCGTCCTCAACTTCGCGGCGATCGGCATCCTCGCGACCTGGGGCATGATCATGATCTGTCACGCGCTCTTCTGGCGGAAGACCCAGAAGGGCGAGCTGACCCGGCCGTCCTACCGGCTGCCGGGCTCCCCCTGGACCGAGATCGTGACGGTGGCGTTCCTCGTCTCCGTCCTGGTCCTCATGTACGCCGACGGCGGCGCCGGACGCACCACCGTGCTGTGCCTGCCGCTGATCGTCGCAGCGCTGGTCACGGGCTGGTACGCCATCCGCGGCCGCATAGCGCGCTCGTCCACCGGCGCCGACGCGTGACCCGCGAACCGGCCCGACCCGACCCATCGATACAGGCAGTGATGTACAGCAGTTCCCCCGCCGACGCACCCGTCGTCCGCGAACCCCTCCACGCTCCCGTCGCCCACCTCGTCCGCGGCGGGGTCGTCGAGGGCATCCACTACGGCTCCGTCGTCGTCCTCGGCGCCGACGGCCGGGTGGAGTTCCAGCTCGGCGACATCGAGGCCGCCTTCTACCCGCGCTCGGCCGTCAAGCCCCTCCAGGCCGTGGCCATGCTGCGGGCCGGGCTGCCGCTCGACGGCGACCTGCTCTCGCTGGCCGCCGCGAGCCACTCCGGCGAGGAGCGCCACCTCGCCGGCGCCCGACGCATCCTCGAACTCGCCGGACTCACCGAGGACGACCTGCGCAACGTCCCCGACATGCCGTTCGACCCGGTTGTCCGGGACGCCTGGGTCCGCGAGGGCCGGCTGCCCTCCCGGCTCGCGCAGAACTGCTCCGGCAAGCACGCGGCCATGCTGTGGACCGCCACGCTCAACGGCTGGACGCTGGAGGACTACCTCGACCCGGCGCACCCGCTCCAGCAGGCGATCCAGGAGATCGTCGAGGACCTGACCGGCCAGCGCGTCGCCCGCGTCACCGTGGACGGCTGCGGGGCGCCGCTGTTCTCCATCTCCCTGCACGGCCTCGCCCGCGCCCTCGCCCGGATCGCCTCGGCCGCGCCCGGCACGCCGGAGGCCAAGGTCGCTGACGCGATGCGCGAGCACGCCGAGATGGCCTCCGGCTCCGGCCGGGACGTGGCCGCGCTGATGCGGGCCGTGCCGGGGCTGCTCGCCAAGGACGGTTTCGAGGGCGTGCAGGTCGCCGCGCTGCCGGACGGCCGGGCCATCGCCGTGAAGATCGCCGACGGGGCGAACCGGGCGCGGATCCCGGTCGCCGCGGCGGCGCTCGCGCGCGCGGGCGTGGATCCCGGGCTGCTGACCGAGTTCGCGGGTGAGCCGCTGCTCGGCGGCGGGGAGCCGGTGGGGTCGGTGCGGGTTGTGCGTGCCCTCGACCCGGTTCCTTTCACCACCTGCGCGTAGTCCGCCGTCACCGACCACCGATCACCCTCACCCCTCAGAAAAAGAGGACCCGAACCCTCATGACCGCCGCCACCCGCAGCGAGCACGACCTGCTCGGCGACCGTGACGTACCCGCCGACGCCTACTGGGGTGTGCACACCCTGCGGGCCACCGAGAACTTCCCCATCACGGGTACGCCGATCTCCGCGTACCCGCATCTGATCGACGCCCTGGCCGCCGTCAAGGAGGCCGCCGCGCTGGCCAACCAGGAGCTCGGGCTGCTGGCGCCCGAGAAGGCGGAGGCGATCGTCGCCGCCTGCCGGGAGATCCGGGCGGGCGCGCTGCACGACCAGTTCGTCGTCGACGTCATCCAGGGCGGCGCCGGCACGTCGACCAACATGAACGCCAACGAGGTCGTGGCGAACCGGGCGCTGGAACTGCTCGGGCACGACAAGGGGCAGTACACGTATCTGCACCCCAATGAGGACGTCAACCTGGGTCAGTCAACCAACGACGTCTACCCGACCGCCGTCAAGATAGCGACGGTGTTCGCGGTACGTGGACTGCTCAAGGCCATGGCGGTGCTGCAGGACTCGTTCGCCCGCAAGGCCGTCGAGTTCCGTGACGTGCTCAAGATGGGCCGTACACAGTTGCAGGACGCCGTGCCGATGACGCTCGGGCAGGAGTTCTCGGCCTATGCCGTCATGATCGAGGAGGACCGCAGCCGTCTCGCCGAGGCTGTCGAGCTGATCCATGAGATCAACCTCGGCGCCACGGCGATCGGCACGGGCCTCAACGCGTCCCCGGGGTACGCCGAGGCCGCCCGCCGGCACCTGTCGGCGATCACCGGACTCCCCCTGGTCACCGCGGCCAACCTGGTCGAGGCCACCCAGGACTGCGGTGCCTTCGTCCAGATGTCCGGCGTGCTCAAGCGGGTCGCGGTCAAGCTGTCCAAGAGCTGCAACGACCTGCGGCTGCTGTCCTCCGGACCGCGCGCGGGCCTCGGCGAGATCAACCTGCCGCCCGTCCAGGCCGGTTCGTCGATCATGCCGGGCAAGGTCAACCCGGTCATCCCCGAGGTGGTCAACCAGGTCGCCTTCGAGGTGATCGGCAACGACGTCGCCATCACGATGGCCGCCGAGGCCGGACAGCTCCAGCTCAACGCCTTCGAGCCGCTCATCCTGCACTCGCTGTCCGAGTCGATCACGCATCTCCAGAGCGCCTGCCTGACGCTGGCCGAGCGCTGCGTGAACGGCATCACCGCCAATACCGAGCGGCTGCGCGCGAGCGTCGAGAACTCCATCGGCCTGGTCACGGCGCTCAACCCGCACATCGGCTACACGGCGGCCACCGACATCGCCAAGGAGGCCCTCGTCACGGGCCGCGGCGTGGCCGAACTCGTGCTGGAGAAGGGCCTGCTGCCCGCCGAGCGGCTGGCTGGCCTGCTGCGCCCCGAGATCCTTGCGGGCAACGGGGCACCGCTCGCCTGACCTGCGGCAACGCGCGCTCGATTACGCTCGGGGACCGGCCGGGAGGCACAATGGCGATCATGACAACGACGTCGTCCCACACCTTCCTGCCGGTCCTGGAGCGCATCGCCGAGGAGATAGGCCACACCCCCGGCCGCGGCCGTCCCGCCGACTACATACCGGCCCTCGCCGCCCGCGATCCGCGCTGCTTCGGCATGGCGGTCGCCGAACTGGACGGCACCGTGTACGGGGTGGGGGAGTGGCGCGAACCGTTCTCCACGCAGTCGATCACCAAGGTCTTCACGCTCGCCCTCGACCTGGCCCGCGAGGGCGACGAACTCTGGGAGCACGTGGGCCGCGAGCCCTCCGGCAACCCGTTCAACTCCCTGGTCCAGCTGGAGTACGAGAACGGCATCCCGCGCAATCCGTTCATCAACGCGGGCGCGCTCGTCGTCACCGACCGCCTCCAGACCCGTACCGAGGACGCCGCCGGACAGCTCCTGGACTTCCTGCGCGCCGAGAGCGGCAACCCGGCACTGGACTTCGACCACGAGGTCGCCGCATCCGAGACCGCCTTCGGTGACCGCAACGCCGCGCTCGCCCACTTCATGGCCTCCTACGGCAACATCGACAACGACGTGACGGTGCTGCTCGACCAGTACTTCCGGCAGTGCTCCGTCGCCGCCTCCTGCGCCGACCTGGCCCTCGCCACCGGCTTCCTCGCCCGGCACGGCATCCGCGCCGACGGCACCCGGCTGCTCACCCGCAGCCAGGCCAAGCAGGTCAACGCGGTCATGCTGACCTGCGGGACGTACGACGCGGCCGGCGACTTCGCCTACCGCGTGGGCCTGCCCGGCAAGAGCGGAGTGGGCGGCGGCATCATCGCGGTCGTCCCGGGCCGCTGCACGCTGTGCGTGTGGAGCCCCGGCCTGGACGAGCGCGGCAACTCGGTGGCCGGGGTGGCGGCGCTGGACCGCTTCACGACGCTGACCGGTTTGTCGGTGTTCTGAGCGGTTCGGGAGGTTCGGTTCGGGAGATGCGTGCGGGGTGGGGGAGGGTTTCTCACACGCCGGACACGTCCGGGCCGCCCTTCGGTGGTGGGACCGTAGTCTTCCGGCCACCCGACGTCGACACGCTGACTCAGTGTTGGCCATGGCATTCCCCGTCGATCTCCGCCGCTGTCAGCTGCTCGGGCTGGCCGGTACCGCCTTCCTCGCGCTGGGCGGTGAGACCGCCGGTGCCCTGCCCGTGCAGGATCTGCTGGCCCCCGCCTCGGCACAGGCGGCACTCGGCCTGGTCGGCGTGTACTTCGGCGTCGTCCTGCTGATAGCGGCCTGGGTGCTGCTCGGCCGCCTGGTCCGCGGACCCCGGCCGCCCAGCCCGCGCGCCCTGCTGCTCGTCCTCGCCGTGTGGACGGCCCCGCTGCTGCTCGCGCCGCCGCTGTTCAGCCGGGACGTCTACAGTTATCTCGCGCAGGGCGCCATGGTCGACGCCCACATGGACGTCTACGCCCACGGCCCGGCCCAGCTCGGCGGCCCGCTCGCCGACGAGGTCGCGCCCATGTGGCAGCACACCGGCGCCCCCTACGGCCCCGCCTTCCTGGGGCTGGCCTCCGCGCTGTCCGGCCTGACCCGCGGCGAACTGCCCGCGGGCCTGCTGGGCATGCGCCTGGTCGCCCTGCTCGGCGTGGCGCTCATGGCGCTCGCGCTGCCCCGGCTCGCCCGGCACAGCGGCGCCGACCCGGCCGCGGCCCTCTGGCTCGGCGCCCTCAACCCGCTGGTCCTGCTGCACCTGGTGGCGGGCGCCCACAACGACGCCCTGATGCTCGGACTGCTGGGGCTCGGCCTGGTCGCCGCACGCGGGCGCCGGCCGGCCACCGGGGTCCTCGCGGCCGTCCTCGTCACGCTGGCCGCCCTGGTCAAGGCGCCGGCCGCGCTCGGGCTCCTCGCGGTGCTCGCGCTCCAGGTCCGCTCCGGCCGCCGCCCGCTGCCCGCCGTCCTGACGACGGCGGCCGCCGCTGCCGCGACAACGGTCGCCGCCACGGCCGTCGCCGGCACCGGCTACGGCTGGATCGGCGCGCTGACCACCCCGGTCTCCCCGCAGAACTGGGCCCTGACGAGCCTGCTCGGCCGGGCCACCGGCGCCCTGCTCCACCACCTCGGCAGCGGCCTGGCCCCGCTCGCCGTGCCGGCCTGGCATCTGCTGGGCCTCGCGGTCACCGCCGTGGTCGTCGCGCTGATATGGCTCCGGCTGCGCCTGAAGCCGGAGTACGCGCTCGGGCTGAGCCTGCTGACCGTGGCCGTCTTCGGCCCGGCGATCCGCCCCTGGTACCTGCTGTGGGGACTGTTCCTCATCGCCGCCGCCGCGCCCGAGACCCCGGTACGGCACCGGGTCGCGGCCCTGGCAGGCGTGCTCGCCCTCGCCGTCCTGCCCAGCGGCGGCCCCGCCGACCTCGGGCAGCTGGTGCTCGCGGTCTCCGGCGGGGTGCTCGGCGTGGTCGTGCTGTGGCAGGCCCACCAGGCGGCGCAGGCCCCGGCCCCGGGACGTACCGCATGAGCGCGCTGACCGGTCCGATCGGGCCGCGTACCCGCACGGGCCGGCTGCTGCTGGTCCTCGTCCTCGTCGCCGCGGTCACCGTCTTCACCGCGACCGTGCCGCTGCTGCGCGACTTCTTCGACCTGCGTGTCTACTACGGGACGGTGCACACCTGGGTCCGCCACGGCGGCCGGATCTACGACTACCACGTGCCCGGCACCGCGTACGGCTTCACCTATCCGCCGTTCGCCGCCCTCACCATGCTGCCGCTGGCCCCGCTGGGCCGGACCGCAGCGATCACGCTGTCCCTCGTGATCAACCTGGCCGCGCTGGCGGTGGTCCTGCGGATCCTCGCCGGTGCCGGCTGGCGGCGGCACGGCTGGTTCCGCTGGGCGCTGCTGCTGTGTCTGCTCGCGCTGTTCGAGCCGCTGCGGGACACCTTCAGCTTCGGCCAGGTGAACCTGGTGCTCCTCGCCCTCGTCCTCACCGACTGCTGGCTGCTCGCCACCGGCCGGGGGCGCTGGGCCGGCGCCGGCATCGGGCTGGCCGCCGCCGTGAAGCTGACGCCCGCCCTGTTCATCGGCCTGCTGCTGATCGCCGGGCGTCGCCGCGTGGCCGGTGTCGCGACGGCCGTCGCCGTCGCGGCGACCGCACTCGCGGCCTGGGCGGACCCGCGGGCGTCCCGCTACTACTGGACCGAGGCCCTGTGGGACACCAGCCGGGTGGGGCGGCTCGACTACGTGTCGAACCAGTCGCTCCAGGGCGTGCTGGCCCGCCTCGGCGAGACCGGCCGCCCGCTGTGGGCGACGCTCGTCCTGCTGACACTGTGCGTGTGGGCCTGGCGGACCCGGCGGGCGGTGACGGCCGGCGACTGGACGGCGGCCTTCGCGCTCACCGGGGCGGCGGCCTGCCTGGTCAGCCCCATCACCTGGGTGCACCACCTGGTGTGGCTGCTGCCGTCCTTCGCCGTGCTGGTCCGCGCCGGGCGCCCGCGGATCGCGGGCGCCCTGTACGCCGTGCTGTGCACGAGCGTGGTGTGGCTCTGGTACGACGGCGCCTCGGGCGTCGGCGGCTTCCTCGGCAGCAACGCCTACACGTGGATCACGCTGGGCCTGCTGCTCGGACTGCCGACGGGTCAGTCGCGCGCGGCCCGGCGCCTGGCCCGCCGCTGCAGCACCACCGTCAAGGCGCCCGCGCCGAGCCCGGAGAGCCCCGCGATCACCGCCGTGCGCGGCCAGTCCATGCCGTCGCCCGGTGCCTGCGACGCGGCGGCGGCCACCGGTGCGGCCGGGCGCTTGGCCGGGCGGGACGTGACGCGCAGTCCGTCCAGCGAGCCGACCGGATCCACCCGACCGGCCGCGTCGAAGCCCCAGTCCAGCAGTTCGCGGGCCTCGTCGTACACCGTCAAGCCGCCGCCCTGAGGGTTCATCACGGTCACCACGAGCGTGCGTCCGCCCCGGTCGGCCGCGGCCACCAGGGTGTTGCCCGCGTTGGTGGTGTAGCCGTTCTTGATGCCGATCAGGCCCCGGTACGGCTGCACGCCGTTCGCGCCGGTCAGCAGGCGGTTGGTGTTCTGGATCCCGAAGGACCAGCCCTCGGCGGGGAACGTGGCCCGGGCGGTGGCGCAGTAGCGGGCGAAGTCGGGGTTGCGCAGGCCCTCCCGGCCGAAGACCGCGAGGTCGTACGCGGAGGAGACCTGGCCGTCCGCGTCATAGCCGTCCGGGGAGACGACATGGGTGTCGAGGGCGCCGAGTGAGCGGGCCTTGGCCTGCATCCGCGTGGCCGTGGCGTCCCAGCCGCCGGCCATCGACGCGAGCACGTGGACGGCGTCGTTGCCGGAGCGGAGGAAGACCCCGCGCCACAGGTCGGCCACCTGATAGGTCTGCCCCTCCTTGACACCGACCATGCTGCTGCCCGCGCCGATGCCCGCCAGGTCCTCGTTCCGCACGGTGTGCCGCATCCCGCCCGGCAGTGCGGGCAGCACGGTGAGGGCGAACAGCGTCTTCAGGGTGCTGGCCGGCGGCAGTCTGCGGTGGGCGCCGCTCGCGGCCAGCACGTCCCCGCTGCGGGCGTCGGCCACGACCCAGGACAGCGCCGACACGTTCGGCACCCCGGGCGCGTCCCGGTGCGGCCGGACCTGCGTGCCGGAGTCGTAGAGCATGGACGGGCCGGGCATCGCCGCCCGGGGGCCGGGCGGGGCGGGCTCCCCGGGGGACGGGGCGGGGGCTCCGGCATGGTGCCGGGCGGAGGCCGCGGCCGGTGTGAGCGTCAGGACCCCCGCCACGCACAGGGCACAGGCCGAAACGGCCACACGGTGAGAAAGTCCGTTGATCATACAGATCAACGTAGGGAGGCAGCTGCCGTTCCTCGCGCGCTGCGGTCCGTTCGGCCCATGCGGACAACCCGGACGAGGCACCCCGGAGCGAGGGTCACCCGGCGGGCAGGGTGGGCCGGATCTGCCGCAGGAACGCGGCGTTGTCCGGTGTGGTGCGCAGCCGCTCCAGCAGGGTCTCCAGGCCGGACGGACCGCCCTCGCGACCGCGCAGCACCCGGCGCAGACCGTGCACGGCCGTCAATTCGGCTGCGGTGAGCAGGAGTTCCTCGCGGCGGGTGCCCGTCGCGTCGATGTCCACGGCGGGGAAGTGACGGCGGGCCGCCGCTTCCCGGTCGAGCCGCAGCTCCGAGTTGCCGGTGCTCTTCAGCTCCTCGAAGTAGTACTGGTCGGCACGCGAGCCGGTGTCCACCAGTACGGTGGCGAGGATGGTGAGCGAGCCGCCCTCCTCGGCCTGGCGGGCGGCGCCGAAGAACCGCTTCGGCCCGAGCAGCGCGCCCGCGTCGACACCGCCGCTCAGGGTGCGTCCGCCGGCGGCGGAGGCGTTGTTGTGGGCCCGGCACAGCCGGGTGAGCGAGTCCAGCAGGACGACGACGTCCTCGCCGGCCTCGACCAGGCGCTTCGCCCGCTCGACGAGCAGTTCGGCGAGAGCGATGTGCTCCCTGGGGCTCCGGTCGAACGTGGAGGCGTACACCTCGCCGCGCACGGAGCGGCGCATCTCGGTGACCTCCTCGGGCCGCTCGTCGAGCAGCAGGACCATCAGCCGGCACTCCGGATGGTTGCCGGCCACGGCCGCGGCGAGCTGCTGGAGCAGCACCGTCTTGCCGGTCTTCGGCGGGGCCACGACGAGCCCTCGCTGGCCCTTGCCGACCGGCGCGAGGAGATCGGTGACGCGGCCGGCCAGTCCGGACGCGGGGTGTTCGAGGCGGATGCGGTCGTGCGGGTGGAGCGGGGTGAGGTCGCGGAACCGGCGCCGCTCGCGCACGTCCGCCGCGGCGCGGTTCTCGACGCGCGTGACCTCGGTCAGCGCCCGCTTCTCGCCGCGGACGCCCTCGACGAGGTCGCCCTTGCGCAGTCCGTGGCGGCGGATCAGGGCCGCCGGGACCTGGGGGTCGGCGGGGGTGGCCAGGAGGTTCACGGGCCGCAGGTGCCCCTTCCCCTGCGCGTCGATGTCGAGGACACCGGTGACGAGCCGGGCGGCCGGGGCCTGCGGGGCCACGGGAGGGTGTTCGAGTGTGGTGGTCATGGTGGGAAGTCCTTTCACGGACGGAAGGGAAGGCGTGGGAAGGGGGGGAGGCCGCGAGAGGGAGGCGCGTACGGCGGGTACGGCATGCCTCCGGGCGGCGGGAACGGCACCTCGGGTACGGCACAGAAGCCCTGGTCACGAGGTGGTGCTGAGAGGAAGCCCGGGCCGGTCAGACGCCATGGCCGAGGGGCTGGTGGGGAAGTCCGCGACATCGGTGTCCGTACGACGGGACACGCACATGCGCTGGTCGCACTATACCTGTGCGTCCGCTTCCGTCAACAGGACGGCGTCCGCGTTCATTCCCGGCCCGCCCGACCGTCAGGAGAATCCGTGGAGTCCTCTGCCGCCCGGACCCCGCACCGTCCGGACCCCTCCGGCGGGTGCCCGCACGCCGTCAACGCGCGGCTGTTGGCCGACGGTGCCGTGGGCCCGGCCGAACTGCCCGGCGGCATCGAGGGGATGGCCGTACTCGGGCACGAGGCGCTCAACGGTTCCTCCAGCGCCCCGAAGTCGCCAAGGGAGCACGGCACTTCACGGCCCTGCGGGAGGGCCGGATCGGCCCCGGCTGCGGTCCCTGGTGGGCCGGGCCTTCACGCCTCGCTGATGGGCTGAAACCCAGATCCTGTGTCGAGGAGTTGACCGTGCTTCTGCTGGACGATCTCGCCCGCGCAGCCGACTCCGGTGCCGCGTCGCCGACCTGCGGCGGCACTTCGCCCTGCCGCTGCCGATGGGATTCATCGGCGAACTCCTGGGCATGGACGTCGAGTTCCGCGACCGGCTGCACCATCTCGGCAACCAGGTCGTCGCCGCCGACGCCGCACCCGACCGAGCCGTCGCCGCCAGCCGCGAACTCGTCGCCGTACTGGGCCGGATCGCGGCGAGCGGCTCAGCGACCAGGAGCTGATCGGCACCATCGTCCTGATGATCGCCGCCGGACACGAGGCCACCCTCCGGACACGAGGCCACCCTCAACCTCGTCACCCACGCCGTACGCGCCCTGTGCGCCCGCCGCGACCAGCTCGACCTCGTGCGCGCGGAATGGGCGGACGTGGTGGAGGGGAGGCTGCGCCGGGACGCGCCGGTGGGCTACTTCCCGTTCCGCCGTCCGGTGCGGGACCTCACCGTCGACGGCACCCCCATCCTCGCCGGTTACTCCGCCGCCGGCCGCGCACGGCCCCGACGCCCGCCGCTTCGACGTCACCCGCCCCGCCCGGACCGGCGCCGTACGTCATCTCGTCCTCGGGCACGGCGCGCGCCACTGCCTCGGCGCGCCGCCGGCCCGGCCGGAGGCCGGGATCGCGCTGGAGCGGATGTTCACCCGAATTCCCGGCCTCGGAACCGCCGCGGCCGAAGCCGGTCCGCTGCCGCACGCCGGCTTCGTCGGCAACAGCGTGCGCACCCTGCCCGTCCGGCTCGCGCCCGTCGAGGGCGTGCTCACGCCGACCGCGCCTCCGCCTCCTTCGTGATCTGGTCGAACCGCGCGCCCATGGCCTCCGCGAGGGCATGGGCGCCGGACAGCGGACGGACCATGACCATGAAGTCGTCGATCAGCCCGTCCTCGTTGACGTGGATGAAGTCGCAGCCGGTCAGCTCGCGGTCGCCCACCCGGGCCGTGAAGACCAGCGCGTGGTCGGCACCGTCCGGGGCGCCGATCTCGCGGACGTACCGGAAGTCCTCGAAGACCTGGGAGACCGCGCGCAGGATGGCCGCGGTGAGCGCCTTGCCCGGATACGGCTTGAAGACGACCGGACTGGTGAAGACGACGTCCTCGGCCAGCAGCGCCACGGCGGCGTCGATGTCCCCGGCCTCCACCGCTTCGCGGAACGCGCGCATCGGATCACCTCGCATAGTCAATTAATTGAATAAGTGCGGATGAGATTAATCAACGACTGTTAGCCTGTCCACATGTCGCTCAAGTACGCCGTCCTGGCCGCCCTGCTGGAGGGCGAGGCCTCGGGCTACGAGCTGTCGAAGGTGTTCGACGTCTCGCTCGCGAACTTCTGGCCCGCCACCCCGCAGCAGCTCTACCGGGAACTGGAGCGTCTCGCGCAGGACGGGCTCGTCGAGGCCCGCACCGTGCAGCAGGAACGGCGGCCCAACAAGCGGATGTTCACGCTCACGGCGACCGGCCGGGCCGAGCTGAGCGTGTTCGCCGCCGAGCCGCCGAAGCGGCCCACGGCCGTCCGCGACGAGCTCCTCATCAAGATCCAGGCGATGGACGCCGGCGACCCCGAGGTGACCCGTGCGCTGATCGAGGAGCGCAGGGGCTGGGCGCGCGGAAAGCTCGACCGCTACCGGCGGGTGCGCGAGCGCCTGCTGGACGGGCGCGGCGAGGAGGAGTACCTGCGCACCGCCGAGCGCGTCGGGCCGTACCTCACCCTCATGGCCGGAATCTCCTTCGAGGAGGAGAACCTGCGCTGGTGCGAGCGGGCCCTCGCGGTCCTCGCCCGGCGGGTGGCCCTAGGCTGAGACGATGTTCGGTCCCGAAGGCCCCACCCTGCGTGAACTCGCGGTCCAGGCGCTGTCGTCCGTCGAGCGGGGCTACGACCTGCTCGCCCCGAAGTTCGACCACACCCCCTTCCGGACACCGGACGCGGTGCTGGCGTCCGTCGCGAAGGCGCTCGCCCCGCTCGGCCCGTTCGCGGACGGGCTCGACCTGTGCTGCGGTACGGGCGCGGGCGTGGAGGTGCTGACCGGGCTGTGCCGCCGCAGCGTCACCGGCGTCGACTTCAGCGCGGGCATGCTGGACGTGGCCCGGCATCGGGTGCGACCGCCCGCCGGCGGGCCCGGGGTCGCCTGGGTGCGCGGCGACGCCCGCGCCCTGCCGTTCGCGGCCGCCTTCGATCTCGTGGTCTCCTTCGGTGCGTTCGGCCACTTCCTGCCGAGCGAGCTGCCGGGCCTGTTCGCCCGGGTCAACGCGGCCCTGCGGCCCGGCGGCCGGTTCGCCTTCCCGGTGCTCGCCCCGCCCCGCCCGACGCGGCCCGGCTACTGGGCGCTGCTCGGCTTCGACACGGTGATGCGGGTGCGCAACGCCCTGTGGCGGCCGCCGTTCGTCATGTACTACCGGGCCTTCCGACTCGGTGATGTGCTGCGGGAGCTGAGGGAGGCCGGCTTCGTGACCGAGGTGCGTGCCCTGCAGGAGTTCGGGCGGCGCGGCGACGGGAGTCCGCGGGTCCGGCTGGTGGTGGCCCGCAGGCCTCAGCCGGCGGCGGGCAGCGTGAACTCGTAGACCAGCATGTCCTGTTCGTTGACCACCAGGTCGGTGATCTCCAGCGGCCGCGCGTACTGGTCGTGCACCCGGCGGGTCACCCGCACCGACGAGGCGTCGCCGACCTGGCTGATGGCGTCCCGGTGGTGCAGGGTCAGACCGGCCTTGCGCATCCAGTCGTAGGCCCGGCGCAGCTGCGCCGGGGTGGCTCCGTCGGCCCGGCCCCGGTAGCGGGCCAGCTCCGCCACCTCGGCCAGCGCCACCGCCGAGAACGACGTCACCGCGGTGCGCAGCGACCGGCCGTCCGGAGTGGCCGACCGGTAGCGGTGCACCAGTGTCGGCCGCTGCGGGGCGAGGCCCAATGCCCGCGCGTGCTCCGGCGGCGGCGCCTCCCAGGTCACCGTGGCCCGGTCGACCGCACACGGGTCCGTCGAGCGGGCGCCGAGCGGGAAGACCGGGGTCCCCGGCGCCTCGACGGGACGGCCGGGCAGCGTGACATGGCTGCCGCGCCGGTCGGTGGCGACCAGGCCGCCCCGGCGCAGCACGTCCAGCGCCTGCCGGACGGTCTCCCGGCTGACCTGGTAGTGGGCCGCCAAGTGCCGTTCGCCGGGCAGCCGTTCGCCGGGCGGAATGGTGCCGGCGTGCAGTTCGTCGAGCAGCAGAGTCGCGATCCGCCCGTACAGGGGCCGGTCGTCGAGCTGCGCGGGTGCGTGGCTCTGCTCGGGTTCGTGCGGGGTGGTGCGGGCCATGCCGCGCCCTCCTGTGGTGACAAGACGTAGCCGTGCGGGCTCATTGCGCGACCACCATTGCATTGGTCTAAACCACAAGGGAAGAGCGGCATGGCGGTTCGGCCGAAACCCGCCGCGCGCTGTCAGACGGACGACGCGCCGTCAGGCGTACGACCGCAGCCAGCGCACCTTCGCCGCCTCGTGGAAGGGGCCGCCGCCCTCGTGGTCGTTGAAGTCGTACACCTCGATCGCCTTGTCCTCCTGAGCCCAGGCGTTGAAGGCCGCGAACACCGTCGACGGCGGGCAGGTCTGGTCCTCCAGGGCGGCGGAGAACAGGGCCGGCGCCCGGCCGCGGGCCGCGAAGTGCACGGCGTCGAAGTACGACAGGGTGCGCTGCACCTCCGCCGAGCGGCCGCGGTGCGTCTTGAGGAACTGGCCGATCTCCCGGTACGGATGACGGTCCGTCAGAGTCGTCGCGCGCGGAAAGTCGCACAGGAACGGCACGTCCGGCGCGACCGCGACCAGGCCAGGGACCAGTCCGCCGACCGCGAGCGCGATGCCGCCGCCCTGGCTGGCACCGAGCGCCACCGTGCGCCCGGCGTCGGCCAGCGGGTGCGAACGGGCGGCCTCGACCGCGCGTACGGCGTCCGTGAACACCCGCCGGTAGTAGTAGTTCTCGGGCGCGTCGATGCCGCGCGTCATGAAGCCCGGGTAGGCCGGTGCCGCGCCGACGGGGTCCGCCGTGCCGCCGCCCCCGCCCCAGGCGCTGCCCTGGCCGCGGGTGTCCATCGTGAAGTGCGCGCGGCCCGTCGACGCCCACAGCAGGTTCTCGTGCGGGAGCCCCCGCCCGCCGCCGTAGCCGATGAACTCCACGACCAGCGGCAGGGGTTCGGTGGCGCCGGCCGGCAGCCGCAGCCAGCCCTTGACGGGGTGGCCGTCGAACCCGGCGAACGTCACGTCGTACACCTCGACCGTCGACAGCCCGGTGTCCACCGGCTCGAAACGGGCGTCCAGTTCGTGCTCGCGCGCCTGCTCCAGGGTCTTGTCCCAGAAGGCGTCGAAGTCCTCCGGCTCGGTGGACTCGCTCCGGTACGCGCGCAGTTCGTCGAGGGAAAGGTCGAACAGGGCCATCAACAACCGCCTTGGTGAAGGGACAGTGCGTCAGCTCACCGTACGTGGATGATCGGAGGACTGGCCAGGCCCGGTGGGGCATGCCCCTACGGTTTCCTGACGGGTGACGCGCCTGGTCACGTGCGGGGCAAGCGCTTGCTGCCGGATGGCTCTGGTACGTCGGACGGACACAGTGGTCGGGTCGCTGTCACGCCCTGGGCTGGGTCCACTTCGGGCCGGTGCGCTCCCACTCGCGCTCCCACT
Source organism: Streptomyces sp. MUSC 14 (assembly GCF_001866675.1). Taxonomy (NCBI): domain Bacteria; kingdom Bacillati; phylum Actinomycetota; class Actinomycetes; order Kitasatosporales; family Streptomycetaceae; genus Streptomyces; species Streptomyces sp. MUSC 14. Next base: position 265,784 of record NZ_MLYN01000037.1, read on the forward strand.
CCGCCATCCGGTGCCGCAGCGCGATCCGGCGCTCGACCGCGTGCCCGAGGAGTACGACGGCCGCCGCGCAGCCCGCCGCGCACACGCCGACGGTCACCGCGTGCTGCACGATCGCCGCATCGTCCGGCGGCGGGGCGACATCCCGGCCTCGCGCGTCGAGCCAGACGGAGACCGTGTCGCCGGTCCGGGTCCCCGTCGGCACCCGGGTCCACGTCGTCCGGGTCCCCTTGCCGGGTTCGGTCCAGCGCACCTGGGCGCGGTAGGGGCGCTCACGGTCGCCCTCCGCGGCGGACACCCGGCCGGGCGGTTGGCCGATCACCCGGGCGCGCACCTGGTGGCGTTCGGCACGAGCCGTCGCCGCGAGCGAGCCGGCCTGGTCGTACGCACGCAGGCCGGCGGCCATCCCGGCCAGCGGCACCACCACGAACAGCAGGACGGACACCACCAGCACCGTCCACGCCTCCACGACGTCCGAGCGGCGCCGCAGCGGATTGCGCTGCCAGCGCCAGCCATGCACCCGGGTCCGCATGTCCACCTCCTCGCCCCGTAGGAGCCGGAGCGCCGGACGGACCGCCGTCATGGTCCGCCGTCCCCCATCGCTCACGCACACGAGCGTCCACACCCGTCTCGTACCCCGTACGGTGCCCCTCGCTCACGCCGCGAACCGCGAGTTCAAGCCCGCTTGGAGCGCGGAACGAGCCATGCGCCCCACGATCGCGCGCCCGGCCCCGGCGTGCGACCCGGACAGGTGTTCCCGGCCTGCTTCCGAGCCCGCTTCCGACGATGGGCCGGACGATGTTCCGGACCGCGTTGCGGACGAACGGCTCAGCCGAAGCGCTCGATCCGGATCCGCTCCACCGGCTGTCCTGCCGCGACCAGCAGCCGGGAGGCGTGCTCGGCGAACGCGTTGGACCCGCACACATAGGCCTCCCATCCACCGGAAGGCCGCTCGGCCAGGTGTGGCGCCACATGTGTCGCCGCCATACGTCCCACCGCCACCCCCTGTGGGGCGCTCCGCGTGAACACGCGCGTCGTCTCCGCGCCCAGTTCGGACGCGTAGATCAGCTCCTCGGGGCTGCGCGCGGACACCAGCAGACGCAGCGGCACGTCGAGGGCGCGCAGCCGGTGGTGGCGCACCATCGACATCAGCGGTACGACACCGGAACCGGCGCCGACGAGCAGCGCGGGCCGGTCGCCCGGCCAGGCGAAGAAGCCGCTCAGCGGGCCGCGCACCTCGACCGTGTCACCCGGACGGGCCACCGTGTGGAACCAGCCGGAGACCTCGCCGCCCGGGACGTGGTCCAGGGTCAGCTCGATGTGCCCCGAGTCGTCGGGCGCCGACGCGAGGGAGTAGTGGCGCTGCGCCGTGTAGCCGTCCGGCGCGGTCAGCCGCAGCATCAGGTGCTGGCCGGGCAGATGCCCCGCCCAGGCGGGCACGGCCAGCCGGAACGTGGCCGTCCGTGGCGTCTCGCGCCGGATCTCGGCCAGTGTGGCCGTCTGCCACACCGTGGCCGCCCGGCCGCTCACCTCGATCCGCCCCGGCACGGCGAACCGCGTCGTGGGCACGACGGCTCCGCCGGCCGGGGCCGGCGGAGCCGTCGGGTTCGTCGTCGCCGTCTCAGTCACCGGAGTACCGCTGCTCCTGCCAGGGGTTGCCGCGTTCGTGGTAGCCGTTGCGCTCCCAGAAGCCGGGCTCGTCGTGGTCGAGCAGGGTGAGACCCGCGATCCACTTGGTGCTCTTCCAGAAGTACAGATGAGGCACGATCAGCCGCGCCGGGCCGCCGTGCTCCGACGGCAGCGGCTCGCCGCCGTACTCCCAGACGATCCAGGCCCGCCCACCGGTGAGGTCCGCGAGGGGCAGGTTCGTGGTGTAGCCGGTGTGGGAGTGGGCCACGGCATGTGTGGCGGACCCATGGGGCCGCACCACGTCGAAGAACGCGTCCAGGCAGACGCCGCCGAAGCGCACGCCGAACTTCGACCAGCCGGTCACACAGTGGATGTCGCCGGCGTACGCCGACTCCGGCAGCGTGTGCGCCGCGTCCCAGTCCCAGGTGCGCGGCCGCTCGACCAGGCCGTCGATGCGGAAGGACCAGTCGGCCGCCGCGAGGTCCGGGGTGACCTCGGCGGACAGGACGGGCCAGTCCTCGCCCGCGTCGTACTGCCCGGGCGGCAGCCCCGGGTTGTCGACGCGCGGACGGCCCGTGAAGCCTCGCGTGACGTTCATGCTTCAACCGTACGCTGTCGTCCCGGGTGCCCCGCCCCAGGTCATCGCCTGGATCATTGCGCCCGTATGAACTCTTTCGGGCCCCGGGAATAGCTGTGCGGCGCTTCTCCTTTGCGCTCGATGCGGGTGCCGGTACACCGGTGGCAGTGCGAGAGAAGCGAGGAAGAGAACATGCCCAAGGCGTATGTCTACACGCGGCACGGCGGACCGGAGACCGAGGCGCTGGCCGAACTGGACCGTCCGACCCCCGGCCCCGGCGAGATCCTGATCGCGGTGCGCGCGGCAGGGGTCAACCCCGTCGACTGGAAGCTGCGGAACGGCTTTCTGCGCCCCGGGGAGGACGAGCTGCTCTTTCCCCGGGTCTTCGGCAGCGAGGCCGCGGGCGTCGTGGCGGAGGTCGGCCCGGGCGTGACCGGCTTCGCCGTGGGCGACGAGGTCTTCGGCAGCACCGCCCGCGGCGGATACGCGGAGTTCGCCCTGCTCACCGCCGACGTGGCCGTCCACAAGCCCGCCGGGTTGTCCTTCACCGACGCCGCGACGTTCCCGGTCGCCGCGGCCACGGCCTACGACGGCATCCGCCAGCTCGGCCTGCCGGGCGGGACGACGCTGCTGATCACGGGCGCCGGCGGCGGGGTCGGCAGCGCGGCCGTACAGATCGCCCGGGCCTTCGGACTGCGGGTCGTGGGCGTGGCGAGCGAGGGCAAGAGGGAGTTCGTGGAGTCGCTCGGCGCGGTTCACGTCTCCTACGGTCCATCCGGTCCCGGCCTCGTCGAGCGGGTGCGCGCCGCGGTGCCCGACGGGATCGACGCGGTGTACGACCTGGTGGGCGGGCCGGTGCTCGCCGAGGCCGCCGAACTGCTCAAGGACCGCAGCAAGCTGATCACGGCCGGCTCCCCGCTCGACGCCGTCGCCTCGCTCGGCGGTGCCCGGGTCGAGCGCGCCCGCACCGCCGCCGTCCTGGAGGCGGTCGCGGACCTCGCGGTGCGCGGCGCGCTGAACGCGCACGTCACCCGCACCTTCCCGCTGGAGCAGGCCGGCCGGGCGTTGCGTGCGGTCGAGGACGGGCACACCCTCGGAAAGATCGTGATCGAGGTGGCCGCGTGAACCTCATAGCCGGACCGGGCGGCGACGACCGGACGTCCGCCGCCGCCCCGCACATCCTCGACCGTCCCGCCCTGGCCGCGCTGACCGGCCCGCACGCGCACTTCGCCGAGTGGCGCGGCCGGGTGGTGCGCTACCCCGCCGACGTCACCCCGTGGCTGGCCCTGCCCGACGAGCCGGACGCACGGGACTGGGCGGACCTCGCCGCGCTGGCGGGTCCCGGCGCGGAGGTTCCGCTGCTGGGCTACCGCGGCGAGGTCCCGGACGGCTGGGAGATCACCTTCCGCGTCGAGGGCGTGCAGCTCGTGGACGACGGCCTCGACACCGCACCGGACCCGGAGGCGGTGCCGCTCGGCCCGGCGGACGTGCCCGAGATGCTCGACCTGGTGGCGCGCACCCGGCCCGGACCGTTCCTGCCGCGCACCATCGAACTCGGCACCTACCTCGGCATCCGCCGCGGTGGGGCGCTGATCGCCATGGCGGGGGAGCGGCTGCACCCGCCGGGCTGGACCGAGATCAGCGCGGTCTGCACCGCCCCGGCCCACCGCGGCGAGGGCCTCGCGACGCGGCTGATCCGCGCCGTCGCCCACGGCATCCGGGCGCGCGGCGAGACGCCGTTCCTGCACACGGGCGCCCAGAACACGAACGCGATCCGGCTGTACGAGTCCCTGGGCTTCCGGCTGCGCCGCAGCACCGCGTTCGGCGCGGCCCGCGTCCCCGAGCACTTGGCCGAGGGCGACCGCGCGGCGGTTCCGGTGCCGTAGCCGTAGCCGTAGCCGTAGCTGTCGCGGGATACGGGCGTGTGCGGCCGTGCTCTGGTGTGCGGTGCACCACCACGTGCGGTGGTGATCTCGCCGGTCGCGGTGACGTAGCCGCAGCCGTCACGGGAAACCGGGGAAACCGGCGTCGGCCGCGCGTGCCGGGCCCGGTCGGCTCTGCCCGGCCCGACCGGCGTCGCTCACGCGGACCCGGAGTCGCCCCGTCCCGCGTTGTACCGCTCCAGATACGCCGCGAAGCGGACCAGGTCCTCCTCCGGCCAGTCGGCGAGCCGTTCGTGGAAGGCGGCCCGGCGGCTGTGGGTCACCTGGGCGAGGATCTCCTCGCCCGCCTCCGTGAGATGGAGCACCTGGACCCGGTGGTCCTCCGGGTCCAGCCGGCGTTCGACCAGCCCGGTCCGCTCCAGCGCCGCCACCTGCCGGCTCACCGTGGACTTGTCCAGGGCGTAGTGCGCCGCGAGGTCCGTGGCCCGGCAGCCGCTCTGCTCCTCCAAGTGGCTGAGCAGGGTGTAAGAGACCAGCGACAGCTCGGGGTGCATACGGCCCGCCGAGGCGCGGGCCCGGCGGGCGAAGATCGTCATCTCGCGCTGGATCGTCTCGACGGCCGACTCCGCTGAGCTCACGGGAATACCTCCTCAGGCGTTCTAGTTGTATAGTACAACTTGAAGCTGAAGTTGTATAAGCCAACCATTGGAGGCCGCCCGATGAGGTCACCGGCACTGCGCCACGTGCTGACGCACCTGATCACCCCGCTGCTGATGTGCATCGGCATGGGGCTCGCGTACATGGGGGCCTTCGTCACCCCCGAACCGCACCACCTGCCGGTCGCCGTCGTCGGCACCACCCCGCGGGCGATGGTCTTCGCCCAGACGGTCAAGGACACCGCGGGGGACAAGCTCGACGTCCGTACCGTCGCCACCCGCGCCGACGCCGTCGCACTGCTGAAGTCCCGCGATGTGACCGGCGCCTACGTGCCGAGCGCCAAGGCGCCCGAACTGCTCGTGGCCAGCGCCGCCTCGGACATGGGCGCGACTGCCGTCGAGAAGGTCTTCACCCCGGTCGCCGCCGGGCAGGGCCTCCCGCTGAAGATCACCGACGTGGCCGAGCCGGTCTCCGACGACCCCACCGGCCAGGGCCTGTTCTTCCTGCTGATCGCGGTCAGCATCGGCTCCTACGCCTCGGTCGCCGCCCTCGGCGCCGCGGGTGCCGCGCTGCCGATGCGGATACGGGCGCTGCTCGCGCTCGGCGTCTCCGCCGTCGTCGGCGGCATCGGTGCCCTGCTCGCCGGGCCGGTGTTCCACCTCGCGCACCACGACCTCGCGAGCCTGTTCGGCATGGCGTGGCTGTACTCGGCGGGCATCCTCCTCATCGGCGTCGGCCTGCACACCTTCCTCAAGCGCTGGACCACGCTGGCGATGATGGTGCTGTTCGTGATGCTGAACTTCACCAGCTCCGGCGGGTTGTTCCGGCCCGAGCTCCAGAACGGCTTCTTCGGCACCCTGCACGCCTTCTGGAACGGCGCCGGTTTCGTCGAGGGCATCCGCAGCCTGCTGTACTTCGGTGACGACGGCCTCGGGCGCAACGTGTGGACCCTGGTGGCCTGGCTGCTGGCCGGCCTCGTGGTGACCGGGATCGCCGCCCTGTACGAGCGCCCCCGCCACGCCCGGCACGCGGCCGGTCACGGCGAGACCGCCGCCCAGCCGGCCACGGCACTCACCGTCCCCACCGCCCCGACCGCCCCCGCCGTCTCTGGCGCGCTGCGGACGTCGGCGGACCAGGCGAGGGTGCGGGCCGAGGCCGAAGAAGAGCTTGAGGAAGAGGTCGAGGAGACGGTCGGCGTCTGATCCGGCGCCGGCCGCCGACGACAGGGAGCGCGCCGCCCGGCTGCGGGCGGTGCTCCTGCCGTGCCTCATCCCGACGCCGAGCCGATCGTCACCACCCGCGCCCACGCGGGCGGTACCTCCGGCCGGTAGCCGGGATCGTCCTCGTCGTACGACCCGCCGGTCCGCGCGAACAGGCCCACCACCGTCCGGCAGGGCGGCCGCGCTCCGGGCCACGGAGTCTGACCGTCCGTCAGGACCACCACCACGTCGGGCCGCATCCGCAGCGCCCGGGCGAACCCGCTGCGCAGATCCGTCCCGCCGCCGCCCACCAGCTCGATGCCCTCCGTCCGGCACAGCGGCTGCACGGTCTGGGCCGCCGCGTCGCAGGACAGTACGGAGACCAGGTCCCGCCGCCCGCCCAACGCCCGGCAGATCGCGGCGACTTCCAGCAGCGCGCTGCCCAGTTCGGCGTCGCTGACCGAGCCCGAGGTGTCCACCACCACACAGACCCGTGGGGGACTGCGCCGCAGGCTCGGCAGCACCACCCCGGGCAGCCCGGCCGAACGCCGCGCCGGACGGCCGTGGCGGTAGTCCTCGCCCACGCCCGACGCCGAGACGGCCGAGCGCAGTGCCGAACCCAGCAACTGGCGCCAGGGCTGCGGCGGATGGAACACCTCCTCGGCCCAGCGCCGCCAGCCCGCCGGTGTGTCGCCCGGAGCGCCCCTGATGCCCTGGGCCACCCGGAACCGGACCGCGTCCCGCTCCTGTTCGCTCAGCCCGTGCGCGCCGTCGGGCCCCAGCTCCCAGGGCCGCTCCAGCCCGTCGGCACCGCTGCCGCAGTCCAGCCAGGCCTCCCGTGCCAGGCGGGGCCCGAGCTGGAACTGACGCAGGTAGTCCTCCATCAACTCACCCGCGCGCAGCCCCAGTTTCTCCGGTGTCACGGCGTCCTCGGGGCACACCAGCCCGTCGCCGTACACGTCGTCGTTGATCTCGCAGTCCGCGGCGATGTTCATCCGCAGCCGCTCCGCCGGACCGGTCAGCCCGCGCTCGCCGGCCACCCGGTCGCCGCGCCCGTGATGGTCGCGCAGCAGATGCGCCACCTCGTGCACCCACACCGCCGCCAACTCCGCCACCGGGGTGCGGTCCACGAACGCCGCGGAGACGTAGCACCGCCAGTACCGGTCGACGCCCATCGTCGGCACCTGCCGCGACTCCACCGGGCGCAGCGCGAACAACGCCGTCGCCAGATACGGCCGGACCCGGGCCGCGTGCAGCCGGGCCGCGAACAGCTTGCCGCGGTCCAGCGCCCCGGGCGCGTGCGCCGTCATCGCCGGGCCCCCGCGGTCCGCGCGGGGCGCCGGGCGGCCTCGTCGGCCCGCCGGGACAGCGACACCACCCCGGCCAGCCGCTCGACAACCGCCGGTACGTCCCAGTCCTCCCGGCGCAGCGCGGCCAGCGTGGTCGCCGGGACGACCACCACGTCCGGCGCGCCGGTCTCCATCGCCCGCACCAGCAGCGCCCAGGCCGCGTCCCAGCGGGCCCGCTCCGGCCGTGCCCGCACCGCGGCCACCACCCCGTCCAGCGCGGCCTGCCGCAGATCGCCGCGCTCGGGCAGCACGGCACCCGCCGGATCGGCCAGCAGCGACTCCGGGTCCGGCAGGTCCATCCGGTCCAGGCTCGCGAGCAGTTCCAGTCCGGGTCCGTCCCCGACGGTGCCGCGGACCAGCAGCGACAGCACGTCCCGCGAGGAACCGGCGGCGGTCGCGAAGGCGATCAGCCGCAGCGTCGCCTCCCAGCTGCGGGGCGACGGCCACGCCCCACCCCGCCGGCCCTCCCCGTTCGGCAGCCTGTGCACGAGCCCCGGCCGCGCGCCGAGGAACGCGCACACCGCGCGCCGGGCGAACGCCACGGCCTCGGGCAGCCGGGCCGGGTCGAGCCGGGGCAGGTCCGCACGCGGCCAGGTCCCGCCGAGGCCGCGTACGACGACCTCGTGGTCGTGGGTCCACTGGAGGTGCACGAACCGGTTGGCCAGCGGGGGGCTCAGCTCCCAGGCGTCGGCGGCCGAGGAGCGCGGGTTGGCGGCGGCCACGATCCGTACCCCGGCCGGCAGTCGCAGGGCGCCGATCCGCCGCTCCAGCACGAGCCGCAGCAACGCCGCCTGCACCGCCGGGGGAGCGGTGGACAGCTCGTCCAGGAACAGCAGCCCCCGCCCGGCGCGCACCAGCCGCACCGCCCAGTCCGGCGGCGCCATCGGGACGCCCTGCACGGCGGGATCGTCTCCTACGACGGGCAGTCCCGAGAAGTCGGACGGCTCGTGCACGCTCGCGATCACGGTGGTCAGCGGCAGGTCCAGCGCCTTGGCGAGCTGGGTCAGCGCCGCCGTCTTGCCGATGCCGGGCTCACCCCACAGCAGGACCGGAAGGTCGGCGGCCACGGCCAGGGTGAGCGCCTCCAGCTGGGTGTCGGCGCGTGGCTCGGTGGTGGTGTCACGGAGCAGGTTCAACAAGGTCTCGGCTACGTGGAGTTGAGGGGCAGGGGAGACGGAGACAGTCATGTGGGATCACCTGAGGGGTGTGAAGTAAGCCTGGAAGAGAGGGCGTTCAGCGTTGGTGGCGGCGGAGGCGCCGCTGCCGGACGCGGTTGCGGTACGGGTCGGCGTGGGCGTGGTCCGGGCCGGTGAGACCGGCGCGGTACAGGCCGTAGGCGATGCGCCGCTCGGCCGCGGCCGTCAGCTCGTCCCGCAGGGGACCGTCGCGCAGCACCGCGCCCGGACCGAGCAGCGCCTCGACCACGGCCAGGGCCCCGGCGCTGTCACCGTGGTCCAGCCGTTCCCGGACGCCGGTGAGACAGTCCGGGCGCCGGTGCGCCTCGTCGATGACCCGCAGGCACGGCAGCACCGGGCCGCCGAGCGCGGCCAGCAGTTCCTCGCGCCGGATGTCGTCCGGTCCGTGGTCCAGCGGCATCAGGACGCCGTCGACCAGACCGATCCGGTGCCGGGCGCCCCGGCAGTCCACGGCACGTGCCTCCGCCACCGGATCGGCGCCGGACGACGGCCCGTCCGGCCGGTGCCCGGGGACCAGCGCGGCGGCCACCAGCGGATGCAGCCGGTCCGGCGTGATCAGCCCGGCGCGGAGCAGCTCCAGGTCCGGCGGGATCCAGGTCGCCGCGTCCGGCAGCACCGGCACGGCGGAGAGGCCCCCCGGTACGCGCCCGGTGCCGATCCGCAGATCCGCCCCGCGGGCACTGTCCGCGACGGGGTACAGCCGGTCCCGGTGTGCGGGCCCGGATGGGTCTGGGGGTCCGCCGGTTCGG
>NZ_MLYN01000038.1:0-198145 GCF_001866675.1 Streptomyces sp. MUSC 14
TTCCGGCGGTTCCGACTTTATCAGAAGTTCTTGGCCGGTCTGACCGGCCGCTCATTTCTGAGTAATCGGGAGGTGCTTCTTCGAGTAAGTCGTTCTCGACTTTCCTCAGGAAGCTCGTAGATTCTAACGCTCGCCGCCGAACTTGTCCAGTTCTAGGCAACTGTTTGAATCTACCTCCCCACGTCACCCGTGTCAACGGGTTCTGCGGGCGAAGAGGAGACTAGCAGCTCACAGGCGTGGAACGCACATCAGGCAGCGGTGGGGACGGTGGCGCTGCGGTCCGTCGCTTCGAGATCGCCCGTCTCGCCGGCGCGTACCGCTCGGCGGCCCAGGACGTAGATGTACGTCAGGAATGCCAGTTCGGCCGCGACGCCGATGCCGATGCGTGCCCAGGTGGGCAGGCCGGAGGGGGTGACGAAGCCTTCGATGGCGCCGGAGACGAAGAGGACCAGGGCCAGGCCGATCGCCATGCCGACCGCTGCCCGTCCCTCCTCGGCGAGAGCGGTACGGCGGGTCCGGGGACCGGGGTCGATGAGGGTCCAGCCCAGGCGGAGGCCCGTACCCGCGGCGACGAAGACGGCGGTCAGTTCGAGCAGGCCGTGCGGGAGGACCAGCCCCAGGAAGGTGTCGAGGCGGCCGGCGGAGGACATCAGACCGAACCCGACGCCCAGGTTGAGCATGTTCTCGAAGAGGATCCACAGGACGGGCAGCCCCAGGAAGACGCCCAGGACCAGGCACACCGCTGCAGCTTGGGCGTTGTTCGTCCACACCTGGGCGGCGAAGGCGGCCGCGGGGTGGCTGGAGTAGTACGTCTCGTACTCGCCACCGGGGCGGGTCAGCTCGCGCAGCTGGCTCGGGGCCGCGATGGACGACTGCACGTCCGCGTGGGTGCCGATCCACCAGCCGAGCAGGATCGCGATGACCGTGGAGACAAGTGCCGTGGGGACCCACCAATGGCGCGTGCGATAGACGGCGGCAGGGAAGCCCTGGCCCAGGAAGCGCGTGACGTCACGCCATGAGGCGCGGCGGGTGCCGGTGACGGCGCTACGCGCGCGTGCCACGAGTTGGCTGAGCCGACCCGTCAGCTGCGGGTCCGGAGCGCTGGACTGGATGAGGGAGAGATGAGTGGCGGTGCGCTGATAGAGCGCGACGAGTTCGTCGGCTTCGGCGCCGTTGAGCCGACGTCGGCGGCGGAGCAGGGCGTCGAGGCGATCCCATTCGGCGCGGTGCGCGGAGACGAAGACGTCCAGGTCCATCGGGTCTGTCTGCTCCTCGGCTGGTCGTCGACAGCTGGTCCGCTCGTCGTGGATGCTCGCATCTGCCGTCAGGTTGTCGTACTGGGGCGCGATGCGCCCACAGCTTGGCAGACTTGCGGTTCCGGGGGCAGATCAGGGAGGGACGGCGGGCGTGAGTGAGCTGGTGACCGGCGAGGCGGTAGCGCTCGAACTGCTGCCGGCGAGGCTGCCGAGCAGGGCGCTGGCCGTGTTGTTCGACCTTGTGGCGGCGGTGACCGCATACGTCGTGGTCACGGTGGCGCTGGTGATGTCGACGGCCTCCATGGACGAGGCCGCGCAGGTGGCCCTGTCGATCGCGACGTTTCTGCTGGTGCTGGTCGGCGGACCGATCGCGGTGGAGACTCTCAGTCATGGGCGGTCGCTGGGGAAGCTGGCCTTCGGGCTGCGGGTGGTGCGGGACGACGGCGGGCCGATCCGGTTCCGGCATGCGCTGGTGCGCGGTGCGATCGGTGTGGTCGAGATCCTGCTGACGTTCGGTGTGGTGGCCTGCATCGCCTCCCTGGTGTCCGCGCGGGGCCGGCGGCTCGGGGACGTGTTCGCGGGCACGCTCGTCGTCCGTGAGCGAATACCCGCCGGTCCGGCCGGATTCGTACCGCCTCCGCCGCCGTGGCTCGTGGGACGGTTCGCCGAGCTGGACCTTTCGGCCGTGCCGGACGGACTGTGGCTGGCCGTGCGGCAGTACCTGACGCGGATGTCGCAGCTCGACCCGCAGGTCTCTGCAGGGATGGCGCAGCGGCTCGCGGCTGATCTCGCGGCGCGTACGGGCGCTTCGGTGCCGCCGGATCTGCCGGCCGCCGCCTTTCTCGCGGCCGTGGTGCACGAGCGGCAGTCCCGTGAAGTCCGGCAGACGTTCGGTGCCGGCGGTTTCGGCCCGGTAGCGGGGCGAAACCGCACGTCGGCGGCGGCCACTGCACCTCAGCCATCGCCCGCTCCCGTAGCGGGCCCGACGGGGAACGTCGCTCCGTCGGCCGGGCCAGAGCGCCAGGGCCCGCAGCGGCCGCAGGCGCCCGTCACGCCGCCGGCCGCGCCTGCCGCACGGCCGGTGGACGAGCCGTCGGCCGACCACCCGTCCACCGGATTCGCGCCGCCGGCCTGAGGCGGGGGCCGGGGAGCTCTCGGCGCTCGTGTCCCTCCGCGTCCCTCCGCGTTCAGTCGAAGGACGACGGCGCTGTCTCGAGGTCTTCCAACTCGATGCCGGGCGCGGCCAGGACGACGTCGCCGGCGATGTGGACGCTGTGCCGTTCACCGGTGTCCAGGGCTGTGACCTGGTATTCGTCCACGGTCAGGGGGCCGTTGTCAGTGGCGTGTGCTTCGCTGTTCACCAGGGCCCAGGACTGGTCCACGGTGCGGGGGGCGAGGACCGGATCCGTGAAGGCGACCAGTCGTACGCGGGTCGCGGCGGAGGAGGGGGTGAGGCGCAGCAGACGGGCAGTGGCGACGAGAAACGCGGGGGACGTGCCGGTGAAGGCGTGGGCGCGCACATTGCCTTCGGTGGCATGGGTTCCGGTGGGGTCGGTGCGGACCCAGGTGACGCCGTCGAGGGCGGCACCGCGCACCTGCCAGCCTCCCGCGTGCAGTTCGAGGCGGATGGGGCGGCCGAGGTCGTCCAGGGCGAGGTCGACCGAGCCCAGCTGGTCACCGGTGGGGCCGGTCAGCCGGGAGACATAGCGCCAGCCGGACGGGCCGGGGGCGCATTGGAAGTGTTCTTCTGCGAGGGCGGTGTGATCGTGCGGATCATGGAGCGAATAACGGCCGCGGGGCATGGGGGTCCTGGGGCTTGACGGGCTGACGGCCCGGGCCGGGTCGACCGGTCCGGACTGGCTCCGGGCCGGCTGACGGTTCCGGGAAAGAGGCAGGCCCCCGGCACGGGGGTGCGGGGGCCTGCCTCGGGAAACCTGCTGTCGGGGAGCGCGGCGGTGCACCGGTGCGCTCCCCGGCGGGCGGGGCTACGGAACCCGGGGGCTCAGTAGCGGTAGTGGTCGGACTTGTACGGGCCGTCGACCTCGACGCCGATGTACGCGGCCTGCTCCGGACGCAGCGTCGTCAGCTTCACGCCGAGCGAGTCCAGGTGGAGACGGGCGACCTTCTCGTCCAGGTGCTTGGGCAGCGTGTACACACCGACCGGGTACTCGTCCGGCTTGGTGAACAGCTCGATCTGGGCCAGGGTCTGGTCCGCGAAGGAGTTGGACATGACGAACGACGGGTGACCGGTGGCGTTGCCCAGGTTGAGCAGGCGGCCCTCGGACAGCACGATGATCACCTTGCCGTCCGGGAAGGTCCAGGTGTGGACCTGCGGCTTGACCTCGTCCTTCACGATGCCCGGGATCTTCGCCAGACCGGCCATGTCGATCTCGTTGTCGAAGTGGCCGATGTTCCCGACGATCGCCTGGTGCTTCATCCTGGCCATGTCCGAGGCCATGATGATGTCCTTGTTGCCCGTCGTGGTGACGAAGATGTCGGCCTTGTCGATGACCTCGTCGAGGGTCGTGACCTGGTAGCCGTCCATCGCGGCCTGGAGGGCGCAGATCGGGTCGATCTCGGTGACGATGACGCGGGCGCCTTGGCCGCGCAGGGACTCCGCGCAGCCCTTGCCCACGTCGCCGTAGCCGCACACGACCGCGGTCTTGCCACCGATCAGCACGTCCGTGGCGCGGTTGATGCCGTCGATCAGGGAGTGGCGGCAGCCGTATTTGTTGTCGAACTTCGACTTGGTGACGGCGTCGTTGACGTTGATCGCCGGGAACAGGAGGACGCCGTCGCGCTGCATCTCGTACAGGCGGTGGACGCCCGTCGTGGTCTCCTCCGTCACGCCGCGGATCTCGGAGGCCAGCTGGGTCCACTTCTGCGAGCCGTCCGTGATGGTGCGGTGCAGGAGGTCGAGGATGACGCGGTGCTCGTCGGACTCGGCGGTGTCCAGGCCGGGGACCTTGCCGTCCTTCTCGTACTCGACGCCCTTGTGGACGAGGAGGGTGGCGTCACCGCCGTCGTCCAGGATCATGTTCGGGCCGCCGGTGGGGCTGTCCGGCCAGGTCAGCGCCTGCTCCGTGCACCACCAGTACTCCTCCAGGGTCTCGCCCTTCCAGGCGAAGACCGGGACGCCCTGCGGGTTCTCGGGCGTGCCGTTCGGGCCGACGGCGATGGCGGCGGCCGCGTGGTCCTGGGTGGAGAAGATGTTGCAGGAGGCCCAGCGGACCCGCGCACCCAGGGCGACGAGGGTCTCGATGAGCACGGCGGTCTGGACGGTCATGTGCAGGGAGCCGGTGACGCGGGCGCCGGCCAGGGGCTGCGCCTCGGCGTACTCCTTGCGGATCGCCATCAGGCCGGGCATCTCGTGCTCGGCGAGGGTGATCTCCTTGCGGCCGAACTCGGCCAGCGAGAGGTCGGCGACCTTGAAGTCCTGTCGGTTGTCGACAGTCGTCATTACGAGCTGCTCCTCGGAGTCGGGATCGAGGTGGGTGTACGGCTGATCTGCGCGGCGGCGGACGACACGAGTGCCCGCGAAGAGCACACAGGCGTGCCCCCGTACGCGCAGCGCAGTCCGTCGGAGGCCCTCTCTCCCTCGGCCGGTCCGCGAGGACCGCCCGACCGCCATCAGCAGCGACGTCTGGCTCCGTCCCAAGCTACACCGGAGGACCCGGTCGCCCCCAGTCCGTCGCCGCAAGGTTCGAGCCAGTGGGAGGGCGGTTTCGAGCGGCGCTGCGGGGGCAGGAGGCGCCCCGGCAGGGGGCGAGGACTCGGGAACGGGAGCCTGTAGAACGGGATGAACAGGGGCTTTGCCACTGTGGTCCGGGGAGCGGGTGCGGCAGGATGCAGGGGGCCGGGCGTTCCGGTCCGTGCTCGCGGGGTGTCCGGGACGACACCGCGCACGACGAAGGTGTGAGGAGTATCGACGTGACCAGTCCGGCCGGACCGCCCTCCACGGGCGGCCGTGATGACGAGCGGCGGCGGGTGAGGCTGCTGGCGGTGACCGCGTGCCCGACCGGCATCGCGCACACGTACATGGCGGCGGAGAAGCTCGCGCAGGCTGCGGCGAGCCGTGGCATCGAGATGAAGGTGGAGACCCAGGGATCGATCGGGGCCGAAAACGTCCTCGATGACAACGATGTCAGAAGCGCGGACGGCATCATCGTCGCCGCCGACAAGGACGTCGACCTGAGCCGGTTCGCGGGCAAGCGCGTGCTGACGGTCGGGGTCGCCGAGGGCATCCATCATCCCGAGCAGCTGATCGAGCGGGTGTCGTCGGCGCCGGTGCACACGCCGGGTGGGGCCGGGAGCGGCGCGGGGACCCCGGGTGGCGGGGGCGGCGGCCGGGAGCGGGGGCCGGTCTACAAGGCGCTGATGAACGGCGTGTCGTACATGATCCCGTTCGTGGTCGTCGGCGGTCTGCTGATCGCGGTGTCGCTGGCGCTCGGCGGCCATGCGACGGCGAAGGGGTACGTGATCCCGGACGGCACCTTCTGGGCGCATGTCAACGCGATCGGCGGGATCGGGTTCCAGCTGATGATCCCGATCCTGTCCGGCTACATCGCGTACGCGATCGCCGACCGGCCCGCGCTGGTGCCGGGCATGATCGGGGGCTGGATCGCGAACACGGGGGCGCTGTACGACTCGAAGGCCGGCGCGGGGTTCATCGGCGCGATCGTGACGGGGTTCCTCGCCGGGTACCTGGTGCTGTGGATCAAGAAGGTCCGGGTGCCGAAGTTCGTGCAGCCGATCATGCCGATCATCGTGATCCCGATCGTGGCGACGACCGCGCTCGGGCTGTTCTTCATCTATGTCATCGGCAGGCCGATCTCCTGGGTGTTCGAGCACCTGACGAGCTGGCTCGGCGGGATGACGGGGACGAGCGCCATCCTGCTCGGCGCGATTCTGGGGCTGATGATCGCGTTCGACATGGGCGGGCCGGTCAACAAGACGGCGTTCCTCTTCGGCGCCGGGCTCATCGCGAGCGGCAACCAGACGGTGATGGCCATGTGCGCGGCCGCGATTCCGGTGATGCCGCTGGGGCAGGGGCTGGCCACGCTCATCAGGCGCAGGCTCTACACGGAGCAGGAGCGGGAGACCGGTCTCGCGGCGCTGTTCATGGGCTGCTTCGGCATCTCGGAGGGCGCGATTCCGTTCGCGGCCGCACGGCCTGCGCAGGTGATTCCGGCCAACATGCTGGGTGGTGCGGTGGCCGGTGCGGTCGCGGGGCTGGCCGGGGTGAAGGACGCGGTGCCGCACGGGGGGGCCGATCGTGGCGGTGCTCGGTGCGGTGAGCGGGGTGCCGATGTTCTTCGTCGCGGTGGTGATCGGCGCGGTGGTGACCGCGCTGGTGACCGTGACGTTGGTCGATGTGAGCGGGCGGCGGGGGCGTGTGGGGGCTGGTCCCGCGGGTTCTGGCGCGGCTCCGGCGCCGGGTTCGGAATCGGCTGAGGCTGGGGCTTCGGACACGGACACGGAGTCGGGTTCGGACTCGGGCGCGGAGTTGGGCTCGGGTTCGGGCGCGGAGTTGGGCTCGGGTTCGGGCGCGGAGTTGGGCTCGGGTTCGGGTTCGTCGGCCGTGGAGGGCGATTCGGCGGCGCAGGTGGTCGTGCCTGAGCAGGCGGGGGCGACGGCGGAGGCCGGTGTTGCGGGGTCGGCGGGTTCGGTGCTTGTCTCCGCCGATCCGGGGACGGAGGCCGAGGTGTTGTCCGGGTATCTCAGCGGGCGCACCGTGCGGGTCGCGCTCGCCGCCGGGGGCAAGGAGGCCGCGATACGGGAGATGGCCGAGCTGCTGGGCCGTAGCGGGCGGGTCGCCGATGTGGACGAGTTGGTGGCGAGCGCGCTGCGGCGGGAGGAGCAGGGCACGACCGGCCTCGGGGAGGAGATCGCCATCCCGCATGCCAAGACTGATGCGGTGAGTGCGCCGGTCGTAGGGTTCGCGCGGTCCGCCGAGGGGATCGAGTGGGGCTCGCTGGACGGTACGAAGGCCCGGCTGGTGTTCATGATCGCCGTACCGGAGGCGGCCGCCGGGGACGAACACCTCAGAATCCTCGCGCTGTTGTCCCGCAAGCTGATGGATCCCGGCTTCCGCGAGCGGCTGTCGGCGGCGCCGGACGAGCGGGCGGTCCTCGGCGTGCTCGCCGAGGTCGGGTGAGCCGGCGGGGACGAAGGGGATGACAGGTGCGGGTCCCGGCTCCGGGTGACCGGCGCCCGGGGCCCGCGTGCCCCGTCCCGTATCCGCCGCCCCGGATGCGCCGCCCCGCCCGTCTCTTGTCCTGTGTGCCGGCCCCGTCGCACAGTCCGTTCACGGAGTGCCGCTGTTCTCCGCGCCTCGGATGGGGCTCTTGGGGAGGACGGGACATGGCGGGGAGCACGCGCGGGCGGGGGCTGGGGGTCTCGGCGCTGGTGGCAGAGGTGCTGGGGCTGGTGTTGGCGGTCGGTGCCGTCGTCTGGCTGCGGGCGTCGTACGGGGTCTCGGCCCTCGGGGGTGACAGCATGGGGCCGACGTACGCGCGCGGGACCGGGATCGTCTGGGAGCGTGTCGACGGGAGCGAGGTGCGGCGCGGCGACGTCGTCGTGTTCACGCCGCCGGTGTCGTACGGGATCGACGCGCCCCTGGTGAAGCGGGTCGTCGGGGTGGGCGGGGACCGGGTGCGGTGCTGCACGGCGGTGGGTTCGCGGGAGCGGGTGACCGTGAACGGGAAGCCGGTCGAGGAGCCGTACGTGTACGGCGGTGACGCCGACGGCGCGCACAGGGCGTACGACGTGACGTTCCCTCAGGGGCGGCTGTTCCTCCTGGGCGACTACCGCGCGAACTCCCAGGACTCGCGGTTCCACCTCGACGAGCAGAGCGGGACGGTGTCCGCGGGCGCGGTGCCGGGCCGGGTGACGGACGGCCGTACGGTCCCGGCCCTGGGCGTCATGGCCGCGCTCCTCGGTGGTGTGCTGGTGCCCGCCGGCGGCGGGCTCGGGATGGGTTTTCTCGTCGTACGGCGGCGGAAGGCGGCGCCGGTGATGCCCTGGCCTGCGCCGCCGATGGGTGGCTGACGGCTGGTCAGTGGCCGGCCGCGTGCGGGTTCGGGCCGCCGGGGGTGGCCTCCGGGTCGGGGCCCTTGGCGGCCTCGGCCTCGCTGTAGATGTCCGGTTCGAGGTAGATGACGCGGGCGATCGGGACGGCGGCGCGGATGCGGGCCTCGGCGGCGTTGATGGCGTTCGCGACCTCGGTGGCCGTGTCGTCGTGCTGGACGGCGATCTTGGCGGCGACGAGCAGCTCCTCGGGGCCGAGGTGCAGCGTGCGCATGTGGATGACGCCGGTGACGGTGTCGCCGTCGACGGTCGCCTCCTCGATCTGCCTGACCACGTCGGAGCCGGCGGCCTCGCCCAGCAGCAGCGACTTGGTCTCGGCGGCGAGGACCAGGGCGATGCAGACGAGCAGGACGCCGATGCACACGGTGCCGATGCCGTCCCAGACGCCGTCGCCGGTGAGGACGGAGAGGCCGACGCCGAGCAGGGCGAGGACCAGACCGATGAGGGCGCCGAAGTCCTCCAGCAGGACGACGGGCAGTTCGGGCGCCTTGGCGCGGCGGATGAACTGGGCCCACGACAGCGCGCCACGCAGCTCGTTGGACTCCTTTATGGCCGTGCGGAAGGAGAAGCCCTCGGCGATGACCGCGAAGAGCAGGACGCCCACCGGCCAGTACCAGTTCTCCAGTTCGTGCGGGTGGCTGATCTTCTCGAAGCCCTCGTAGACGGCGAACATGCCGCCGATCGAGAACAGCACGATCGAGACCAGGAAGGCGTAGATGAAGCGCTCGCGGCCGTAACCGAACGGGTGTTGCGGGGTGGCCTCGCGCTGTGCGCGCTTGCCGCCGAGCAGCAGCAGGAACTGGTTGCCGGAGTCGGCGAGCGAGTGGACGCCCTCGGCGAGCATCGAGGAGGAGCCGCTGAACGCGAACGCCACGAACTTGGATGCCGCGATCGCGAGATTGGCGCCGAGTGCCGCCACGATCGCCTTCGTACCGCCTGACGCGCTCATGTGTCCGCGTTGTCCCTTCGCCTCTGTCGCCCTCTGCGGCCGGTGCCGGCCGGGCCGCCTGTGCCGCCCTCGGACGTCGCTGTCGTCCGGGCGGGTCCGGCTTTGCCCGGCCTTTGCCGGTGGGCCATTCTTGCAGCCCGGCCGGGGCTCACCGCGTCAGGTATCCACAACCCCGGTCATACGATCACAGTGGCGCGGTAGACAGTTCCCGCGCCGGAGACGGCCGCCTTCTCGCCCGCCGGGACGAAGACCGACCGGCCGGGGCCCAGTTCGTGTTCGCCCGCGCGGACCGAACCGGCCGTGCACAGGAGGATCTGCGGGGTGTCGAGGGTGAGGTCGTGGGCGGTGGTGCCCTCGGCGAACACGTACCGGGACAGGCGGAACTCGTCGATCGGCGTCTCGTAGACCTCCTCGCCGTCCGCGGCGGCCTCGGGGCGCAGCACGCCCGGGTCGCTCGCCTCGAAGCGGACGACGCGCAGCAGTTCGGGGACGTCGACGTGCTTGGGGGTCAGGCCGCAGCGCAGGACGTTGTCGGAGTTGGCCATGATCTCGACGCCGAGGCCGTTGAGGTAGGCGTGCGGGATGCCGGCGCCGAGGAAGAGGGCCTCGCCGGGCTGGAGCCGGACGTGGTTGAGCAGCATGGCGGCGATGACGCCGGGGTCGCCCGGGTAGTGGTGGGCGATGTCGGCGTAGGGGGTGTAGGCACCGCCGAGGCGGGTGCAGGCGGCACTGGCCTCGGCGACCGTGCGCGCCATCTCCTCCGGGGCGGCGCTGAGGATCGCGGTGAGGACCTCGCGCAGGGCCGCGTCCTCGGGGCCCGCGTGCAGCAGGTCGACGTACGGCTTGAGCGAGTCGACGCCGAGGCCGGCGAGCAGGTCGGCGGCCTGGACGGGGTCGCGGAAGCCGCACAGGCCGTCGAACTCGGAGAGCGCACAGATCAGTTCGGGCTTGTGGTTGGCGTCCTTGTAGTTGCGGTGCGGGGCGTCGACCGGGACGCCACGGCGCTCCTCGTCCGCGTAGCCCTCCTTCGCCTGGGCCAGGTCGGGGTGCACCTGGAGGGAGAGGGGCGCGCCGGCGGCGAGGATCTTGAGCAGGAAGGGCAGGCGCGGACCGAACTTGGCCACGGCCGCCTTGCCCAGCTCGGCCTCCGGGTTCGCGTCGATGACCTCGACGAGACTCCCGCGCGCGGTGCGCGAGGGGGCGCCGGGATGCGCGCCCATCCACATCTCCGCCTGCGGTTCACCGGTCGGCTCGACGCCGGTCAGGTGCGGGATGGCGGTGGGGGAACCCCAGGCGTAGGGGCGGATGGTGTTGTCGAGGCGGTCCATGTGTCCGTGTCTTCTCTGTCGGTCGTTCGTACGCGGCTCGGTCGGTACGCCACTCGGTCGGTGTCGGCCGGTCGGCCATCCGGTCCCTGTCGCTCGGCCGGTGCCGGTCGCTGAGGGCGCGGGCGCGGCGGGGCCGGCCCGGTGCCCACATCAGGCCCTGGAAGCGAGCGCCAGGTAAACGGCGGCGAAATCCGTGACGGCGATCAGGTCCGCGAGGGTCTCCAGTTCGCCGCCCTCCTCCGGTTCGAGTTCGCTGATCGGCGTGTCGTGGCTGAGAGCCAGGTCGCGGGCGGCGGGCGCGGCGGTGAGGCCGCCGAGCGGGCGGTCGCGGAGCAGCACCACGCGCGCGTGCAGCGCGGGTGCCTCCTCCACGCGGTCGCGGAAGAAGTCGCCGGGGTCGGCGCTTGCGGCCAGCGGGCCGGCCAGCAGGGCGCTGTGTGCGGCGAGCGCCTCGGGGAGTTCGGCGACGAGCGCGGGGCGTCCGGCGAGTTCGGCGAGGGCCGCGGCGAAGCGGTGTCCCGCGGGGCCCACCGAGGTGCCTTCCGTCCACACCACCGGGAGCGCGTCGGCGAGTTCGGCGGCGAGGGTCTTCGCCGGGTTGCTGTACGTCGCGATGGCGGGGCCGCAGCGCTCGGCGACGTGGTCCAGCCGGTCGGCGACCTTCTCCAGCTCCTCGGGCGGGGCGCCGATCAGGCCGATGCGGTCCAGCAGGGCCAGCAGCGGGGTGAGCAGCGCCCAGAAGACGCCCGAGGAGGACGCGGCGAGCGGTTCGTCCTGGTCGTACGGCGCTGTCGCCATCGGTACGAACAGGCCGTGCGCGCCGGCGACGGACTCGGCGAGCGGCGTCCCGGCCGGGGCCACGGCGACGACCGAGCAGCCGCGGCGATAGGCCTGGTCGGTGAGGAGGGCGAGGCTGGGTTCGGTGCCGTCCGGGGTGGCGATCAGGAGCAGGTCGACGGAGCCGGCCCAGCCCGGGAGCTCCCAGCGCAGGGCGCCGGCGGCCGGGGCGACGCCGGTCGGGGCCAGCCGGACCACGGGGCTGCCGACGCCGGCCAGCGCGCCGATGAGGTCGGCGGTGTGGGTGGCGGCCGTGCCGGGGCCGGCGATCAGTACGGCGCGCGGGCGGCCGTCGGGCTTGAGGTCGCCGATCCCGGCCTCGGCGGCGTGCCGGGCGGCGGTGCGGACGCGGGCGCCGGCCTCGGCGGCACCGCGCAGCAGGCCTCGGCGGTCGGCCTCGGCGAGGCCCTCCGGGGTGTCGAGCAGCGATTCGTCCAGCATGGGCGGCAGCCTCCGATCGCCGGGGTCCTGTGCGGAGCCCTCCAGGGGGTGGCGCCGGTTCGCGGTGCGGCGGGCGCCTGGGCTACGAGGTGAAGCGCCTCGTCACGCGGGGCGGCGGGCCTCGTCCACGAGGAGGACCGGGATGCCGTCGCGGACGGGGTACGCGAGGCCGCAGTCCTGGCTCGTGCAGACCAGCTCGGTGTCCTGCTCCTCAAGGGGGGCGTGGCACGCGGGGCAGGCGAGGATCTCCAGGAGGCCGGCTTCGAGCGGCATGGGATGTCCCTTCGGGGCGAGGTTTCTTTGGCCGCTGGTCAGCGTACCGCTGCGGGGCAGGTTGGGCCGGGGCACGGGGCTGGGGCCGGGGCTGGGAAGCCGCCCCGCCGTCCCGGGCCCGCCGCCCGGCGGGCCCGCCCCCTGCCTCAGGCGTCAGGCGTCAGGCGTCAGGCGTCCGGCCTCAGGCCCGGATGATCGCCAGGGCCTCGTCCCTGATCTTCGCCATGGTCGCCTCGTCCTTCGCCTCGGCGTTCAGGCGGAGGAGGGGCTCCGTGTTGGAGGGGCGGACGTTGAACCACCAGTCGGCCGCGGCGACCGTGAGGCCGTCGAGGTCGTCCAGGGTGACGTCGGCGCGGTCCCCGTACGCGGCGCGGATGGCGGCGAGGCGGCCGGCCTGGTCGGCGACGGTGGAGTTGATCTCGCCGGAGCCGACGTAGCGGTCGTACTGGGCGACGAGGGAGGACAGGGGGCCGTCCTGGCCGCCGAGGGCCGCGAGGACGTGCAGGGCGGCCAGCATGCCCGTGTCGGCGTTCCAGAAGTCCTTGAAGTAGTAGTGGGCGGAGTGCTCGCCGCCGAAGATCGCGCCGGACTCGGCCATCTCCGCCTTGATGAAGGAGTGGCCGACGCGGGTGCGCACCGGGGTGCCGCCGTTCTCCCGCACGACCTCCGGGACCGTGCGGGAGGTGATCAGGTTGTGGATGATCGTGCCCGTGCCGCCGTTGCGGGCCAGCTCGCGGGCGGCGACCAGGGCGGTGATCGCGGACGGGGAGACCGGGTCGCCGTGCTGGTCCACGACGAAGCAGCGGTCGGCGTCGCCGTCGAAGGCGATACCGAGGTCGGCGCCCTCCTCGGGAACCCGCTTCTGCAGGTCCACGAGGTTGGCCGGGTCGAGCGGGTTGGCCTCGTGGTTCGGGAAGGTGCCGTCCAGTTCGAAGTACATCGGCACGAGGGTCAGGGGCAGGCCCTCGAAGACGGACGGGACCGTGTGGCCGCCCATGCCGTTGCCGGCGTCGACCACGACCTTCAGGGGGCGGATGGAGGTCAGGTCGACCAGCGAGCGCAGGTACGCCGCGTAGTCCTCCAACGTCTCGCGCCCGGACAGGGTTCCCGGCTCGGCCACCGGCTCCGGGGTGCCCGACTCCAGCCAGCCCTCGGCCAGTTCGCGGATCTGCGCGAGGCCGGTGTCCTGGCCGACCGGGGCGGCGCCCGCGCGGCACAGCTTGATGCCGTTGTACTGGGCCGGGTTGTGGGAGGCCGTGAACATGGCGCCGGGCAGGTTCAGCGCGCCCGAGGCGTAGTACAGCTGGTCCGTGGAGCACAGGCCGATCTCGGTGACGTCCACGCCGCGGTCGGCCGCGCCCTGCGCGAAGGCGCGGGACAGGCCCGGCGACGAGGGGCGCATGTCATGGCCGACGACGATCGCCGTGGCGCCCGTCACCTGCGCGAAGGCGGCGCCGAAGAGCCGGGCGAGCGATTCGTCCCACTGGTCCGGGACCACTCCCCGCACGTCGTACGCCTTCACGATCTGCGACAGATCAGCAGCCACGTCCAACCCTCCTGAAAGTTCTATGGGTGCCCACAAACTACCCGTCGGGGGTAAGGGAGAGGTGTGCGGACACCATGCGGAGGCCGAGCCTCCGGGGCGGCGGAGGGTCGCTCAGTTGTCCGGGGAGCGCAGGACGCGGAGGTGGCCGCGGCGGGCGACCTCCATCGGGTCCGCCGTGCGGGCTCCGCCGCCGGCCGCCTCGGCCGCGCGCTGCTGGGGGCGGGCCGCCTCGCGCACGGCGTTGGCGAGCGCTTCGAGGTCGTCACCGCTGGGGCGTGCGGGGGCCGAGCCGTCGAGGAGGCGTACGACCTCCCAGCCGCGCGGGGCGGTGAGGCGCTCGGAGTGCTCGGCGCACAGGTCGTAGCAGTGGGGTTCCGCGTAGGTGGCGAGCGGGCCGAGGACCGCGGTGGAGTCGGCGTAGACGTACGTCAGCGTCGCCACGGCGGGTCGGCCGCAGGCGGTGCGCGAACAGCGACGTACAGGGCTCACGACGTTGGACGGTACCGCACTCTTGAGCGGGCCGCGACGACTCTCCACCAGGTCACTCCACCGTGTCGGGCTGTGAAACGCCCCACACACCCTTTCGTGGAGACCCTGTTGACCTGCGTGGACGAGTCCCCGGCGCGTCGCGGGCAATGTTCGATCCGGTCATGAGTCGGCACAAACACCGTCAATTGCCTTGAGTTTGGCGGTCTCGGAGGGTTATGGAAACGCGCCAGACGTTGGCCTGAATGGTCATCCTGTGACATCGGGTGGGATACCGCCGCAGGACACGGGGCCGGCCGGTCGTCCGGGAGAGGTCGAGGTTGTCGTGTGGAGCCGGGCGGGGGACGCGGGCGGGGACTACGCTTCACCGGTGATGGACAACCGTGTACCGCCCCGTGCCAGCGGCCCCGGGCCCCGTCGCCGTGATCGTCACGGGCGGGGCATGCGCGGGCCGATCGCACCGCCGCAGGTGCCGCTCTCGGCCAGCCGCGCCGAGGTGTTCGCGGATCTGGTGCGGGACTCCGTGGAGCGGCTCGAACGACGGTGGCCGCAACTCGCCGACATCGAATTCCTCGTGCTGGAGGTGCCCCGGCTGGACGCGCGGGGCGATCAGGCGTGGAGCGACGAGGCTGTGCCGCTCGGCGGGGTCGTGCCGGCGCGGGACGGGCGGCAGGCGCGTGTCGTCGTGTACCGGCGGCCGGTGGAGATCCGGACGAAGGGGCGCGACGAGCGGGCCGCGCTGGTACACGAGGTGGTCGTGGAGCAGGTGGCGGAGCTGCTGGGGCTGACCCCGGAGACCGTGGATCCGCGGTACGGGGAGGACTAGGGGCCGTCGCCCCTGCCCGTCCGCTCCCCCCTCCCCCTGCTCACCCCTGCTCCCGGCTTTCCCGCTGTTACTTCTGCAGCACCCCCAGGTCCTGCGTCGTCTGCGGTACGGCGACCGTTCCGCGGTCGTTCGGGAGGGTCTGGATGGTGAAGCCCGGAACTCCGCCCTCGGTGGCCGTGAGGGTGCGGGAGGCGTAGACCGGGCCGCCCGAGGTCGTTTCCACGGTGAGGGCGTAGGTGCCCTGGAGGCCCGAGGGGACCGGGGCCGCGAGGTTCTGGGTCGTGCCGGACCTGATCGTGAAGGTCTTCGTCGCCGCCGTGCCGCCGCCGCTGCCCGCCGAGGCGGTGACCTTGACCGTGGCCGTGGCGGTCGGTGCGGTCAGGGACAGGGTCGAGCCCTTGGCGCTGTTGTCGGCGGCGGTCGCGCGCGCGCCGACCGGGGCCGTGGCCGGGATGAAGGCCGTCTCCTGCTTGTCGCCCTTGCCGCGCACGACCTGGAGCGCGGCCACGATCGGGACCGACTGGTCCGTCGGGGTCAGGATCAGGGAGCCCGCCTCGCCGCGGGTGACGGGGCCGAGGTCGGCCGCGGTGGTCATGCCGGACTTCACGTGCACGGTCTCATTGCCGGCCGGGGTGATCAGGCCGCCGGACGTGGCCAGGCGGACCTTGAGGTCGGCGTCGTCGCCGCCGGGGGCGAAGGTGATCAGCCGGACGTCGGTGGCGTCCGCGGGGATGCCGGGCAGGACCAGGGCGGGCGCCGGGTCGGCGGCCGCGGCCAGCCAGTCGCCGCCCGCCTTGGCGTCCAGGGCCTGTACGGCCGCGCCGACCCGGCCGCTGCGCACGCTGACGTGCACGGTCAGGTCGGACTGCTGCTCGTCGGTGAGCGTGGACAGCAGGATCGGCTTGCTCGCGTGCGGCGGAACGGTGAGGTTCTCGCCGAGCGGGGACTTGACCGCGCCGTTCTTGTCGTACAGCTCGACGTCGACGACGGCGGCGGAGTCGTCGGGGTTGGTCAGGTGCACGTAGTCGGTGCGGCTCGCGGCCGTGCTGGCGCCCGGGAACCAGAACTCGGTGTCCGCGGGTGTGCAGTTGACGCCCTGAAGGCCGCGGCCCGTGCCGGCGGCGACCTCGGTGGTCTCCTGCACGGTCCAGCCGGGCGCGAACCCCCCGTCGGCGGTGCCGATGAGCGCGGACCCGTCGGCGCCCGAGACATCGCCGGTGGCCGGGGTGCCGGGGGCCTTGGGGGTGAGCACCGGCTTGTCCGCCGGCGTGCTCCCGCTCTTGGACCCCTTGGAGTCCTTGCCCGCCTTCGAGCCCTGCGATCCCTTGGAGCCCTTGCCCGGCGTGGAGCCGCCCGACACGGAGGTGTCCGTGCCGTCCGCCGACTGCTGGTCGGCTGCCTGGAGTTGGGCCTTGCCGCTGCTCGCCGCGGACTGGGTGACAGGCGTGAACGAGGTGTACGACGTGTCGGCGATGTCCGAGATGCTCGGTGCCGGGCACAGCAGGCTCGTACGCTCCACCGGGAGGCTGGCCGCGGCCTTCGGCGCGGTGGCCCCGGACGCGGACGGGCCGTCGAGGGCGGCGAACGCGGTGACGGCGGCCAGCGCGGTGGTGCCGGCGATCAGGGACAAGGTCGTGCGGTTCACTGCTGGCTCCCGTCGGGGCGCTCGCTGCCGGTGCCGTGGGGGTGCTGGGCCGGGTCGTAGCCCTGCTGGGCCGGGTCGTACGCCGGGTCGTAGCCCTGCTGGTAGGCCGTTGGGTCGTACGGCATCTGGTCGGCCGTGCCGCCGTAGGCGTACGGGTCGTACTGGCCGTTCTGGTACGGGTCGTGGGCGTAGCCCTGCTGGTCGTAGCCGGACGTCTGGTACGGGTCGGCGGGCTGGTACTGGTCCGCCGTGTAGCCGTAGCCGGCGTTCGCGTAGGAGGACTGGTCCCAGTCTCCGTAGGGCTGCTGCTGGGGTACGGCGGCGGGGGCGGGGGGAACGTCGGGCATCACGGGCGCGACGGCCTGCTCCGCCGCCGGCTCACCGGTCTGCTCGCCGGCCTGTTCGGCTGCCTGCTCCGCGGCCTGTTCCTCGGCCTGGGCGCGCAGGCGGCGGGCGCGGCGGCCCTCGCCCGTCGGGACCTGGGCCGGCACGGGCTCCGCCTCGGGCAGGTCGTCGTCGACGTCGCGGCGGCGGCCGGGCAGGGCGAGGACGACCAGGACGACGGCGAGCGCCCCCTGGGCCCACAGCCAGGCGGTGTGGGTGATCGGGCCGTCGTAGACGACATCGAGCCTGCCGCCGTTCGCGGGCAGTTGGAAGCCCTGGGCCCAGCCGTCGACGGTGGTGCGGGTGAGCGGCTTGCCGTCCAGGGTGGCCGTCCAGCCCGCGGAGGCGGTGTCGGCGAGGCGCAGGACGCGGCCGTCCGCGCCGGACGGGACGGTCGTGTGGATCTCCACCGGTCCGGCGCTGACCGGCTGGGCGGTGCCCGAGCCGCCGACGGGGACGATGGCGGCGCGGGAGACCTCCTGGTCGACGCGCCACAGGGCGCTGCCGCCCTGCTGGCTGAGCCGGGACAGGCCGGGCGTGGCGTCGAGGACGCGGGTGAAGTCGCGGGGCGCGCCCTTGTGGACGAGGACGTAGCGCACGGCGAAGCCGCCGAGCTCGTCGGCCTGGTCGGCGCCGGAGCCGGCGACGAGGTTGGCGACGATCTTGTCCAGCCGACTGTTCGTGCCCTCGGCGGCGCTGAGTTCGGCGTCGCCCATGCGGGCGCCGGAGCCGCGGACCAGGGCGTAGCGCACGCGCGCGGTGGAGTCGCTGTCGAGGATCAGGGTGCGGGCCTGGTCGCCGGTGGTGGCGTCCTCGGCGACGAACGCGGGCACCTGGGTGGGGTCCTGGCGCTTCACGGGGCCGTCGGCGCCGCCGATCACCCAGCCGGCGGCGACGAGCAGCGGGCCCACGGCGGAGGCGAGGGCGATCAGGGCGGCGACCGGCTGGCGCCAGCCGAAGCTCTGCTCGGCCACGCGTGCGCGTGCGCCGTCGGCGCCGAGGGCGGCGGCGGCCAGCAGGGCGATGCCGTAGACGAGAGTGGCCGGTCCGGCCCAGGCGGACCTGTTGGACAGGACGGCGAAGACGAGGGCGACCAGGGCGACGGCCCAGGCGGTGCGGATGCCCAGCTGTCGCTCGGAGCGCAGGAGCGCGGCGAGCGCGGCGAGGACGATGCCGATGAGCATCAGTCCGTGCACGGTGCCCACGCCGCCGGGGCTGGCGCCGAGCAGGTCGAGTGCGGAGGCGGTCGACGCGCCGTAGTCCAGGCCGGCTTCCTTGAAGAAGCCGGTCGGCAGCAGGGTCAGCGACCAGGGGGCGAGGACCAGCAGCGGGGTGCCGAGCTGGGCGAGGAAGCGCAGGCCGTGGGCGACGGGGTCGGTGCGGCGCAGCGCCAGGACGCCGAGGCCGAGGAGCAGCGCGATGGGCCACACGATCGGCGTGAAGGCCGTGGCGATGGTCAGCAGCAGCGCGTACGCCCAGGTGGCGCGCCAACTGCCGCGCGCGCCGGAGCGGTTCGCGAGGCCGCTCGCGGCGATGCCCGCGCGCGCGATGAGCGGCAGCAGCACCGCGAGGACGGTGGTGCCGATGCGGCCGCCGGCCAGGGCGCCGGTGGTGGCGGGCAGGAAGGCGTAGGCGATGGCGGCCCACGCGCGCAGCAGCCGGGAGGTGACGAGCGGCCGGGAGGCGAAGTAGGCGGTGAAGCCGGCGAGCGGCACCGCGGCGATCAGCAGGACGGTGACCGCGAGTCCGGTGGAGCCGAACAGGAGCGTGCCGAGGGCCGCGAGAATCCCGAGGTACGGCGGTGCGGACGGGGAGCCGCCCGCGCCCACCGGGTGCCAGGAGTCGGCGAAGCGGGACCACAGCTCGCCGGGGCCGGCCGGGGCGGGCAGCAGGGCACCGCCCGCGAGCGCACCGCTGCCGAGCAGGGCGCGGCAGGCGGCGAGGGAGATCAGCAGCAGGGCCAGGAAGAGCACCGGGCCGGGGTTGCGGGCGATGCGCTTGAGCCGGGCGAACTGCTCGATCTCCAGGAAGTCGGCGTCGTCGCCGCCGGGGCCGGACTCCATGGCGCCGCCGTGCCGGCCCGCCGAGGAGGTCTCGCTGTCCCGGCCGCTGGAGAAGTTGCCCGCGACCTGCTCGACGGTGGCGCGGATGGTGGCGCCGGGTGGTGGCAGGAGCTCGCGCAGCTCGCCCTTGTCGAGTTGTGAGGAGCCGCGGCGGCGCCGGGCGGCGATGATCCGCTCGGGGCGCAGCAGCACGCCGAGCAGGCCGCGGATCTCGTCGACGGCCTGGCCCGGGACCTTGCCGACGAGGTAGGCGACGGTGCGCAGGACGGTGCCGAGGACGATCCTGAGCAGGACCCAGGGCAGCGCGCCCGTACGGGTGTTGGCGAGCAGGGTGTAGACGGCACCGGCCTTGTCGACCTTGTGCGGGGAGGCGCTGGTGCGGCCCGCGCAGTCGACGGCGCGGCGCTCGCGGGCGGCGGCCTCGGCGTGCCGGACGACGGCGTCGGGGGCGATCAGGACGCGGTGGCCGGCGCTGTGGGCGCGCCAGCACAGGTCGACGTCGTCGCGCATGAGGGGCAGGCGGCGGTCGAAGCCGCCGAGTTGTTCGAAGACGTCGCGGCGCACGAGCATGCCGGCGGAGGACACGGACAGCACGGTGCGGACGTGGTCGTGCTGGCCCTGGTCCTGTTCGCGGCGGTCCAGGCCGGTCCAGCGGCGGCCGGAGTTGGCGATGGAGACGCCCACCTCCAGCAGCTGCCGACGGTCGTACCAGCCGCGCAGCTTGGGGCCGACGACGCCCACGTCGGTGCGTCCCAGCTCCTGTTCGTTCTCGACGACGCGCAGCAGCTCGGCGAGGGCGTCGGGTTCGGGGGCGCAGTCGTCGTGCAGCAGCCAGAGCCACTGGACGGGCTCGCCGTGCGGGAGTTCGGGCAGGTCGTAGGCGTCGTCGCGCCACGAGCGGGTGACCGGGTCCCAGCCGCTGGGGCGTTTGAGATACGGCAGCTCTTCCGGGGTGAGGACCGGGGCGGTGCGGCTCGCCTCCTCCACGGCCTGGCCGAAGCCGGTGCGGCGGGCCAGGTGCAGGACGTTGCCGTCGCCGAGGGCTTCGCCGAGCAGCCGGGCGGAGTCGTCCGCGCTGCCGGTGTCGGCCGCGACGGCGTGCTGGACGGGGCGCTCCTGGCCGAGCAGGCCGGCGAGGGCGTCGGGCAGCCAGCGGGCACCGTCGTGGGCGACGAGGACCGCGGTGACGACGTGACGCGGGAACTCGGGCGGGCGGGACGGGTCCAACGCGGCCGGGCGGGACGGGTCAAACGCGGCCGGGCGGGACGGGTCGAAACCCGCCGTGGCTGCCGGGTCTTGGGCTGCCGTATGGCTGTGCACGGACATCGAGGTACGGGCCCCGGTTCGATGGACTGCGGTGGACGCCTGTGCCTCCTCGTGCATCGAGGGGACAGCGGGGCGTCTCGGACGAGCGACCACACTATCGGCTGACCACGACGACGGCCCGCCGCCTGTGGATAACCCACATGCGACGGGCCGTTCGTGACGTTTTGGTGTGGATGTGCGGTCAGACGGCGGCCTTCTTCAGGCGGCGGCGCTCCCGCTCGGACAGGCCGCCCCAGATACCGAAGCGCTCGTCGTTGGCGAGGGCGTACTCAAGGCATTCGGAGCGGACCTCACAGGCGAGGCAGACCTTCTTCGCCTCTCTGGTGGAGCCGCCCTTCTCGGGGAAGAAGGACTCGGGGTCGGTCTGGGCGCACAGCGCGCGCTCCTGCCAGCCGAGTTCCTCGTCCGCGTCGTCGACCAGCAGTTGCTGCACCAGCTCGGTCATGTGCGCCCCTCGTCTGTCTTTCGCGTCCCCGTGCGTCAGCCGTTACCGATTTCGGCTGAACGACACGAGTGAAATTACAAGTGTGCTGCTCCGGGCGAGTCAAGCCGAGATCTGCTATTGGGCCCGTTATTCACTCTGCGGAACCAAGGCCGTGCGGAAAGTGTTCAAATCGCCATAAACCTCGACGCGCAGGCGAGGGCTCCGGAGGTGGTCGAACCTCGTACAGACCTCTGACAGATCTCTGTACGGAGAAAGACGGCTCCGCGTTCGATCGAGTTGCACGAGGTTTGAGTGCCCGGTTGTGGCGCATGTGTCCGGGTAACCGGGTGAGCAAACCTTTCACCTGACAGATGAACCGGATGAGGTGAAGCGTGTCCCACATGTCGGGCGTCGAGTTGACAGCACAGGTGTGAACCGCTGTCCTAGGGGGCATGCTCGCGCACTCGGCACTCACCTCGACCCGCACCGCCGGGTCCCATGGTGCTGCCCGGGCGCGCTGTAGCTGTTGTCGCTGTTCCAGCTGTTGAGCCATACCCCGCTCCGGCTGTCGGCCGTGTCCCCCGCGACGCGGTTCCCGTTTCTCCGTTCCCTCTGACCTTCCTTCACCGAGGAACCAGCGCACCCATGAACAGCGACAACGACCTCCAGATCGCCGGCGACATCCTCGAAGTCCCGCACCTGCTCCAGCCACCGCGTGAGCACCCGGCCACCGTCGCCGAGTTCGTGGGCCTCGCGCGCGCGATCGCCGCCGACCGGTCCCAGTGGGCCCACCTCGTCCGCTACGACGCGACGACGCGCTGGTACCACCGGCTGCGCACCGGGCCCGGCTACGAGGTGTGGCTGCTGAGCTGGCTGCCCGGACAGGGCAGCGGCCTGCACGACCACGGCCGCTCCTCCGGTGTCCTCACCGTCCTGGACGGCACCCTCACCGAACGCACCGAACGCGCCACACGCGCGCTGGCGGCGGGCGCGCAGCGCGTGTTCGCGCCGGGGTACGTCCACGAGGTCGTCAACGACGCCCTGGAGCCGGCGGTCAGCCTGCACGTCTACCACCCGGGCCTGACCGAGATGCCCATGCACACGTCCCCGCACTGCGAGGCGCGCACCGAGCCGCGTCCGGTGACTGCCTGACGCGTTGTCGTACCCGCCTGCGACACTTGGCCGCATGCGCATTGTGGTTCTGGCAGGCGGCATCGGCGGTGCCCGTTTCCTGCGTGGTCTGAAGCGGGCCGTGCCGGACGCGGAGATCACGGTGATCGGCAACACCGGCGACGACATCCATCTCTTCGGGCTGAAGGTCTGCCCGGACCTCGACACGGTGATGTACACGCTGGGCGGGGGTATCAACGAGGAGCAGGGCTGGGGGCGGACCGACGAGACCTTCCGGGTCAAGGAGGAGCTGGCGGCCTACGGCGCCGGGCCCGAGTGGTTCGGCCTCGGCGACCGGGACTTCGCCACGCACATCGTGCGGACACAGATGCTCGGCGCCGGCTATCCGCTCAGCGCGGTCACCGAGGCGCTGTGCGACCGCTGGCAGCCGGGTGTGAAGCTGATCCCGATGACCGACGACCGCGTGGAGACCCACGTGGCGGTCGAGGTGGACGGCGAGCGCAGGGCGGTCCACTTCCAGGAGTACTGGGTACGGCTGCGCGCCGAGGTCCCGGCGGAGGCGATCGTGCCCGTCGGCGCCGAGCAGTCCAAGCCGGCGCCCGGCGTCCTGGAGGCCATCGCCGCGGCGGACGTCATCCTCTTCCCGCCGTCCAACCCGGTCGTGTCCGTCGGCACGATCCTGGCCGTGCCCGGCATCCGGGAGGCCATCGCGGAGGCGGGCGTGCCCGTGGTGGGCCTGTCCCCCATCGTCGGGGACGCGCCCGTGCGCGGGATGGCCGACAAGGTGCTCGCCGCGGTCGGCGTGGAGTCCACGGCCGCCGCGGTCGCCGAGCACTACGGCTCCGGGCTGCTGGACGGCTGGCTGGTCGACACCGTGGACGCGGGCGCCGTCGAACGGGTCGAGGCGGACGGCATCCGCTGCCGGGCCGTGCCGCTGATGATGACCGACGTCGACGCGGCCGCGTCGATGGCGCGCGAGGCGCTGGCGCTGGCCGAGGAGGTGCGGGGAGCATGACCGAGGACCGCCCTCAGGACCCGCGGTACACGGTCCGGGCCCTGTCCGGCATCCCTGAGGTGCAGCCGGGCGACGACCTCGCCAAGCTGATCGCCGCCACCGAGCCGGGCCTGGTGGACGGGGACGTGCTGGTCGTCACCTCCAAGATCGTCTCCAAGGCCGAGGGCCGGATCACGCAGGCCGCCGACCGGGAGGCGGCGATCGACGCCGAGACGGTCCGGGTGGTGGCCCGCCGCGGCACGCTGCGCATCGTGGAGAACCGGCAGGGCCTGGTCATGGCCGCGGCCGGGGTCGACGCCTCCAACACCCCCGCGGGCACGGTGCTGTTGCTGCCCGAGGACCCGGACGCCTCCGCGCGCGCGATCCGTGCCGGGCTGCGCGCCACGCTCGGCGTCGACGTGGGCGTGGTCGTCACCGACACCTTCGGGCGGCCCTGGCGCTCGGGGCTCACGGACGTGGCGATCGGCGCGGCCGGCGTACGCGTGCTGGACGACCTGCGCGGCGGCACGGACGCGTACGGCAATCCGCTCAGCGCGACGGTCGTGGCCACGGCGGACGAACTGGCGGCGGCGGGAGACCTGGTCAAGGGCAAGGCGTCCGGGCGGCCGGTCGCCGTCGTCCGCGGCCTGCCGCACGTCGTCGGCGGGGAGCCGGAGGAGGGCGCGCGGGCGCTGGTGCGGACCGCGCAGGACGACATGTTCCGGCTCGGCACCTCCGAGGCCGTCCGCGAGGCGGTCACCCAGCGGCGCACGGTCCGGGCCTTCACCGACGATCCCGTGGACCCCGGCGCGGTCCGCCGCGCGGTGGCCGCCGCGGTGACGGCACCGGCGCCACACCACACGACCCCGTGGCGGTTCGTGCTGCTGCAGTCGCCGGAGTCACGGCTGCGGCTGCTGGACGCGATGCGGGAGGCCTGGATCGCCGACCTGCGCCGGGACGGCAAGAGCGAGACGTCCATAGCGAAGCGGGTGCGCCGCGGCGACGTGCTGCGCGACGCGCCCTGTCTGGTGGTGCCGTGTCTCGTCATGGACGGCGCGCACCACTACGGGGACGCGCGGCGGGACGGCGCCGAGCGGGAGATGTTCGTCGTCGCGGCGGGCGCGGGCGTGCAGAACTTCCTGGTCGCGCTGGCCGGGGAGCGGCTGGGCTCGGCGTGGGTGTCGTCCACGCTGTTCTGCCGGGACGTGGTGCGCGAGACGCTCGGGCTGCCGGCGGACTGGGATCCGATGGGCGCGGTGGCGGTCGGACGTCCGGCAGCGGATCCGGGACCGCGGCCGCAGCGGGACCCGGAGGCGTTCATCGAGGTGCGGTGAGCCGGTTGCCGGAAGGGGCCGGGCGGGAAAGTCCCGTACGGCGCCTTCCCGCACCGCCTACGCTCGTAGCACGACACCGGCTCTCCTAGGACCTCACCCGTGGCAGGACGTTTCCCCCAGCGGCCCACGCTCCCCCCTGGCCCGATACCGCGGCAGGCGGTGCCGTCGGAGCGGGCGCGGGTGCGCCGGTGGACGCCGCAGGGGCCGCTGGATCTCGGGCTGGTGCTCGGACCGCTGCGGCGCGGGCCCGCCGATCCCACGTTCCGGGCCACGCCTGACGGATCCGTGTGGCGTGCCTGCCGTACGCCGGCCGGGCCGGGCACGCTGCGGGTGCGGGCGTACGCCGGAGAGGTGCTCGGCGAAGCATGGGGGCCGGGGGCCGAATGGCTGCTGGACGGGCTGCCCGAACTGCTGGGCGCGGCCGACGAGCCGGAGGCGTTCGTGCCCCGGCACCGGGTGGTGGCGCTGGCGCGGCACCGGCGGCCGGGGCTGCGGCTGACACGGACCGGGCTGGTGCTGGAGTCGTTGATCCCGTCGGTGCTGGAGCAGAAGGTCACGACCGACGAGGCGTACCGTGCCTGGCGGTTGCTGGTGCGCAGGTTCGGGGAGCCGGCGCCGGGACCCGCCGGGGTGTCCGAGCGGCCGATGCGGGTGATGCCGGCGGCGCGGACATGGGCGCTGATCCCCTCCTGGGAATGGCACCGGGCGGGCGTCGACGACAAGCGGGCGTCGACGATCCTGCGGGCCGTACGGGTCGCCGCGCGGCTGGAGCAGGCGGTGGGGATGCCGGCCGCCGAGGCACAGGCACGGCTGGAGGTCGTACCGGGCGTGGGGCCCTGGACGTCGGCGGAGGTCGTACAGCGCAGTCACGGGGCGACGGACGCGGTGACGGTCGGGGACCTGCATCTGCCGGGGATCGTGGGGTGGGCGCTGGCCGGGGACCGTCATGCCGACGACGCCCGGATGCTGCGCCTGCTGGAGCCGTACGCCGGGCAGCGGCACCGGGCGGCCCGGCTGATCCTGCTGAGCGGGCAGGTGCCGGCCCGGCGGGCGCCGAAGATGCCTCGGGTGGACATCGGGCTGCTGTGAGCGTGCCTGCGGACGAGGGGGCCCGGGGAGTGATCCCCGGGCCCCCTCGTCGCTGCTGGCCCGAACTACCGACCCGAACTACTGACCCGAACCACCGGCCTGGACTACTGGTCCGAGGAGAACCGCACCGCGCCCGCCGGGATGCGGGCGTCGCACCACACCCGGACTCCCTCGCGCAGTTCGTTGTCGGGGCCGACGATCGCGCCGTCGCCGACGACCGTGCCGGTGAGCACGGAGCGCTCGCCGACGCGGGCCTTCGTGCCGATCAGGGAGTCGGTGATGACCGCGCCCGGTTCGATGACGGCGCCGGGCAGGATCGTCGAGCCGAAGACACGGGCGCCCTCGGCCACGAACGCGCCCTCGCCCACCACCGTGCCGCCGGTCAGCTTGGCGTCCGGCGCCACCGTGGCCGTGGGCAGGACGAGGCGGTCGCCGCAGCGGCCCGGGACGGCCGGGGACGGCGCGCGGCCCAGGACCAGGTCGGCCGAGCCGCGGACGAAGGCCGCCGGGGTGCCGAGGTCCAGCCAGTACGTGGAGTCGACCATGCCCTGGAGGTGGGCTCCGGCCGCGAGGAGGTCCGGGAACGTCTCGCGCTCCACCGAGACCGGGCGGCCCAGCGGGATCGAGTCGATGACCGAGCGGCGGAAGACGTACGCCCCCGCGTTGATCTGGTCGGTGACGATCTCCTCGGGCGTCTGCGGCTTCTCCAGGAAGGCCAGCACCCTGCCGGTCTCGTCGGTCGGGACCAGGCCGTAGGCGCGCGGGTCCGTCACCTTCGTCAGATGCAGGGAGACGTCCGCGCCCGTCGAGCGGTGGGTGTCGACCAGGGCCTCGATGTCCAGGCCCGTCAGGATGTCGCCGTTGAAGATCAGGACCGGTTCGTCGGGCCCGGAGTGCAGACGCGAGGCGACGTTGCGGATGGCGCCGCCGGTGCCGAGGGGTTCCTCCTCCGTCACGTACTCGATGCTCAGTCCGAGGGCGGAGCCGTCGCCGAAGTACGGCTCGAAGACCTCGGCCAGATAGCTGGTGGCGAGGACGATGTGGTCCACACCGGCCGCCTTGGCCCGCGCCAGCTGATGCGTGAGGAACGGTACGCCGGCGGCCGGAACCATGGGCTTGGGCGTGTGCACCGTCAGTGGACGCAGCCGGGTGCCTTTGCCGCCGACCAGGAGGATCGCTTCTGTCACCTGTCGTCTCTGCTTTCTTCCTGCCGGGACCGGTCGAACTACTCGTTACTACTCGTTTCGGCTTCGGCCGGTCAGTGTATGCAGACCGTAGCGACGGCGCCCTTGACGACCGCGCGGTTTTCCACGAGATCGGTAATAGAACGGTGTGAGACCGGCGCGCCCCCGTCGACGGCGGTGCGCGCGAGCCCCGTTCACCGTGCCCGTGACGGCGGCCCGTTCAGCGCCCCTGGTAGTCAGAGGCGGCGGAACGAGCCGCTCCGAGCCTGGCGTAGAGCGCTGTGCCGGGGCAGTCGGTGGCGAACCCGTCCCGGTGTCCGGAGATCACGTTCAGCTGCACGTTCTTACCCTTCCGGTAGAGGTTGCCTCCGGCCGACGTGAGATATGTCCTGCCCTGTGGATCGGCGCCGTTGAGCCCGAGCTTCCACGCGGTGAGCCGGGCGAGGGCCGTGACCACCGCGTCGGACGGCTCCGTCCCGGTGTACGTACCGATCACGGCGATGCCCATGCTGTCGCTGTTGAAGCCGAGGGTGTGCGCGCCGAGCACCGCCTTCGCCACGCCCCCGGCCCGGCCCTCGTAGACGGTTCCGCACTTGTCGACGAGGAAGTTGTAGCCGATGTCCCGCCAGCCCATGCTCTTGACGTGGTAGCGGTAGATACTGCGGATGACGGAGGGGGCCTGGGAGCAGCTGTACTGGTTGCCCGAGCCCGTGTGGTGGACGAAGGCCGCCTTGACCGTCTTCGTGTAGCCGAACCCGGGTTCGCGCAGCGACTCGTCCGCGCCCCAGGCCAGGCGGGTGACGATCCGCGGGCGCGCCCCGATGTACGACGCCGTCCGCGCCGGGCCCTTGAGGCGGGTGAGTTCCCGCTCGGTGGCCGCCTTGTCGAGCTCCGGGATCTCCAGGGCGCCGAAGCCGGCGACGTCGGTGTTGGCGGCGGAGGCCGCGCGCGCCGCCGCCGTTTCGGGAACGGTGAGGGGCGTGTCGGCCGGTGTGCCCGGCGGTGTTCCGTCGTCCCCCGGGTCGACGAGCTCCAGCCGCAGCCCGGAGGGCAACGGGACCGAGGTGCGCGCTCCGGTCGAACCGGTGCCGTCCGGCAGCGGTACGGACGCCGCGCGGACCCGTACGTCCACCCCCTCCGAGGCCCCCACCCACAGCGGCGCGGTCGCCCCGCGCACCCGGCGCGAGGCCGCCTCCGCCGTGCCCGGGTCGGGGCCGTGCCCCCCGTTGTGCGTCTCGACGTCCCGCCAGTCGGTCCAGGCCCCCGTGCCGGCGGCCCGGGTGCGCACCTGGACCCGGCCGCGCAGCTCGGCGCCGGGGTCGTCCCACACGACCCCGAGCAGCGAGAAGTGCTCGCCGCCCGCCCGGTAGAGCCCCTGTTCCGGGGCGGCGCCGAGGACGCGCGCGCGGGTGAGGGGGGCGAGGGGCAGCGAGCGGGTGCTCCCCGGGATGCCGGTCACGGGCGCGGCGGTCACGGCGGTCGCGGGCAGGGACAGGGGGGAGAGCGCGAGGGCGGCGGCGATCAAGGGCGCGCCGAAGGAGCTGAAGGAAGCGGAGGAACTGAAGGAGCTGAAGGAACTGAAGGAAGGGGGAAAGAGTCCACGCATGGTTACGATCTTTGACATAATCAGACAACTCTGTCCATAGGTGATCTGACGGACCGTCGGATGCGTTCCGCCGAACCGGTGGCACGGGTACGCGCCGCCCGTGATCGCCCGCGCGTACCCTTTCCCGGGTGAACGCCACCGATCGCACCCCTGCCGACCTGCTGGCTTCCGCGCTCGCCGCGGACCCCGGCCGCCCGCTGGTGACCTTCTACGACGACGCCACGGGCGAACGCGTCGAACTGTCCGTGGCCACGTTCGCCAATTGGGTGGCCAAGACCGCGAACCTCCTTCAGGGCGAACTCTCCGTCGAGCCCGGCGACCGGGTCGCCCTGCTGCTGCCCGCGCACTGGCAGACGGCGGTGTGGCTGCTGGCCTGCGCCTCGGTGGGCGCCCTCGCCGATGTGGGCGGGGAGCCGTCCGCGGCCGACGTGGTGGTCAGCGGGCCGGACTCGCTGGACGCGGCGCGGGCGTGCCGGGGTGAGCGGGTCGCCCTCGCGCTGCGGCCGCTGGGCGGGCGTTTCCCGCAGCCGCCGGACGGGTTCCTCGACTACGCCGTGGAGGTGCCCGGACAGGGCGACCGGTTCGTGCCGTTCGCTCCGGTGGACGCGGACGAGCCGGCGCTGATCGTCGCCGGCGCGGAGTTCAGCGCGGCGGAGGTCGTGCAGAAGGCGGTCGCCGACGCGGCGGAGCTGGAGCTGACGGGGCCCGGTTCGCGGCTGCTGTCGGGGCTGCCGTACGACACCTGGGAGGGGCTGAGCGCGGGGCTGTTCTCGCCGCTCGCCTCCGGGGGGTCCGTGGTGCTCTGCCGGCATCCGGACCGGCTGGGCGAGGAGGCGCTCGCCCAGCGGATCGAGAGCGAGCGGGTGACCGCGGTACGGCGGTAGGCGCCGCCGACCGGCCCCGCACTCCCCCGCTCGGGCTAGCCGAGGACGCCGCCCACCGCCATCCCGGCCATCGTCGAGAGAGCAGCACATCACACTCACACGCCGATGAGGGGGTGCCCCACCCGTGACCGACACCGCAGGCACGGCCCACAGCCCCACGCTCAGGACCTCAACGGCCGGGGACGGACCCACGCGCCGACGCCGACCGGCCCCGCACTCCCCCGCTCGGGCTAGCCGAGGACGCCGCCCACCGCCATCCCGGCCATCGTCGAGAGAGCAGCACATCACACTCACACGCCGATGAGGGGGTGCCCCACCCGTGACCGACACCGCAGGCACGGCCCACGGCCCCGGGCTCGGGGCCTCGGCGGCCGGGGACGGGCCGGCGCGCCGGCGTCGGCGGCGGTGGGTGCGGCGGGCGGCGCTCGGGCTGGCCGCGTCCGTCGCAGCGGCCGCCGGTGGCGGCTGGCTCCTCTACGCCGCCCTGAACGCCAA
Organism: Streptomyces sp. MUSC 14; assembly: GCF_001866675.1. NCBI lineage: Bacteria > Bacillati > Actinomycetota > Actinomycetes > Kitasatosporales > Streptomycetaceae > Streptomyces > Streptomyces sp. MUSC 14. The sequence continues at coordinate 29,591 of NZ_MLYN01000038.1, forward strand.
CATCACCTCGGACGACGCGGCCGCCCGGGAACTCGCCCGGTACGAGCGGGAGCGCCCCACCGCGCTGGTGAAGGGCGCGCAGAACATCCTGCTGATCGGCTCCGACACCCGGTCCGGGGACGGCAACGCGCGCTACGGGCGGGATCTGGGCAGCGAGCGGTCGGACACCACGATCCTGCTGCACCTGGCCGCGAACCGGCGCAGCGCCACCGCCGTGTCGCTGCCGCGGGACCTGATGGTGGACGTCCCCCGCTGTCTGCGGACGGACGGCAGTCGCAGCGCGCCGGTGTTCACGATGTTCAACAGCGCCTATTCGGTGGGGGGTTCGGCCTGTTCGATCCGTACCGTCGAGAAGCTGACGGGCGTCCGGATCGACCATCACGTGGTCGTGGACTTCAGCGGGTTCAAGGAGATGGTGGACGCCGTCGACGGGGTGCAGGTCTGCCTGAAGGAGCCCGTTCACGACAGGGCCGCCAAGCTGAGTCTGCCCGCGGGGGAGGTCGAGCTGGACGGCGAGCAGGCGCTCGGGTTCGTGCGGGCCCGCGAGTCGCTGGGCGACGGCAGCGACACCGAGCGGATGGAACGGCAGCAGCAGTTCCTCGGCGCACTCGTCAACAAGATGCAGAGCAGCGACGTCCTGCTGAATCCGGTGAAGCTCTATCCGGTGCTGGACGCGGCGACCTCTTCACTGACCGCCGATCCGGAACTGGCCAGTCTGCGCGGCTTGTACCAATTGGTGCGGGGGCTGCGCAACATTCCCATCAAACAGGTGCAGTTCCTGACGGTACCGAGGAAGTCGTACGTCCACGACGCCAACCGTGACCAACTCGTGGAACCGGCGGCCGGGAAACTGTTCGCGCTGCTGCGCGCCGATCAGCCCGTGGCGGTGACCCGGGGAGTGCCCGGAAAGACCGCACGGCCCGGTGGGGACACGGGCTCCCGGGGCATCCCCTCCCCCGCGCCGACCTTCCGCGGCAGTACGGCCGCCGAGCACGGCTGCGCATGAGGCGCACACCGGCGCGCTCGAATTCCGTTCAGAATATGAGGGGGATTGCCCAGTTGTAGGGAGGGCGAATTCGTCACCGGCGTCGCTCGACGCCGAACTGGGCGGATAGTGTGAGCGCTCCGGTGCACCCGGCGCGAGGTCAGTCCTGGAGTCGTGCACCGATTCACCGAGACCCGAGCGCCTTTGAGGGGGAAGGCGCCGCGTGGCCCCGACGGAGGATTCGGACGACCGTGAAGGACCCCAACGCGCAAGGCCGTGGGCGGGCGGACAACATCGATCCCGCCGACCAGTGGGTACTCAATCCGAATACCGGCGAATACGAACTGCGACTGGGTTCTTCCGGAGCGCAGTCACAGGTGCCCTCTCCGCGCAGACCGGCCGCCCAGGAGGGCGGCGGTGCGCGGCGCCGCCGTAACGACATGGCCGCCGGGGAGACCCGGGAGATGAGCCAGGTGGGCAACGCCGAGGTGCCCCGGCCGCGCTCGGCCCGGCGCCGGGGCGGCGAGCCGGAGGCCCCGCAGGGGCGACGCGCCGCGCGGCGGCCGGTGAAGAAGAACGGGCAGAAGAAGTCGAAGGCCAAGAAGGTCCTCGCGTGGACCGCGGGCGGCACCGCGTTCGTGCTGGTCGCGGTGGGTACCGCCGGCTACCTCTATCTCCGGCACCTCGAAGGCAACATCAGCTCGACCGACGTCGGCGACGCGGGCTCCAAGGGCTTCAGCAAGGACGAGGCCTTCAACCTCCTGGTCATCGGCACCGACAAGCGCACCGGCAAGGGCAACGAGGGCTACGGCGACAAGGGCAGCGTCGGCCACGCGGACACCGACATCCTGCTGCACGTGTCCAAGGACCGGACGAACGCCACCGCGCTGAGCATCCCGCGCGACCTGATCGTCGACATCCCGGACTGCCCGACGAAGCAGCCGGACGGCAGCACCAAGGTGATCCCCGGCACGGAGAACGTGCGCTTCAACACGAGCCTCGGACAGGACGGCCGCGACCCGGGCTGCACCATGCGCACCGTCGAGGAGGTCACCGGCATCCACGTGGACCACTTCATGATGGCCGACTTCAACGCGGTGAAGACCCTGTCGACCGCGGTGGGCGGCGTCGAGGTGTGCGTCGCGCATCCGGTGAACGACAAGGAGTCCCATCTGAAGCTGCCCGCGGGCAAGTCGGTGGTGGAGGGCGAGCAGGCCCTCGCCTTCGTGCGCACCCGGCACAGCTTCGGCAACCAGGGCGACCTGGACCGCATCAAGGTCCAGCAGCAGTTCCTGGGTTCGCTGATGCGCAAGATGTCCTCCAGCGACACCCTCACCAACCCCTCCAAGCTGCTCGACCTGGCCGAGGCCGCGACCAAGGCGCTGACCGTCGACACCGGCATCGACAGCATCAGCACCCTCAAGGACATGGCGCTGGAGATGAAGAAGGTGCCGCCCAAGAACATCACCTTCACCACGGTGCCGGTGATAGACAACCCCGCCGAGAAGGTGCACGCGACCGTCGTCGTCAACCAGTCGACGGCGCCCGCGGTCTTCCAGGCGATCCAGAACGACGTCTCCTTCACCGAGGTGAAGGAGAAGCAGAAGGCGGCGAAGGACGCCCAGGCGGCCCGGCTCAAGGGCAGCAGGTCCGCGCCGGCGGACGTACGGGTGCGGATCCTCAACGGCGGTGCCCAGTCGGGCAGCGCGCAGGAGGAGCTGTCCTGGCTGCAGACCGACAAGGGCGTGCTGAAGTCGGAGAACGCGGGCAACGCACCGGCCGAGGCGAAGAACACCACACTGGAGTACGCCCCCGACCAGGCCGCCCAGGCACGGGAGTTGGCCGCGCTGATGGGGCTGCCCGGCTCGGCGCTCGTCCCCGGCAAGAGTGTGATCAACTCCCAGGGCCTGCCGGCGATGACGCTGACCCTCGGCAAGGACTTCAAGGGCGCCGGTGTCTCGCTCACCGCCCCGGAGAAGGCGCCGAAGGTCGACGGGTCGACGGCCAACGAGGCCAAGTGCGCTTCATAGGTAACCCTTCGGGCCCGTCGTGCGTCTAACCCGACGCGGGACGGGCCCGTTTTCATGACCACGGGTGGGGCGCAAGGGTGGGGAGGGCAGGAAGTTTGGCGCAGAGCGATGTGCGAGGGCAGGAACCTGCGGTCGGCGACGGGGTGGCGCCCGGGCCGCAGGACCGGACGGACCCGGAGGGGTCCCGGCACGGCGGAGGGCGGCGCAGAGGAGGTTCCGGAGCCGGGCGCCCGCGGCGCAGACGCCGTGCCCTGCGGTGGTCGGCGACCGTGCTGGCGGTGGTGATACTCGGCACCGCGGGCGCCGGTTACCTGTACTACGAGCACCTGAACGCGAGCATCCGCAAGGGCCAGCGCAGCAGCGGCGACTCCGCGGCGCACAAGACCGCGCCGAACGCCGCCGGGCAGACCCCGCTGAACATCCTGCTGATCGGCTCGGACAGCCGTAACTCGGCCGAGGACCTGAAGCTCGGCGGCAGCAGGGACAGCGTCGGCGGTCCCCCGAACGCGGACGTCCAGATGCTCATCCACCTCTCCGCGGACCGCAAGAGCGCCGCCATGGTGAGCATCCCCCGGGACACCCGCGTCGACATCCCCAAGTGCACGGACCCCGAGACCGGCAAGATCTATCCGCAGACGAACGACATCATCAACACCACGCTGGCCCGGGGCGGGGCCGGCTGCACGCTGTCCACCTGGGAGAAGCTCACCGGGGTCTACATCGACCACTGGATGACGATCGACTTCTCCGGCGTGGTGCGGATGGCGGACGCCATCGGCGGTGTCGACGTGTGCGTGAAGCAGAACGTGTGGGACCACCCGACCCCGGCCCAGCGCGGCGGCTCCGGGCTGAAGCTGACGGCCGGGACGCACAAGGTCGAGGGCGAGCAGGCGCTGCAGTGGCTGCGCACCCGGCACGCCTGGGGCAGCGACCTGATGCGGGCCCGCGCCCAGCACATGTACCTGAACTCGATGATGCGCACGCTGCGCAAGCAGAACGTCTTCACCGACTCCGGGCGCCTGATGGACCTGGCCGACGCGGCCGTCAAGTCCCTGAAGGTCTCCGAGGAGATCGGCACGGTCAAGAAGCTGTACGACCTCGGCATGGAGATGAAGTCGGTGCCGTCGGACCGCATCACGTCGGTGACGATGCCCAACATCCAGGATCCGCAGGACGATTCACATGTCCTGCCGGACGCGGCGAACGCCGACAAGCTGTGGCAGATGCTCCGCGACGACGTGCCGCTCGACAAGAACGGCGCCGCGTCCGGCTCGAAGAAGCAGACGCCGGCCGAACCGCACGACTCCGGGAAGACGGCCAAGGCCCCCTCGACGGACCCGGCCCGGCTCGGCGTGCTGGTGCAGAACGCCACCCAGAGCTCGACCGAGGCGGCGGTGCCGGGCCGGGCGGGGGCGATCAGCCAGGTGCTCGCCCAGCAGGGCTACGCGCGCGCGGCGGCGGACACCTCCGTGACCCAGTCCGCGGACAAGACAGTCGTGCAGTACCCGAGCGCGGACCTGGCGGGTGACGCCCAGGCCGTGGCCAAGTCGCTGGGTATTCCGGCGAGTTCGGTACAGCAGTCGACCGGGGTGTCCGGGGTCACGGTCGTCGTCGGCGCGGACTGGCGCACCGGTGCGTCGTACCCCAGGCAGTCGAAGCCGAAGGCCGGGGACATCCCCGACAACGCCGACGCCGTCAACGGCTCGGACACGTCGCAGTGCATGGATGTGTACAAGCCGTATCGGTGGTAGCGGAAGGGCCCCTGCCGGAGAGGGGCCCTGTTCGCCGGCTCAGTGCGAGCCGATGACCGCCGGCCGCCGCGACGCGATGACCTTCTTCGCCAGCGACCTCGGGCTGGTCAGGAAGCCCCAGCCCCACGACATGTGCATGGTGGCGAGGGCCACGGGGATCTGCAGGCGGGCCCTCAGGGGCAGGCCCCTGCCCGCCGGGACGGAGCCCGCGGCGATCGCCGCGAGGTAGCCGCCGGGGACGACGAAGCCCCACGGGGTGAGAAGGGCGCCGGCCACGACACCCGCCGCGATCGCGCACACCGCGGTCGGCGGGGCGAGGTAGCGCAGGTTGATCGAGCCGGAGTGGTAGCGCGCGACGACGTGCCGCCAACGGCCGTAGTCCTTGTACTGCTTGGCCAGCGCCCGCACGGAGGGCCGCGGCCGGTACGACACCTTCAGCTCCGGCGAGAACCAGATCAGGCCGCCGGCCTCGCGTATGCGGAAGTTCAGCTCCCAGTCCTGGGCGCGGATGAACTCCTCGTTGTAGCCGCCCTGCCGCTCCAGCGCCTCGCGGCGGAAGACGCCGAGGTAGACCGTCTCGGCGGGGGCGGCCTCGCCGCCCGTGTGGAAGGCGGCGTTCCCGACCCCGATCTTCGAGGTCATGGCGGCCGCGACCGCGTGCTCCCAGTCGTTCTCGCCCTCGGCGTGCATGATGCCGCCGACGTTCTGCGCGCCGGTCTCCTCCAGCAGCCGGACGGCGGTGGCGATGTAGTTCGCCGAGAGGATGCCGTGGCCGTCGACGCGGACCACGATCGGATGCCGGGAGGCCTTGATCGCCGCGTTGAGCGCCGCGGGCGTGCGGCCGGTGGGGTTCGGGACGGTGTGCACACGCGCGTCTTCGGCCACGAGCCGGGCCGCGATCTCGTCCGTGCGGTCCGTGGACGGACCGAGGGCGATCACGACCTCCATCTCGCCGGCGTACTCCTGCGCGAGGATCGCTTGGACGGCCCCGCGCAGATGCCGCTCCTCGTCGAGGACGGGCATGATCACGGAGACAGCGGGGAGCCGCACGTCGGACTTGGCGTTCATAGGGGGCTCACGTTACCGCGAACGGGGGACACCTTTGCGCGCCGCAGGGACGTAGGACCGGGCTGGAGATCGTATCGGCCTACCGTGCTCACGGATCTCACGTACGGCCTCGCCCGGAGGTGCCCCCTTTGGCCAGCCCGCCCCGGTCCCCCGCGCCTCCGCAGCGCCGACCGCAGCCGTCCCGCCGTGTGCCGCGCCCGCCCGTACGGCCGGTGAGGTCCCTGCGCACACCCCGTCGGCCGCGTTGGGCCATGCGGGCGCTGTGCACGCTGTCCGTGGTGGTGCTGGCCTCGGCCGGGATCGGGCACGCGGTGATCAGCAGCCTGGACGCGGGTATCGCGCGGGTCGACGCGTTCAAGGACATGAAGAACCGGCCCCGGGCGGGGCACGGCATGAACGTGCTGCTGGTCGGCACCGACGGCCGCGACAAGATCACCGAGCGGGAGCGGCGGGCGTTCCGGCTGGGCGGGGCGCCCTGCCACTGCACGGACACGATGATGATCGTGCACATCTCGGAGAACCGGGACCGGGCCACTGTGGTGAGCCTGCCGCGCGACTCCTACGCCGAGCTGCCCGCCCGCACCGACCCGGCCACCGGGCAGCAGCACCCGGCGCATCCGATCAGGCTGAACGCCGCCTACTCCGAGGGCGGCCCCCAGCTGACCGTCCGCGCGATCGAGAGCATGACCCATCTGAAGATCGACCACTATCTCGAGGTCGACTTCACCAGCTTCATGAAGACCGTGGACGTCCTCGGCGGGGTGAAGATCTGCACGCCTGCCCCGATGCAGGACGCATACAGCGGGCTCGACCTCGCGGCCGGCACGCACACCCTCAAGGGCGGGCAGGCGCTGCAGTACGTGCGGGCCCGGCACGTCGACGGCACCAGCGACCTGGGGCGGATGAAGCGGCAGCAGCGGTTCCTGGCCTCCCTGATCGAGAAGGCCGCCTCCTCGGGGGTGCTGCTGAACCCGATGCGGTTCCGGGACGTGGCCCGGGCGGTGCTCGGCTCGGTCCGCGCCGACGAGACCTTCGGCACGGACGAGCTGCTCGACCTCGCCCGGGCCATGCGGGACTTCTCGCCCTCCTCCTCCGAGTTCGTCACCGTGCCCATCGGGCAGATGAACTACGAGGTCAGGGGTGTCGGCTCGACCCTGAAGTGGGACCAGGCGAAGGCGGACCAGCTGTTCACGTCCCTGCGCGACGACAAGCCGCTCACCACGGACCCGCCGCGGCACGACGGCCCGGCACCGGCCCCGGTGACCCCGGTGGACGTGGATCCGCAGCAGATCCGGGTCCAGGTGGCGAACGGCTCGGCCACCCTGGGACTGGCCAAGCGGGTGGACGCGGCGCTGGCGGCGACGGGCTTCACCACGACCCGGCTGCCGGTGACGGCCCCGGCGCATGTCCCGCACTCGGTCATCTCCTACGACCCCCGCTGGGACCGCTCCGCCCGCGCCCTCGCGGCGGCCCTGCCGGGCGCCGAGCTGCGGGCCGTGCCGGGGCAGGGACAGCTGCTGAGGCTGACGGTCGCGGCGGACTTCAAGAACGTGCACAAGGTGCGCTTCGAGGACCCGGGCCAGCCGGCCCCGCGCGCGGTGCGCGGCAGCGAGGTGGTGTGCCCGGGGTCGTAGGGCGTGACCAAGCGGGTCCGGCGAAGTCCGGTGCGGTTCGGCAGCGCCCCGAAGGGGCGCGGGGCTCCGTCGATATGCGGCTGCGCGCGTGAGCGCGACCAGCCGCGACGGCCCCGCAGACGACCGACGGCGCAGTGCGGCACTTCCAGCGGAGCGCTCAGTCCTCGAACCCCTCGGCGGCGCGCCGCTCCCGCAGTTCCCTGATCTCCCGACGGCGGGCCAGCCGGTGCGTGCGGCGGATCTGGGCCTCCTGGTACCGGCGCCGGTCGCGGTCGGTCTCCGGGACCACCGCGGGCACCCGGCGCGGCTTGCCGTCGGCGTCGACGGCCGCGAAGACCAGGTAGGCCGAGCCGACCTGGGTGGCCGGGGCCGACTCGTTCCAGCGCTCGGCGAGGACCCGGACGCCGACCTCCATGGAGGTCCGGCCGGTCCAGTTGACCTGGGCCTTCACATGAACCAGGTCGCCGACGCGGACCGGCTCCAGGAAGGCCATCTCGTCCATGGACGCGGTGACGGCGGGACCGCCGGAGTGCCGGCCCGCCACCGCGCCCGCCGCGTCGTCGACCAGCTTCATGATCACGCCGCCGTGCACCGTACCCAGAAGGTTGGTGTCGTTGTGGGTCATGATGTGGCTGAGAGTGGTGCGCGAGGCGGACGTCGGCTTACCCGGTATGTCCGGTTCCATGTCTCGTTCCGCTTCCGTGGCCTGGTCTGTCATGCCGTCCACCTTATGCCGATGCGACTTTCGCGGAATTTGTGTCGGCTTCGCAACAGCGCCGCTCCTATTTTCCGACAGCCCTTGTACGGCGCCTGTCCGCGCCCTGCACACTGGGCCCATGAATGACTGGCCCGAGGGATGGTCCGACGACAACCGCGGCCCGCGTTACGGGCGCGGCAGCTCCGACGCACAGCCGGAGGGCGCCCAGGTGATGCGCCAGGTACGGCGCGGCCCGGCGACGCCGCCCGGGCAGCGCTCGGCGTACGGCAACCGCGGCCCGGCCGCCCCGCCGTACGGAGCCGGTGTCCCGCAGCAGCCGTCGTACGACGACGGTTACGGCGAGTACGACAGCGGCTACAACACGGGCCAGGTCTACGGCGGTCCCGGCGGCGGCGGACCGGGCGGGCCGGACGGTGTACCGCCCCGGGGGGCGCGTCCCGCGCCGAACTGGCGGCGGCGGATCAAGTGGACCGTGATCACGCTGGCGACCGTGCTGGTCGTCACCTCGGTCGCGACCTACTTCTGGGCCGACTCCAAGCTGCGCCGCGAGGTCGACCTGTCCACGGTCATCGACCGGCCGGCGGCGGGCTCGGGCACGAACTACCTGATCGTCGGCTCGGACAGCCGCGAGGGCATGACCAAGGCGGACGAGCAGAAGCTGCACACCGGCTCCGCCGAGGGCAAGCGCACCGACTCGATGATGATCCTGCACGTCGGTGACAACGGCGACACGCTGGTCTCGCTGCCGCGCGACTCGAACGTGACCGTCCCCTCGTACAAGGGCTCCACGTCCGGGAAGGTCTACCCGGCGCAGGGCCGCCAGGAGAAGCTCAACGCGACCTACGCCGAGGACGGGCCGACGCTGCTGGTCCGCACCATCGAGGCGAACACCGGTCTGCACATCGACCACTACGTGGAGATCGGCTTCGAGGGCTTCGCGAACATCGTGGACGCGGTCGGCGGTGTCGAGATCAACATCGACAAGGGCTTCTCGGACAAATGGTCCGGCGCGAACTTCAAGGCGGGCAAGCAGACGCTGAACGGCGCCCAGGCCCTCGCCTTCGTCCGCACCCGGCACGCCTTCGCCGCGAGCGACCTCCAGCGCACCAAGAACCAGCAGAAGTTCCTGTCGGCACTGGCCCACCAGGTGGCGACGCCTTCCACGATCCTGAACCCCTTCACGTTCTACCCCGTGATGGGCGCGGGCCTGGACTCGCTGATCGTCGACAAGGACATGAGCCTGTGGGACCTGGCCTCGATGTTCTGGGCGATGAAGGGGGTCCAGGGCGGTGACGGCACGTCCCTGAACATGCCGATCTCCGGCTCGGTCGGCGGCAACCTCGTCTGGGACAAGACCAAGGTGAAGACGCTGGTGGACGAGCTGAACAACGACCAGAAGGTCACCGTCTCCGGAAACTGAACCGGTCGTCGTACGACGTCGAGGGCACCCGTGCGGGTGCCCTCGACGTCGTTCAGGCGGGCTTCACATCTTGGCTCCCGCCATGGCACGGCACGCCTCCGCCGAGCGGCGACACGCCTCCGCGCAGCGCGTCATCTGCGGATCGTCCGGCATGGTCATACACGCCTCGACGCACATGTCGCACGCCTTGGCGCACATCGCGCACATCTCGCCCGCCATGGGCGAGCGGCGCATCATCATGTCGGCGCACATGCGGGTCGTCTCGGAGCAGTCCATGAGCGCACGCATGATCTTCATCTGCACCTGCCCGCCCATCTGCATGCAGGAGCTCATGGTCTCCTCGCACATCCGGTGCGCGGTCATGCAGGCGTCGACGCACTCCTGCATCTGCTGCGTCATGGGCTTCATCGTCGTTCCGGACTGGGTCATGGCTCCTCCTGGGGGACTTGGGGCCCGGACGGGTTCCCGTGTGCTTCCGTCCTATGTCAGGCACCGGGGTCCCGCATGTGACCGACCGGTCGGCACTTGAAGCCGGTGACGATCGCGCGGTCGCGTACGCCGCTGTCCGGGCGGCGGCTCAGCGGTCGACGAAGGTGAGGCTGGTCGCGTCGTAGCGGTTGCCCGCGATCTGCCCGGCCGGGGCGGCGGCCTCGATGGCTGCGAGGTCCTCAGGGGACAGTTCGACGGTCAGGGCGGCGAGGTTCTCCTCCAGGTACCTCTGCCGCCGGGTCCCGGGGATGGGCACCACGTCCTCGCCCCGGTGCTGCACCCAGGGCCAGTTCGTTCAGCTTCGCCACGATCGCCAGGTTGTGTTCGAGGTTGCCGTCGGTGAAACGCGGCTGGCCGCGCCGCACGTCGGTCTCCGCCATCTCCTCGACCGGGCTGCACCCGTCCGGTCAGGAAGCCGCGCCCGAGCGGGGAGAACGGGACCAGGCCGATGCCGAGCTCGCGACAGACCGGGGCGATCTCCGCCTCCAGGCCGCGGGTCCACAGCGACCACTCGCTCTGCAGCGCGGGCGTGCGCCCGCCGGATGGTCCGCGCGCCGGCCTCGGACAGCCCGAGGTGGCGGACCTTGCCCGCCCGGACCAGCTCGGCCATGGCGCCGACGGTTTCCTCGATGGGTACCTGCGGGTCGACCCGGTGCTGGTAGTAGAGGTCGATGTGGTCGACCCCGAGCCGGACTTCGTGGCCGGCACCACCTCGTCACGCCGTCCGGCGACGGCCCGCCCGATCAGCTCCTCGTTGTGTCCGGAACCGTAGAAGTCCGCTGCCTCCTGAGTTCGTCGGACCGTCTGCTCAGGACGCCGGGTATTGGAGTGCGCTCCATGCCAAACGATGCATCACCGCCTGTCCCCCCAGGCAGCAAAAGCGAAAAGGCGCCCCCGAGGACCGCGGGGGCGCCTTTCACCGAGCCGTGAACTCCCGTGCCGTTACGGCAGGTTGCGGGCCATGACGATCCGCTGGACCTGGTTCGTGCCCTCGTAGATCTGGGTGATCTTGGCGTCGCGCATCATGCGCTCCACCGGGTAGTCGCGGGTGTAGCCGTAGCCGCCGAGGAGTTGGACGGCGTCCGTGGTGACCTCCATGGCGACGTCCGAGGCGAAGCACTTGGCGGCGGCGCCCAGGTAGGTGAGGTCGGCGTCGCCGCGCTCGGAGGCGGCGGCGGCCTGGTAGGTCAGGGCGCGGGCGGCCGAGATCTTCATCGACATGTCCGCGAGCATGAACTGGATGCCCTGGAAGTCGGCGATCGGCTTGCCGAACTGCTTGCGCTCCTGGACGTAGCCCTTGGCGTAGTCGAGGGCGCCCTGGGCGACACCGAGCGCCTGGGCGGCGATGGTGATGCGGGTGTGGTCCAGGGTCTTCATGGCGGTCGCGAAGCCGGTGCCCTCCGCGCCGATCATGCGCTCGGCGGGGATGCGGACGTTGTCGAAGTAGACCTCGCGGGTCGGGGAGCCCTTGATGCCGAGCTTCTTCTCCGGAGCGCCGAAGGAGACGCCCTCGTCCGACTTCTCGACGACGAAGGCGGAGATGCCCTTGGTCCGCTTGGTCGGGTCGGTGACGGCCATGACCGTGTAGTACTCGGAGACGCCCGCGTTGGTGATCCAGCGCTTCACGCCGTTGAGGACGTAGTGGTCGCCGTCGCGGACCGCCTTGGTCGTCATGCCGCCGGCGTCCGAGCCCGCCTCCGGCTCGGAGAGGCAGTACGAGAACATCGCCTCGCCCTTGGCGAGCGGGGTCAGGTACTTCTTCTTCAGCTCCTCGCCGCCGGAGAGGATCACCGGGAGCGAGCCGAGCTTGTTCACGGCGGGGATCAGGGAGGAGGAGACGCAGGCGCGGGCGACCTCCTCGATCACGATGACGGTCGCGAGCGCGTCGGCGCCGGCGCCGCCGTACTCCTCGGGTACGTGCACGGCGTGCAGGTCGTTCGCCACGAGGGCGTCGTGGGCCTCCTGCGGGAAGCGGGCTTCCTCGTCCACCGCCGCGGCGTACGGCGCGATCTTCGCCTCGACCATGGAACGGACGGCGTCGCGGAGCATGTCGTGCTCCTCGGACGGGCGGTACAGGTCGAAGTCAGCCGATCCGGCCACGGTCTCTCACGCTCCAAAGACGCAGTGATACTGACGCTAATTACCGTTAAGTAACTCAAATTTTAGAGGCCCGCCCGCGCCGCGCCTACGTGAGCTACACGACAGCGGGGAAATTGCCCGGTGAGGGCCCCGACTATGCTCGGGGCCGCATCACCGACGTACCCGAGTCCGAGCTGGAGCGCACCCCCATGAGCCTGAAGATCACTGTGATCGGCACCGGCTACCTCGGCGCCACGCACGCCGCGGCCATGGCCGAACTCGGCTTCGAGGTGCTCGGGCTCGACGTCGTACCCGAGAAGATCGCCCTGCTGGAGCGCGGCGAGACCCCGATGTACGAGCCGGGGCTGGACGAGCTGCTGCGCCGGCACGTGGCCGGGATCGAGGGATCGAGCGGGCGGCTGCGGTTCACCACCGACTGGGCCGAGATCGGCGCCTTCGGCGACGTGCACTTCGTGTGCGTGAACACCCCGCAGAAGCACGGCGAGTACGCCTGCGACATGTCGTACGTCGATGCCGCGATCGCCTCGCTCGCCCCGCATCTGCACCGCCCGGCCCTGGTCGTCGGCAAGTCGACCGTGCCCGTCGGCTCGGCCGAGCGGCTGGCGGCGTACCTGGCCGAGAACGCCCCGGCGGGCGCCGAGGCGGAGCTGGCCTGGAACCCGGAGTTCCTGCGCGAGGGCTTCGCGGTGCAGGACACCCTGCACCCGGACCGGATCGTGGTGGGCGTGCGCGGGGAGCGCGCCGAGAAGCTGCTGCGCGAGGTGTACGCCGGCCCGGTCGGCGAGGGCACGCCGTTCGTCGTGACCGACTTCCCGACCGCCGAGCTGGTGAAGACGGCCGCGAACTCCTTCCTCGCCACCAAGATCTCCTTCATCAACGCGATGGCGGAGGTGTGCGAGGCCGCCGGCGGTGACGTGGTGAAGCTCGCGGAGGCCATCGGGTACGACGAGCGGATCGGGGCCAAGTTCCTGCGCGCGGGCATCGGCTTCGGCGGCGGGTGTCTGCCCAAGGACATCCGGGCTTTCATGGCGCGGGCGGGCGAGCTGGGCGCCGACCAGGCGCTGACCTTCCTGCGCGAGATCGACTCCATCAACATGCGCCGGCGCGGCCAGATGGTCGAGATGACCCGGGAGGCGCTCGGCGGCGGCTCCTTCCTCGGCAAGCGGATCGCGGTGCTGGGCGCCACCTTCAAGCCCGACTCGGACGACGTGCGCGACTCGCCCGCGCTGAACGTGGCCGGTCAGATCCACCTCCAGGGCGGCCAGGTCACGGTGTACGACCCGAAGGGCATGGACAACGCCCGCAAGGTCTTCCCGACGCTCGGCTACGCCGACTCGGCGCTGGAGGCCGTACGCGGCGCCGACGCCGTGCTGCACCTGACCGAGTGGCGCGCGTTCCGCGAGCTGGACCCGGCGGCGCTCGGCGAGGTCGCGGCGGCCCGTCTCATCCTGGACGGCCGCAACGCGCTCGACCCGCTGCTGTGGCGCGGTGCGGGCTGGACGTACCGGGCGATGGGCCGCCCCACGGCATAGCCGTCGGGACGACGCCGGTTCGGCCGAGGCTCAGTCGGCCGAACCGGCGTCTTCCCGCATTCTGCACCACCGGACACATACCCGGCCGGTGAACTTCCTGTGAATCGCCGCGCATCGTCGTGCTTCACGCGCGCCGCTGTGCCGCCCGGACCATGAAGTCCGCGCTGCGGAGCACCCGTTGGACGTTGCCCCAGGTCAGCAGGGACAGCTCGGTCTCGGTCCAGCCGCGGCGCAGGAGTTCGGCGATCAGGTGGGGGTAGCGCGAGGCGTCGGCGAGGTCGCGGGGGTGGACGGCGCCGGAGTCGTAGGTGCCGGACAGGCCGACGCACTGCGGGCCGGCCACGTCGCGGACGTGGTCCAGGTGGTCGGCGACGTCCCTGATCGTCGGCCCGGTCTGCTCGGCGGTCAGCGGCACCATGCACACGCCCTTCGCCGCGCCCAGCGCCGTGAGCAGCTCGTCGGTCAGGTTGGCCGGGTGCGGGCGCAGCTCGCGGGCGGCGGAGCGGGTGCACAGCACCGGGGTCTTGGACAGGGCGAGGGTGCGTTCGACGGTGGCGGCACAGGCGCCGGAGACGTCCGCCAGCACGCCGATGCGGTTCATCTCGCGGACCACCTCCTCGCCGAACCGGCTCAGCCCCCGCTCCCCCGCCCAGGCCGTACCGGTCAGGGTGAGGACGCGCAGGCCGAGGGTGCGCAGGACCCGCAGGATGCCGAGGGAGTCGTCGAGCGCGGCGGCGTACGCGGGGCCGGGCACCACGGCGACCCGGCCGTGGTTGCGGGCGTCGATGACCTGCCCGGCGGTGCCCACCAGGCGCAGGCCCTCCGGATGCGCCTCGATCACCGTGCGCACCTGGTCCAGCTGCTCCAGGGTCGCCGCCGTGGCCCGGTCGCCATCGGGGCCCTCGGGCAGGTGCAGCGACCAGAACACCACGCCCACATGGCCCTCGCGCATCCGGGGCACGTCGGTGTCGACGGCCGCCTCGCCCAGCTCCAGGTCGTACCAGGGCAGATGGCGCAGGGCCCAGGGCAGTCCGCTGTAGCCGTCGGCGACGGGGTGCTCGGCGAGCAGCGCGTGGGCCCGCAGCAGGAGCGCGCCGGGATCGTCCTCCGTGAAGGGGTCGTCCGGCAGGCCCTCGCCCGCGCCGGCCTCGGTGGTCGTGGATATGTCGTGCTGGAGGTCGGCCATGGCGGCTCCGTACGTCGTCGTGAGCTACGTCGTGGTTGAGCTACTACGTCGTGGTCGAGCTACTTCGTGAAGGCGTACACGTCACGGTCGCACGGGGGGAACGGGAGCTTCCTGGTGAGTGGGGCGTTCGGGGGTACGCCGGTCAGCTGTCGCGGGCCGTGCGGATGAGCTCGTCCGGTCGATGCGGGCGCGCTCGGCGGTGAGGTCCTCGACCGGGCGCGGGGTGGCGCTCGCGGAGGGGCCGCCGTCCTGGTCGCGCATGCAGCGCAGCAGCTGCCGGATCCTCTCGCTGTGCAGCCCGGCCGCGTACAGCTCCTGGATCCTGATGACCCGGTCGACGGCCGGCTCGGGGTGGTCGCGGTGGCCGCCGGAGGTGCGCTCGGCGGCGAGCAGCCCCTGGGTCTCGTAGTAGCGCGGCGACCGCTCGCTCACCCCGGTGCGCCGGGCCAGTTCACCGATCCGCATGTCCGCCTCGCCGGCCGAGGGCTTGAATCTCACACCGGTGTCAAGTTCTACCGTGCCGGCATGGCACGGACAACGGACTCCACGGCCGACATGGACTTCCTCACCCCGCCCGGCTCGGACTCCCCAGCCACCTGGTGATGGCCCCTCTGACCCGCAATCGCGAACGCAGTCGGGCAGCACGGTGGCCGGGTGAGCCACCCGGCCACCAGCGGACTGACCCCGGTGGCCCCCTCCGCCGTGCCGCTGCCGGAGACGATCTTCACGCCCGGCGGGCACCGACCGGCCGCCGTACCGACGGCTACGGCGGCTCCGTCGAACGCCGGGTGCGGTTCGCGGCGGAGGTGACCGAGGCGGTGGCCGACGCGGTCGGCGCCGACCGGTGGGCGTCCGGATCTCCCCCGCCTCCACCGTCAACGGCGTCCGCGAGGAGGACACCAACGGCCTCTACGCCACGCTCCTCGCCCGGCTGGAGGGGCTGGACCTCGTCTGTCCGCACCTGGTGCGCTCCGACCTGGTGGCGCTCAGCCGGCCGTTTCTCGCCAACCCGGACCATGTACGTGGGCGGGGCCGCCGGTTACAACGACTACCCCGCCCTCGACGCTCAGACGGCGCCGTCGAGCGACTCGATCGTGGCGTTGGACGGGGCGCGCGTCGCCTGAAGGCCGCGGGCCACGTCCTCCGCGGCGCCCAGCACCCGCACCGCGTTCTGCCAGGTCAGCTTGGCCAGGTCGGCCTTGGACCAGCCGCGCTCCAGCAGCTCGGCGAGCAGGTTCGGGTAGCCGGAGACGTCGCTGAGGCCGTCCGGGGTGAAGGCGGTGCCGTCGTAGTCGCCGCCGATGCCCAGGTGGTCGATGCCGGCCACCTCGCGCATGTGGTCCAGGTGGTCCGCCACCGTCGACACCGTGGCGATCGGGCGCGGGTTGCGCTCCTCGAAGGCGCGGTGGATCTTCATCGCCTCGGGCGTCGAGGCGAGGTGGTGGAAGCCGTGCGCGCGCATGTTCTCGTCGGCGGCCAGGGTCCAGTCGACGGCCGCCTGGAGCACGAACTTCGGCACGAACGTCACCATCGCCATGCCGCCGTTGGCGGGCAGCCGCTCCAGCACGTCGTCCGGGATGTTGCGCGGGTGGTCGCACACGGCGCGCGAGGAGGAGTGCGAGAAGATCACCGGCGCGGACGTGGTGTCCAGCGCGGCGCGCATCGTCGTGGCCGCCACGTGGGAGAGGTCGACCAGCATGCCGAGGCGGTTCATCTCCCGGACGACCTCGCGGCCGAACGCCGACAGACCGCCGACCTTCGGCTCGTCGGTCGCCGAGTCCGCCCAGTCGTTGTTGTCGTTGTGGGTGAGCGTCATGTAGCGCACGCCCAGCTCGTACAACCCGCGCAGGGTGCCCAGCGAGTTGTCGATCGAGTGCCCGCCCTCCGCGCCCATCAGGGAGGCGATACGGCCCTCCGCGCGCGCCGCCTCCATGTCGGCGGCGGTCAGCGCGGCCCGCAGGTCGGCGGGGTGCCGGGCGATCAACTGCCGTACGCAGTCGATCTGTTCGAGGGTGGCCGGCACCGCGCCGGGCAGGTCGGAGCGCACGTACACCGACCAGTACTGCGCGCCGACGCCGCCCTCGCGCAGGCGGGGGATGTCGGTGTGCAGGTGCTCGTTCTGCGGTACGGCGATGTCGCGGGCGGCGAGGTCGTAGCGGACCTGTTCGCGCAGTGCCCACGGCAGGTCGTTGTGGCCGTCGACGACGGGGAACTCGCGGAGCAGGGACCGTGCTTCGTCAGTTGAGGTCATTACGTCTTACTTCCCGAAGCCGAAGCCGCTCGACCCCTCGACCTTGGCGCGCAGCCGTTTGCCCTTCTCGGTGGCCTGGTCGTTGAGGTCGTGCTGGAAGTCGCGCATCTTGTGCAGCAGGTCCTCGTCGTGCGTGGCGAGGATCCGGGCCGCGAGCAGTCCGGCGTTGCGGGCGCCGGCGACGGAGACGGTGGCGACGGGCACGCCGGCCGGCATCTGCACGATGGACAGCAGCGAGTCCATGCCGTCCAGGTACTTCAGCGGCACGGGCACGCCGATGACCGGCAGGGGGGTCACGGAGGCGAGCATGCCGGGCAGGTGGGCGGCACCGCCCGCGCCCGCGATGATCACCTTCAGGCCGCGGTCGGCGGCCTGCTCGCCGTACGTGATCATCTCGCGGGGCATGCGGTGCGCGGAGACGACGTCGACCTCGTAGGCGATCTCGAACTCGTCCAGGGCCTTGGCGGCGGCCTCCATGACGGGCCAGTCGGAGTCCGACCCCATGACGATGCCAACAACGGGGCTCATTCGGTGATCGTGCCTCTCAGGTAGCCGGCAGCGTGACGGGCGCGCTCCAGCACGTCGTCCAGGTCGTCGCCGTAGGTGTTGACGTGTCCGACCTTGCGGCCGGGCTTCACGTCCTTGCCGTACATGTGGATCTTGAGCTTGGGGTCGCGTGCCATGCAGTGCAGGTACGCGGAGTACATGTCCGGGTAGTCGCCGCCCAGCACGTTGACCATGACCGTCCACGGGGCGCGCGGGCGCGGGTCGCCGAGCGGGAGGTCGAGGACCGCGCGGACATGGTTGGCGAACTGGCTGGTGATCGCGCCGTCCTGGGTCCAGTGGCCGGAATTGTGCGGTCGCATCGCCAGCTCGTTGACGAGGACACGGCCGTCGCGGGTCTGGAACAGCTCGACGGCGAGATGCCCGACGACGCCGAGCTCCTTGGCGATCCGCAGCGCCATCTCCTCGGCCTGCAGCGCGAGCGCCTCGTCGAGGCCGGGGGCGGGCGCGATCACGGTGTCGCAGACGCCCTTCACCTGCCGGGACTCGACGACCGGGTAGGCGACGGCCTGGCCGTGCGGGGAACGGACGACACAGGCGGCCAGCTCGCGGACGTAGTCGACCTTCTCCTCGGCGAGGACCGGGACACCGGCCCGGAACGGCTCCGCGGCCTCCTCAGGGGTCTCCACGACCCACACGCCCTTGCCGTCGTAGCCGCCGCGGACGGTCTTGAGGACCACCGGGAAGCCCTCGCCCTCGGCCGCGAACCGGACCACGTCCTCCGGGTCCGCGACGATGCGGTGCCGCGGGCACGGGACGCCGATCGCGTCGAGCTTCGCACGCATCACGCCCTTGTCCTGGGCGTGCACCAGCGCGTCGGGCCCCGGGCGCACGGGAATGCCGTCCGCCTCCAGGGCCCTGAGGTGCTCGGTGGGCACGTGTTCGTGATCGAAGGTGATCACATCGCATCCGCGCGCGAAGTCACGCAGCGTGTCGAGATCGCGATAGTCGCCTATGACGACATCGCTCACGACCTGCGCCGCGGAATCCTGAGGGGTGTCACTGAGGAGCTTGAACCTGATGCCCAACGGGATGCCTGCCTCGTGCGTCATACGCGCGAGCTGCCCCCCGCCGACCATGCCGACTACCGGGAACGTCACGCCTATAGCGTATCGG
The DNA here is from genome assembly GCF_001866675.1 of Streptomyces sp. MUSC 14. Classification (NCBI taxonomy): domain Bacteria; kingdom Bacillati; phylum Actinomycetota; class Actinomycetes; order Kitasatosporales; family Streptomycetaceae; genus Streptomyces; species Streptomyces sp. MUSC 14. The sequence continues at coordinate 48,435 of NZ_MLYN01000038.1, forward strand.
CCACATCGAGGCGGCCGGATCGCGTCCCTCTCACGGCCTCTTACCGCCGGCTTCCCGACCTCTTTCCGGACTGTTTCCCAGCTGTGGCCTGGAGCGCAGGCGTCGGCCGGTTCACCTGGTTAGCATGGCTGGGCTGACGAAACCTACCGACGGGAGCTGCCCAGCCATGGAACCTCGTTCCTCGGGGCTGCAACGACTCGTGCGCGAGGTGGCCAAGTTCGGCACCGTCGGTGTCGCGGGCATCTTTGTCAATCTCGCTGTCTTCAACCTCGTACGCAACGGCTCCAACCTGCCGGTCGTGCGCGCGAGCATCATCGCGACCGTGGTCGCCATCGCCTTCAACTACGTCGGTTTCCGTTACTGGACGTACCGGGACCGTGAGAAGAGCGGCCGCACCAAGGAACTCACGCTGTTCCTGTTCTTCAGTGCGATCGGCCTCGTGATCGAGAACGGTGTGCTCTACGCGGCGACCTACGGCATGGGCTGGGACAGCTCGCTGCAGAGCAACATCTTCAAGTTCGTGGGCATCGGCGTCGCGACGCTCTTCCGCTTCTGGTCGTACCGCACCTGGGTGTTCCGGGTGGAGCCGTCGCAGGAGGCGGAGTCGATCCTGGCGGCCGCGTCGCAGTCGCGGACCGAGCCGGAGCCGAAGACGCAGCGGGTTCCGTAGACACGCGCACACACCGAGCAGCACGAAGTGGGCCCCCTGACCGGGGGCCCACTTTTCTGTGCCTCAGCTCTTCCGCGCCTCGGCTCTTCTTGCCCTCAGCGGACCGTCGGCTGGCTCTCGTCCGCCTTGCGGGCCGGCGGGGTGCGGGAGAGGAACAGGCCGAAGACCGGCGGGGCGGTCTGGAGGAGCTCCAGCCGGCCGCCGTCGGCCTCCGCGAGGTCGCGGGCGACGGCCAGGCCGATCCCCGTGGAGTTGCGGCCGCTGATCGTGCGCTCGAAAATGCGCGCGCCGAGGTCGGCCGGGACGCCGGGGCCCTCGTCGGTCACCTCGACCACGGCCTGGTTGCCGGTGACCCGGGTACGCAGCGCGACCGTGCCGCCACCGTGCATGAGGGAGTTCTCGATCAGCGCGGCCAGCACCTGCGCGACCGCGCCCGGCGTGCCGACGGCCTGGAGATGGCGTTTGCCGGAGCTGACGATGGCCCGCCCTGCGCTGCGGTAGGCGGGCCGCCACTCGGCGAGCTGCTGCTGGATGACCTCGTCCAGGTCGAAGGTGACGGCGGAGCCGGTGCGCGGGTCGCGGGAGTTCGTCAGCAGCCGCTCGACCACGTCCGTGAGCCGCTCGACCTGGGTGAGCGCGACGTTCGCCTCTTCCTTCACGATGTCCGGGTCATCCGTGAGGGTGATCTCCTCCAGCCGCATCGAGAGCGCGGTCAGCGGGGTGCGCAGCTGGTGGGAGGCGTCCGCGGCCAGCCGCCGCTCGGCGGTCAGCATCCGCCCGATCCGCTCGGCGGAGGAGTCCAGCACATCGGCGACCCGGTCCAGCTCGGGGACGCCGTAGCGCTTGTGCCGCGGGCGCGGGTCGCCGGAGCCGAGGCGCTCGGCGGTCTCGGCGAGGTCGGTCAGCGGGGACGAGAGCTTGTTGGCCTGGCGGATGGCGAGCAGGACGGCGGCGACGACGGCGAGCAGCGCGACCAGCCCGATGATCAGCAGGGTGCGGCCGACCTCCCGGGTCACCGCGGAGCGCGGCTCCTGCACGGTGACCGTCTCGCCCTCCTCACCGTGCTGGGTGGCGTGGATCACATCACCCTGCGGCTTGGTGCCGATCTCGATCGGGGGCTGTCCGGGCAGGCGGATGACCGCGTACTGCTCCTTGCTGACCGGATTGCGCAACACGTCCGCGTTGACGTTCTCCGCGGCGAGGATCCGGCTGTCCACGATGCTGGCCAGCCGCACCGCCTCGGAGTCCACCCGCTCCTGGGCACTGTTGCTGATCGTCCGGGACTCGACGATCACCAGGGAGACGCCGAAGACGGCGATCACCACGAGGACGACGGCGAGGGTGGACTGGATGAGACGTCGGCGCATGTTCCGTTACCTGAGGTGATCGGCCCGGGGTGACCGCGGCCCCCCGGCGGGGCTCAGCTCTTCTCGAAGCGGAAGCCCACGCCGCGGACCGTGGCGATGTAGCGAGGGTTCGCCGCGTCGTCGCCGAGCTTCTTGCGCAGCCAGGAGATGTGCATGTCGAGGGTCTTGGTGGACGACCACCACGTGGTGTCCCAGACCTCGCGCATCAGCTGGTCGCGGGTCACGACCCGGCCGGCGTCGCGCACCAGCACCCGCAGCAGGTCGAACTCCTTGGCGGTGAGCTGGAGTTCCTCGTCGCCCATCCACGCGCGGTGCGACTCGACGTCGATCCGCACACCGTGGGTGGCCGGCGGCTGCTGGGGCTCGGCCGCGCCGCGGCGCAGCAGGGCCCGCACCCGGGCGAGCAGTTCGGCGAGCCGGAAGGGCTTGGTGACGTAGTCGTCGGCGCCCGCGTCCAGGCCGACGACGGTGTCCACCTCGTCGGCCCGCGCGGTCAGGATGAGGATCGGCACGGTGTGGCCGTCGGCCCGCAGCCGGCGGGCGACCTCCAGGCCGTCCATGCCGGGCAGCCCCAGGTCCAGTACGACCAGATCGACACCGCCCTGCATTCCGGCGTCGAGCGCGGTGGGGCCGTCCTCGCGCACCTCGACCTCGTAACCTTCGCGGCGTAGGGCGCGGGCCAGCGGCTCCGAGATGGACGCGTCGTCCTCGGCGAGCAGTACACGGGTCATAGAGGTGATGGTAGACCGCCCGCGCGCCTCGCTGGGGTGTGATCGCTTCCCGGAACTCTTACCTTGCCGAACCGGCGGTTCGGACCATGGGTCCGGAGATGCGATCTTAGAGGGGACCTTCGAAACCGTTCCCGCGGTTCCCTCGACACCTGTGATCCGCGTCTCAAGTCCTTCCATATCCGGCAGTGTCCTGCCGTACAGTGACGTGAACGCCTGTAGTACATCCGGGGACCTTTGGCGGGCATCTGACGCTGAAGGTCTCTTTTGTGTACGGGCTGGCAACTGCCGGCCTTGAAAGGAATGACCTCTGGCCGGGCCCCGGACGCATCGTCGCGTCGGGGCGTGGATCCCGGTGGTCGCCGTCCGCCGCTTCCGTGATCCGGAGACGGACTCCCCCTGGGCGTGGGGGTGGACGACCGACCTCGCCGGTGCCGGCCGCACCCCCACCGGGCGCGCAACGCTCCGCCTCGCGCGTCCCGACCAGCAAGGAACGACCATGGCGTCCAGCCTGACGAAGGACTCGGTCCGCCCGGGCACCCCCGGCTCCGAGAAGACCTTCTTCGGCCACCCCCGCGGCCTGGCCACCCTCTTCATGACCGAGATGTGGGAGCGTTTCTCCTACTACGGCATGAGGGCCCTGCTCCCGCTGTACCTGGTGGCCCCGGGTGGCCTCCACCTGAGCGCGGGCACGGCGACCGCCATCTACTCGGTGTACGTGTCGCTCGTGTACCTGCTCGCCCTGCCCGGCGGCTGGTTCGCCGACCGCGTGCTCGGCCCCCGCAAGACGGTCGCCGTCGCGGGCCTGATCATCATGCTCGGCCACCTGTGCCTGGCACTGCCCGTCGCCGCCAGCTTCTTCGTCGGCCTGGGCCTGGTCGCCATCGGTTCCGGTCTGCTGAAGGCCAACATCTCCACGATGGTCGGCCACCTCTACAAGGGCGCCGACGACCCCCGCCGTGACGGTGGCTTCACGCTCTTCTACATCGGCATCAACGTCGGTGCCTTCGTCGCGCCGCTGGTCATCGGCACGGTCGGCGAGAACGTCAACTGGCACCTGGGCTTCGCGCTCGCCGCGCTCGGCATGGCGCTGGGTCTGGCCCAGTACCTGCTCGGCGGCCGTCACCTGAGCGAGAAGAGCAGCGAGGTCCCGACCCCGCTGACCGCCCAGGAGAAGTCCGCGACCCTGCGCAAGGGCCTGATGTGGCTGGCCGTCGCGGCCGTCTTCTACGGTGTCGTCGGCGGCACCGGTCACTTCACGCTGAACTGGGCGCTGATCCCGCTCACGATCATCGGTCTGATCGTGCCGATCCTGGTCATCGCCCGCATCCTCCGGGACAAGGACCTGGACGGGGACGAGAAGTCGAAGGTGTCGGCGTACATCTGGTTCTTCGTCGCCGCCGCCGTCTTCTGGATGATCTACGACCAGGGTGGTTCGACCCTGTCGCTGTTCGCGAGCAGCTCGGCCAACAACACGGTCTTCGGCTGGGGCTTCCCGGTCTCCTGGTACCAGTCGGTCAACCCGGTCATGATCATGGCGCTGGCGCCGGTCTTCGCCTGGCTGTGGCTGTGGCTGAACCGGCGCGGCAAGGAGCCGAGCACGATCGTGAAGTTCGCGTCCGGTCTGGTGCTGATCGGTGTCTCCTTCTTCGTCTTCCTCGCCCCGCTGTCCATCGCCGAGGGCGGTCACAAGGCCGCCGCGATGTGGATCGTCGGTATCTACTTCGTGCAGACCATCGGTGAGCTGACGCTGTCGCCGGTCGGTCTGTCGGTGACGACGAAGATGGCGCCGAAGAAGTACGCCTCCCAGATGATGGGTGTCTGGTTCCTCGCGGTCACCGCGGGCGACTCGATCACCGCGCTGCTCTCGAACCCGGCCGTCGGCGGCGTCAACCTCGACAAGCAGGGCTTCGTCGCCCTGGAGGCCGTGCTCGCCGTGCTCGCCGGTGTGGCGGTGTGGATGTACCGCAAGAAGGTCAACAAGATGATGGGCAACGTGCACTGACGCAGTTCCGTGCAGCGGTCCCGCTGAAGAGGGCCATCGCGTCGCTGGACGCGGTGGCCCTCTTCGGCGTTCTCGGAACGGTCAGGTCAGCGTGTCCGGCGTCCCGGCATGAACGTGAACACCGCGCCGCCCAGCAGGATCGCCGTGCCGGCCACCAGGCCCAGGGCCTTCAGGGCGCCGTGGTCGCTCGCTCCGGTGTCAGCGAGGCCGCCGGAGCCGCTGCCGGAGCCGCCGGTGGTGCCGCTCGTGCCGCCGCCGGTGGAAGTGCCGCCGGACGCGCCGCCCGGCTGCTGGCTGGTGTCCAGCGTGAGCGAGACCTCGCTCCTGGTCGGCGTGCAGGTCGTGGTCGTACCGAGCGCCTTGACCGTGAGCACGCCCGGGGACAGCGTCGAACTGCCGCTCGCGCCCGGCTTGTAGGTGCCGGTGAGGTCCGGGATGGTGATCGGGTCGCCGGACTTGATGGGGCTTGCGTTCATCGGCCCCTCCACGTGCACCGTGCCCTTGTCGGCGCCGCCCAGCACCACCTCCATGGACGGCTTGACGGAGTTCGCCGGGATGTCGGCGGGGCTGTCCATCACGGACTTCTTGAACTGCACGGTGAGGTCGAAGTTCCCGCCGTCCTTCTTGGCGTTGACCTGCACCGGCGAGGTCGCGCTCTTGTCGCCGATCGGGGTCTTGCAGGCGTACGGGATCTGCACCTCCTTGCCGGTGAAGTCGGTCTGACCGCCGGTCCCGCCGGTGGACGTGGCCGTGGGCGTGGCCGTGGCCGTGGCCGTCGGGGTCTGGGTCGGCGTCGTGGTGGGGGTCGTGGTGGGGGTCGTCGTGGGGGTGCCGCCGCCGCCGGCGCCCGTCACCTGGATCGTCGCCGCCTTCTGGACGGTCTCCTTGGGTGTGCACTTGGTGTCGGTCGACATCGCGTTGACGGTGTAGGCGTCCGGCGTCAGCGTCACCTCGCCGGCCGTCGTCAGTTTCAGGCTGCCCTTCATGTCGGACAGCACCATGTCGCCGCCCTTGGGGATCGCGGGGTTCTGCCGCGGGCCCTGCATGGCGATGTCGGCGCTCTGCGCGCCGGCCGCCTTCAGCACCCCGGACGGCTGGACCGAGTTCGCGGGCAGGTCGATGATGTCCGGGTTCTTCGACGCGGCCTGGACGAACTTCCACACGACGTCCACCGTGTCGCCGACCTTCGCGGTCGCCGGCGCGGTGATCTCGACCTTGGTGGTGCCGTCGACGGGGGTGATCCCCGCGGGCGGCACGCAGTGGGTGGCGAACGACACCTCGGCCGCCTGCGCGGGGGTCGCGGCGATGCCCAGCAGGACGCCCGCACCGCACAGCGCCAGCGCGGCGCCCGCGGCCGTACCTCTCCTTCGGATGCTCACGTGGGTCCCTTCGTGGTGGGAGTCGTAGGACTCGTCGGGCTGTCGGTGTGCGGTGCGGAGAGCCGGCCGGCCGGGCCGCCCGGGACGGAGCCCGGGGCGAACCACGGCAGGGTCGGGGTCGAGGGGGGCGGATCTTCGGAGCCGGTGCCGGTGCCGGTCCGGGAGCGGGGCAGCGGCAGGCGCAGGTCGGGCAGGCGCACGCCGCGGGTGCGGTGGGCGCCGCCGGGCCGGCGGGGCCGTACCCGGTCCACGACGGCCATGCCGATCCGGAACAGCGCGGCCGGGACCACGAGACAGAGCAGCAGCCAGAAGAGGCTCACGCCCCAGGGCCGCCCCACGCCCCACGGCTGCTCGGCGAGCACCTTGCCGTCGTACTTCAGGGACACGGTGTAGTCGCCGTGGGCGCCGGCCGTCAGCTCGACGGGCAGCTTGACCTGCGCCTTCTTACCGGGCGCCAGGGTGCCCTGCCACTGCCGGTCGTCCCACTGCGGCGCGAAGACGCCGTGTGCGGAGCCGACCTGGAACACCGGGTCCTTGATCGCGCTCGTGCCGGTGTTGCCGATCGTGAAGACGAGGCTGCGGCCGGGCGGCGCCCCGAACCAGGTCAGCAGGCCGCTCGAACCGGTCAGCCGGGTGTCCGACAGGATCGCCAGCCGGCCGCCGGACGGCTCGGCGGGCAGCGGAGCGACCGGATGGCCGGCGACCTCCAGGACCGCGTCCGCCGTCGCCTGCGTCCCGGTGACCGTGGCCACGTGCACCACACAGGGGCAGGGCACGGGTGGTTCGGCGACCGGGAGCTTCTTGCTGAAGGCGCCCTGCGCGTCGGTGGTCACGGCCCGGCCGTCGCCGTTGGCACAGGAGTTGGTGCCGCCGATCACGCCCCGGGCGGGTGTGGCGCGGCCGCACACCAGCAGCATCAGCAGCGCGTTCGGCCGCCAGCCCGTACCGCCGGCGGTGACCGAGCCGCCGGTGCCGGCCTGGGTCGTGGACAGTTTCACCGTCGGGCCGTCCGCCGCGTGCGCCGGGGCGGCGAGGGGGAGGGCCAGGCAGAGCAGGAGCAGCGCGAGCACCGTCGCGCCCGCCGGCCGCCGCGGAAGTCTCACATGTCCGCTCACTTCACCGCGCCTTCCGTCAACTCAAGGGCAGGGCCCGGGAGTTCGGCGGACCCCTGCGGTACGTCCACCGGTTCCCGCCCCCGCCTGCGGCGTACGGCGAACAGCGCGCCCGCCCCGGCCAGCGCGACGCCGCCCGCCCCCGTCACCGGCGTCCACGGCACGAACCGGGCCGACGCGGCCGCCGTGTCGCGCGCGCCGCCCGGCGCCGTGACCGTCAGCCGTACGTCGACGGCGTCCAGCGCGGGCGGGTCCGGCCAGGGCTCGGTGAGCCGTACCCGCGCGCCGGGGCGCACCCGGAGCGGAAGGGCGCGCGAGGCGCGGTCCAGGACCCGGCCGAACACCCCGTCCGCGCGCACCGCGAGGGTCGGCACGAGCACGGTCGTACCACGGTTGACCAGGTCGTACGTGATGCTGTGGGCGTGTACGGCAAGGTGCTCGACGGTCAGCGCGGCGAGCGTCGGACCGCCGACCCGGAGCCGGACCGGCACGCTCACGGTGCGCCCCTTGGCGTCCCGTACGACGACGGCGCCGGAGCGGACACCGGGTGCGTCCCCGGCCGGTACGGTCACCGTGAAGGGCACCTCGGCACGGGTACGGGCGGGGACGCGCAGCGCCGGCCGGGCGAACACGGTCCGCGGGCCGGTGCCGGAGAACCGGACGTCGAGCGGCGCGCGCCCGGAGTTGGTGACGGACACCGCGTCCTGCAGGACCGTACCGGGCGTGCCCTCGGCGTAGAAGGACGGCCGGCCGCCGCCGACGGGCGCGACGGACCAGCCCGGGTCCGTGGCGGCCGCGGGCGGCGCCGCGCCCAGCACGGCGAGCAGCAGGCCGGCGGCCAGGGGCAGCGGGCGGGTCAGGGCGCGGACGGCGGACGGCATGGGCGGCTCCAGCGGTGGCCAGGGGCGGCGGCGTAGGGCTCGACCGGGGTCAGCGGCGTACGGACTGCCCGCGGCGGGTCAGCCACAACGTGCCGGCCGCACCGGCGAGGAACACCGTGGCGCCGAGCGTGCCGAGGGCGACCGCCGAGTCCTCGGGGCCGGTCTGCGGGAGCTGTCCGGCGGCGGAGGTGCCGCCCGAGGACGACGACGAGGACGACCCGGCCGAGGACGATCCGCCGGAGGACGACCCGGTCGAACCGCCGGCCGCCGTCACGTCCAGGGTCAGGCCCGGCCCCGGGCTGTTGGTCGGCGTGCAGGTCGTCGTCGTGCCGAGCGCCTTGATGGTGAGCGTGCCCGGTGTGAAGGTGACCTTGCCGGTCTTGTTCGGTGTGTACGTCCCGCTCAAGTCACTGATCTTGATGGGAGTGTTGGCGGGGATCGCGGCCGCGTTGGGGGGCCCGCTGACCGGGAGCGAGCCGCTGTCGGCGCCGCCCAGCCGGATGGTGGCGCTCGGGGTCATCGCCCCCTTGCCCAGCTCGACCGGGCTGGAGGAGACGCCCTTCTGCCAGGACATCGTGATCTTGTAGTCGTTGCCGCTCTTGACGCCCGTCATGTTGATGGGCGAGACGGCGCTCTTGACCCCGATCGGGGTCTGACAGCGGTAGTTGACGTCGACGACATCGGCATGGGCGGCGGGCGCCGCCAGCAGCACCACCGACCCGGCGAGGGCCGCGGCGGACGCGAGTGCCGCGGTTCGTTTCGGGTACGACACGATCGGTCCACCCCATTCCTGACGGTTCATCAGATGGGCCGTCAAGGTACGCCGGGGCGCGTGAGGAAGGAAGAGACGGTGCGGGGAGGATCTGTGACGATGCGAACGCCCTGAAGGGGAGCACCCCCACGGGGCGCGGGGCCTACAGCGGAGCGCCCAGCTCCGCCCACACCGTCTTCCCCGCCCGCCCCGGGGTCCGGACGACCCCCCAGTCCAGGCAGAGCCGCTGCACGATGAACATCCCGTGGCCACCCGGGCGGCCGGCCCGGTGCGGGGTGCGCGGGGCCGGCTGGCCGGTGCCGCGGTCGGACACCTCCAGCCGGATCGCCTTGTCGTCGCGGACGAGGACGAGCTCGTCGGGGCCCTCGGCGTGCAGGCAGGCGTTGGTGACCAGCTCGGAGACGACGAGCAGCACGTCCTCGGCGGCGGCGCGCTGGTCGGCGGTGGCGGCGGGCAGCCAGCCCCACGCGTACAGCGCCTGGCGCGTGAAGTCGCGGGCGAGCGGGACGACCCCGCTCTCGCCCTCCAGGGTCAGCCTGCGGGTCTGCCGCCCGCCGGCGCCCTGCCCGCCGCCGGCGTCCCCGGACGGCGCGTCCGGCTCCGTCTGCGCGGGCATGCCCGTGGCCGCCGGCGCGGCTGCCGCCCCCACGGGCGCGTCCGTGCTCGGCGCACCCTCCTCGGACGCCCCGGAAGCGCCGCTGGCCTCCGGGCCGCGGTCGCCCGGCGAGCAAGGCCGGGTGGTGCTCATCAGCGCTTCACCTCACCGATCCACCAGTTCACGTTTCAAAGGCCGACAGCGGTCCGCACCGACCGGCCGCCACCTGCCCACTCCTGCTTACTTCTGCCCACTCCCGCGACCAATTCCGCCCCCTCCTGCCTCCTCCTGCCCTCTCCTGCCCGGCCGATCCGGCGGAACACCCCCCGATTTCGCCACAAGGGGTGCGCGGGGCCCGAACGCCCTCCGCCGGAGCGGCGGGCGGGAGCGCGGACAGGACGAGCAGGACAGGAAGGGCACGAAAGGCGGGGAGAGCGGGGCGGCGGGCTCAGTCGGCGCCGGGCGCCAGGGCCGCGGCCACGGAGTCGTGCACGGTGAAGACCGCTTCGGCTCCCGTGATCTCGAACACGCGGGCCACCACGGGCCGCATCCCCGCCAGATGGACCCCGCCACCGGCGGCCTCGGCCTTCAGCCGGGCGCCGAGCAGGACGTTCAGGCCCGTGGAGTCACAGAACTCCAGGCGCGTGCAGTCCACGACAAGGCGTGAGAAGCCCTTGGCCAGAAGGTGGTCGAGGGGCTCGCGCAGCAGATCGGCGGTGTGGTGGTCAAGCTCACCCGCCGGCTGGACGACGGCACTGGAGCCCTCTTCCCGCACCTCCACCAGGAGCCGGCCCGACTGTGCGCTGCCGACCATCCCGTGGTCCATGCCGTTCTCTCTCCCGAGGTCGTGGCCGCTGATGCCCTCGAACATTACGCCTTCCGAACGCACTCCGACACCTGAACAACCTCACATATTCGGACATATGCGAACGGAACGCACTTGCGATCGCCTCACGGAAGCCGGTAGGGCTAGTAAGGACACAAACCCCACCGGGCCGCGACGGGCCCACGTCGGCTTTGGAGGCGCCGCACTCCGCAGTGCACGCACGGCATCGGCAGCCATATGCCGAGAACGATGGAGGACACCATGTCACCCCGGCTCGACGCATCGCATACCCAGTCCGCGACGTCGACACCCCCACCGGAACAGCTGGACCGGACCATCGACCCCCTCGACCCCGTCGAGGGACTCCCGGAGATCCCCCCGTACGACGAGATCGGCCCGGTCGACGCGCGGGCTCTGTCCAAGACCCTCTTCGAGCGTCTCGCGACGCTGGAGGAAGGGACGCACGAGTACGCGTACGTCCGCAACACCCTCGTCGAGCTGAACCTCGCGCTCGTCAAGTTCTCGGCCTCGCGCTTCCGCTCCCGCAGCGAGCCGATGGAGGACATCATCCAGGTCGGCACGATCGGGCTGATCAAGGCGATCGACCGGTTCGAGCTGTCGCGCGGGGTGGAGTTCCCCACCTTCGCGATGCCGACGATCATCGGCGAGATCAAGCGGTTCTTCCGTGACACGTCGTGGTCCGTGCGCGTCCCGCGCCGGCTGCAGGAACTCCGCCTCGACCTGGCCAAGGCCGGGGACGAGCTGGCCCAGAAACTGGACCGCTCCCCCACGGTCGCGGAGCTGGCCGAGCGGCTCGGCCTCAGCGAGGACGAGGTCGTCGAGGGCATGGCCGCCTCGAACGCCTACACCGCCTCCTCGCTGGACGCCCAGCCCGAGGAGGACGAGACCGAGGGCGCGCTGGCGGACCGGATCGGGTACGAGGACCACGGGCTGGAGGGCATCGAGTACGTCGAGTCCCTCAAGCCGCTGATCGCCGAACTCCCCTCCCGGGACCGGAAGATCCTCTCGCTGCGCTTCGTGGCGAACATGACCCAGTCGGAGATCGGTGACGAACTCGGCATCTCCCAGATGCATGTGTCCCGGCTGCTCTCCCGCACACTGGTGCGCCTGCGCAAGGGGCTGACGGTCGAGGAGTGAGCTCCGCGACCACCACCCCGCGCCTCCGCGACGCCGTTCCGGGGTGACATCGCCGCAGCAGCGGCCCGGCCGCCGGCCCGCACCGGCCCCGGGCTGCTGCGGCATGTGCGGGCGGGTGACGCATGTGCGGGCCGGGTGCCCTGTGTGCCCCCAACCGTTATCCGGTTACCCAGGGAAACCTCTTTTCCCGTCCGTCCCCCTCCACCACCATGGGCCCACAAACCGGCCGGTAGGTCGGACGGGGGCCGCAAGGGCGCGGCCGCCCGGCGTCGCGAGGAGGCGGGACGATGGCTCAGGGGGACGGCGCCGAGGACGCGGCGGGCGGGGCCGGGCCGGACAGGGCCGTACCGGAAGGCGGCGTGCCGGAACGGTCCGCGCCGGAAGGGCCCGTGCCGGACGGGGACTTGGCAGACGCCCCGGACTCGCGCCTCGCCGAACTGCTCCGCACCCCCACCCCCACGGCGTACCCCGCGTTGCAGGAACTGCGCCGACGGCACCACCCGGCGGTCCTGGCCTACGCCCGGCTGTGCGCGGCGGGCGAGTCCGCCGCCCGCCGGCTGGCGGCCGAGACCTTCACCACGGCGGCCCGCGAGACGGCACGCGGCGTCGACCCGGCCGTCCCGCTGCGCCACCGCCTCCTGCTGCTGACCGCCCGGCTGGCGGCGGCCTGGGCGCACGACGAGCGCTCCACGGGCGTCGACCCCGGCCTGCTGCTCGTACGGAACGCCTCCGGCCTGCCCGACGGCCCCGTGCCGCCCCTCCTCCCGGCGTTCCGCTCGCTGCCCACCCGCGCCCAGGGCCTGCTCTGGTACGGCGTGGTGGAACAGGAGCCGCAGGAGCGCACCGCCGCCTTCCTCGGCCTGAGCCGCGCGGACGTGACGTACGGCACCCCGCAGGCCCTCACCTCCCTGTCCCGGGCCTGCCTGCGCCTGCGTCTGGCCGCCTCCGACGATCCGAGCTGCGCCGACTTCCGCCGGCTGATCGAGGAGGCGGTACGGCCGGACGGCCCGCGCCGCAGCGCCGACCTGGACGCCCACCGGGCGCACTGCCCGCACTGCACGGCCGCCTACGAGGACCTGCGGGCCCTGCGGGACACACCCCGGCAGACCCTGGTGGAGGGCCTGCTGCCCTGGAACGGCACGGCATACCTGCGCACCGAGGAGCCGACGGCCACCGCCGGCCCGCCCGCCGTCCGGCCCGGAGTGACCTGGCCCGCCGGGCGCCGCGCCCTGCTGACCTCGGCGGCCCTGGGCGTGGCCCTGATCCCGCTCCTGGTCCTCCTGCTCGCCCCGGACCGCCCCCGAAGGCAGGAACCGGCGGCGGCGACCCCGCCCCCTCCCCCGGTGACCGTGACGGCGACGGTCTCCCCGTCCCCGCGCCCGTCGCCGTCCGCGTCCCCGTCACCCTCCGCGAACTCCCCGTCCCCCAGCGCGACTTCCGCCGACCCGACCACACCGGCTCCGGCACCCACTGCGCGTCCCACGCCCTCGCCTACACCCCCGAGAACGTCGTCGGCCCAGGTGGTGAACCTCGCCACGGGCCGCTGTCTGGACATCCGCGACGGCGACCCGGAGCAGGGCAACGACGTCGTCACGGCCCCCTGCTCCGACTCCCCGACCCAGCGCTGGCGCGTGGACACCGGCCTGGGTGTGCTCCGTTCGGCGGCCGACGACTCGTTCTGCCTGGACAGCCGGGGCGCGACCGACCGGGGCGTCGGCGTCTGGACCTGCGACTCGGTCTACGGCCGCAACGGCGACAACCTCCGCTTCACCGTCACCCCCGACGGCACGATCCGCCCGGCCATCGCCCCGGACACGGCGGTGACCCCCGACGGCCGCCACGACGTCTCCCTGGACCCGCTGGACGGGGGCGACGAGCAGCGCTGGCGGGCGGGGGCCGCCTGAACTCCGCGGTCGGCGCGGGCCGTTCAGACCACCCGCTCCCCCCGCCGCCACACCCCGCTGACCAGGGGCACGCCCGGCCGGTAGGCGAGGTGGACGTGGCTCGGAGCGTCCAGGAGGGTCAGGTCGGCGCGGGCGCCCGGGGTGAGGCGGCCGACGTCGGTGCGGCGCAGGGCCGCCGCGCCGCCCGCCGTGGCCGACCAGACCGCCTCGTCCGGGGTCATCCGCATGTCGCGGACGGCCAGGGCGATGCAGAAGGGGACGGAGGAGGTGAAGGACGAGCCCGGATTGCAGTCCGTGGACAGGGCGACCGTCGCACCGGCGTCGAGGAGACGGCGGGCGTCCGGCCACTGCGCGCGCGTGGAGAACTCCGCGCCGGGCAGGAGGGTGGCGACCGTGGAGCTGTTCGCGAGGGCGTCGACGTCCGCGTCGGTGAGGTGCGTGCAGTGGTCGGCGCTGGCCGCGTCGAGTTCGACGGCGAGCTGGACGCCGGGGCCGTAGGAGAGCTGGTTGGCGTGGATGCGGAGGTGCAGGCCCTTCGCCCGGCCGGCGGTGAGGATCGCGCGGGCCTGGTCGCCGTCGAAGGCGCCCTTCTCGCAGAACACGTCGATCCAGCGGGCGTGCGGGGCGCAGGCGTCCAGCATCTCGCCGGTGACCAGGGCGACATAGGCGGCGGGGTCGTCGGCGTAGTCGGGGGAGACGATGTGCGCGCCGAGGTACGTCACCTCGTCGGTGTGCCGCGCGGCGATGCGCAGGGCACGGGACTCGTCCTCGACCGTGAGGCCGTAGCCCGACTTCGTCTCGAAGGTGGTGGTGCCCTGGCGGAGCGCCTCCGCCAGGTAGTGGGTCAGGTTCGCCTCCAGGTCCGCGTCGCTCGCCGCCCGGGTGGCCGCGACGGTGGTGCGGATGCCGCCCGCCGTGTAGGAGCGGCCGGACATGCGGGCGTTGAACTCCTGGGTGCGGTCGCCCGCGAAGACCAGGTGGGAGTGCGAGTCCACGAAGCCCGGCAGCACCGCCCGGCCGCCCGCGTCGACGCGATTGTCAGTGGCGGGTGCTTTGCTGGATTCACCGGTCCACACGACGCGGTCGCCGTCGATGACGACGGCCGCGTCCTGGACCAGGCCCAGAGGGGAGCCGTCACCGAGGGAGGGGTCGTTGGTGACCAGCGTGGCGATGTTGGTGATGACGGTGCTGCTGCTCATGGTGTCCTCGTGGGTGGTGGTCAGGAGCGGAGGGCTTCGACTGCCCGCGCGAGGGCCTGCGGAACGTCGGGTACGAGGGTGTGCGCCCCGTCGCGTACGACCTGCCGCCCGCCCACGACCGTATGCCGTACGTCCGCCCCGGTCGCCGCGAATACGGCCGTCTCGGCGCCCAGCCGGGGCAGCGGGCCCGCTGTTCTGACCGAGTCGAGGGCGATCGTCGTGAAGTCGGCGAGGGCGCCCGCCTCCAGCGTGCCGGCCTCGTCCCAGCCGAGGGCGGCGTGGCCGTCGGCGGTGGCGGCCCGCAGCAGGGAGTTCGCGGTCCAGTGGCCCCGGGTGCGGGTGCGCAGCCGCTCGTTCAGCTCCATCGCGCGCGCCTCTTCGAGCAGGTCGATGACGGCGTGGCTGTCGGAGCCGAGCGAGAGCGGGGAGCCCGCCCGCTGGAGGGCGACGGCCGGGCCGATGCCGTCGGCCAGGTCGCGCTCGGTCGTCGGGCACATGCAGGTGCCGGTCCGCGAGTCCCCGAGCAGCGCGATGTCCGCGTCCGTGAGGTGGGTGTTGTGCACCCCGGTGGTGCGCGGTCCGAGGACGCCGTGGTCGGCGAGCAGCCGGGTGGGCGTGCAGCCGTGGGCGGCCTGGCAGGCGTCGTTCTCGGCGGTCTGCTCCGACAGGTGCACGTGCAGCGGGGCCCGCCGCTCCTCGGCCCATCCGGCCACGGTCGCCAACTGCCCGGCGGGCACGGCCCGTACGGAGTGGACGGCCGCCCCGATCCGCGCGTGATCCCGTTCCTTGAGAACTGCACAGCGTTCGGCCCAGGCCTCCGCGCTGCCGTCGGAGAACCGGAGCTGATGCGCGTCGGGGGCCTTGCCGAAACCGGAGGACAGGTAGCAGGTGTCGAGGAGGGTGATGCGGATACCGGCCTCGGCGGCGGCCGCGATCAGCGCCTCACCCATGGCGTTGGGGTCCGCGTAGGGGGTGCCGCCGGGCGCGTGGTGCACGTAGTGGAACTCGCCGACCGCCGTGACGCCGGCGAGGGCCATCTCGGCGTACACCGCGCGGGCGAGCGCGTGGTAGGTCTCCGGGTTCAGCCGGTCGGCGACGGAGTACATCACCTCGCGCCAGGTCCAGAAGGTGCCGCTGCCGACCTGGACGGTGCCGCGCAGCGCCCGGTGGAAGGCGTGGCTGTGGGCGTTGGCCAGGCCGGGCAGGGTCAGGCCGCGCAGCACCTCGGCGCCGGGCGGCGGGGCGGTGACACCGGTGCGGACGGCGGTGATCCGCCCGCCCGCCACGTCCAGGGCGACGCCCGGCTCGACGGTGGTGTCGAGCCAGGCGTGCTCCAGCCAGTAGGTCGCCTTGGTCACGTGCGGGCCAGCCCTTCCAGTACGTCGGCGAGCGCGTGCACCCCGGCCAGGCAGTCGTCCTCGGCGGCGGACTCGGCCGGGGAGTGCGAGACCCCGGTGGGGTTGCGCACGAACAGCATGGCGGTCGGAATGCTCCCGGAGAGGATTCCGGCGTCGTGTCCGGCGCCGGTCCCGAGGACGGGCACGGTCAGGCCGCTGTCCTTGCCGAGGAGGCGGCCGAGTTCGTCGCGCAGGGCGTGGTCGAACTCGACGACGGGGGTGAAGGACTCCCGGACGACGTCGAGGTCGATGCCGTGGGCGTCCGCGTACTCCCGGGCCGCCTTCTCGATGCCGCCGACCACCGTGTCCAGGGTGTCCTGGTCGGCGGCGCGGGAGTCGAGCCAGCCGCGCACGAGGGAGGGGATGGCGTTGACCCCGTTGGGCTCGACGGAGATCTTCCCGAAGGTGGCCACGGCACCGGCGAGCGCGGCCTCCCGGCGCGCGGCGAGCACGGTCTCGGCGTAGGACAGCATCGGGTCGCGCCGGTCCACCAGCCGGGTGGTGCCGGCGTGGTTGGCCTCGCCCCGGAAGTCGAACCGCCAGCGTCCGTGCGGCCAGATGGCACTGGCGATGCCGACCCGGTCACCGGACAGGTCCAGCGCGCGGCCCTGTTCGACGTGCAGCTCGACGAAGGCGCCGATCCGGGCCAGCCGCTCGGGGTCGGCCCCGATGGCCCCGGGGTCGTACCCGGCGGCCTCCATGGCGCGCGGGAGCGTGACCCCGTCCGCGTCGGTCAGCCGGTGCGCCTGCTCGACGGTCAGCTGCCTGGCGGTCAGCCGCGACCCGACGCAGGCGAGCCCGAACCGGGCGCCCTCCTCGTCCCCGAAGTTGACGATGGCCAGGGGCTTGTCGAACCGCGCTCCCCGGCCGCGCAGTTCATCGAGCGCGGCGAAGGAGGACACGACCCCGAGGGGCCCGTCGAAGGCCCCGCCGTCCGGCACGGAGTCGAGATGCGAGCCGGTGACGACGGCGTCCCCGGCCGTGGGGTCCCCGAGCCAGGCCCACTGGTTCCCGTTCCGGTCGACCTCGTAGGCCAGCCCGCGTGCCTCGGCCTGCTCCTTGAACCAGGCCCGGCACTCGGCGTCGGCGCCGGTCCAGGCGTACCGCCGGTAGCCACCGGAGTCGGAGTGCCGGCCGACGGGGAGGAGCTCACGCCACATCTCCTGGAAGGAGGGCGTGCGGTGGCCGGCGGGGCCGACGGACGGTGCGTCGTCGGCCCGTACCGGCTGGGGCGCGGCAGAGCGCTGGGTCACGCGCCGTCACCCTCACGCATCGGCACCCGGACCCCCCGCTCGGCCGCGACCGACTCGGCGATGTCGTACCCGGCGTCCACGTGCCGGATGACGCCCATGCCCGGGTCGTTGGTGAGCACGCGGCGGATCTTCTCGCCGGCGAGCTTCGTGCCGTCGGCCACGCTGACCTGCCCGGCGTGGATGGACCGGCCCATGCCCACGCCGCCACCGTGGTGGATGGAGACCCAGGAGGCGCCGGAGGCGACGTTGACCATGGCGTTCAGCAGCGGCCAGTCGGCGATGGCGTCGGAGCCGTCGAGCATGGCCTCGGTCTCGCGGTACGGCGAGGCCACGGAGCCGCAGTCAAGGTGGTCGCGGCCGATGGCCAGTGGGGCGGCCAGCTCGCCGGAGGCGACCATGTCGTTGAAGCGCTCGCCGGCCTTGTCGCGCTCGCCGTAGCCGAGCCAGCAGATGCGCGCGGGCAGGCCCTGGAAGTGGACGCGCTCGCGGGCCATCGTGATCCAGCGGGCCAGGGACTCGTTCTCCGGGAACAGCTCCAGGATCGCCTTGTCGGTCTTGGCGATGTCGGCCGGGTCGCCGGACAGCGCGGCCCAGCGGAAGGGGCCCTTGCCCTCGCAGAAGAGGGGGCGGATGTAGGCGGGGACGAAGCCGGGGAAGGCGAACGCGCGGTCGTACCCGGCGAGTTGGGCCTCGCCGCGGATGGAGTTGCCGTAGTCGAAGACCTCGGCGCCGGCGTCCATGAAGCCGACCATGGCCTCGACGTGCTTCGCCATGGACTCACGCGCACGCGTGGTGAAGCCGGCCGGGTCCTTGGCGGCGGCGTCGGCCATGTCCTCGAAGGCCACGCCCACCGGCAGGTACGACAGCGGGTCGTGGGCGGAGGTCTGGTCGGTGACGATGTCGATGGGGGCGTTCATCGCGAGCAGCTGCGGGACCAGCTCGGCGGCGTTGCCGAGGACGCCGACGGAGAGCGGGCGGCGGGCGTCGCGGGCCTCGGTGGCGAGCTGGAGGGCGTGGTCGAGGGAGTCGGCCTTCACGTCCAGGTAGCGGTGCTCGATGCGGCGCTCGATGGCGCGCGGGTCGCAGTCGATACAGATCGCGACGCCGTCGTTCATGGTCACGGCGAGCGGCTGGGCGCCGCCCATGCCGCCGAGGCCGGCGGTGAGGGTGATCGTGCCGGCGAGGGTGCCGCCGAACTTCTTCGCGGCGACGGCGGCGAAGGTCTCGTAGGTGCCCTGGAGGATGCCCTGGGTGCCGATGTAGATCCAGGAGCCGGCGGTCATCTGGCCGTACATGGTCAGGCCGAGGGCCTCCAGGCGGCGGAACTCCTCCCAGTTGGCCCAGTCGCCGACCAGGTTGGAGTTGGCGATGAGGACGCGCGGGGCCCACTCGTGGGTCTGCATGACACCGACCGGGCGGCCGGACTGGACCAGCATGGTCTCGTCCTGCTTGAGGGTCCTCAGGGTGCGGACCATCGCGTCGAAGGAGCGCCAGTCACGGGCGGCCTTGCCGGTGCCGCCGTAGACGACGAGCTTGTCGGGGTGCTCGGCGACCTCGGGGTCGAGGTTGTTCTGGAGCATCCGCAGGGCGGCTTCCTGCTGCCATCCCAGGGCACTGAGTTCCGTGCCGCGCGGGGCTCGTACGGGGCGGGGTCCCGACATCGTCTGCCTCCTCCTGTTGCTATGTCTATTCACATCCTGGCTTCCTGAATAGAACTAGTCAATACATCGGGGGGAGCGCGTTCACGCGCCGTCGGTGTTTGGCTGGAAGCACCTGAGGCCGGCCTGAGGGGAGACGCCGTGGAGCGGGAGGATGCGGACGCCGAGGCGCGGGAGCGCGCCGCCCGGCGGGACGAGGCGGTGCGCGCGGCCGTGGAGCAGGGGCTGCTCGGTCCGGACGCGGCCGTGGTGGGGCTGCTGGACGTGACCGGGATCCGGCGGTCGGCGGCGGCGCTGCGGGCGGCGTTCGACACGGCCGTACCGCCCGGCACGCCGGTGCTGCACGCCTTCGCGGTGAAGGCCACCCCGCTGGTGCCGGTGCTGCGGCTGCTGCGCGAGGCGGGGCTCGGCGCGGAGGTGGCGAGCCCCGGCGAGCTGGCGCTGGCGCGGGCGGCCGGGGTACCGGCGGAGCGGACGGTGCTGGACGCGCCCGCGAAGACCCCGGCCGAACTGCGCGAGGCGCTGGCCCTCGGCATCGCCGTGAACGCCGACAACCCGCAGGAGCTGGACCGGCTGGACGCACTCGTCCACACGGGGTCCACCCGCTCCCCGCTGGGCCTCCGGGTCAACCCGCAGCTCGGCGGCGGCTCGATCCGGGCGACGTCCACGGCGACGGCGACCTCGAAGTTCGGGGTGCCCCTGCGCGACGAGGGGGCGCGCGAGTGGGTCGTGCGGGCGTTCCTGGCGCGGCCGTGGCTGACCCGGCTGCACGCGCACACCGGCTCGCAGGGCATTCCGCTGCCGCTGCTGGCGCGGGGCGTGGCGGAGGCCCACGCGCTCGCGGAGGAGGTCAACGCGCGTGCCGGACGGCGGCAGGTCGACACGCTCGACATCGGCGGCGGGCTGTCCGTGGACTTCGCCTCGGAGGCGGCAGCGCCGACGTACGCGCAGTACGCGCGCGTGCTGGCCGATCAGGTGCCGGGGCTGTTCGACGGGCGCTACGGGCTGGTGACCGAGTTCGGGCGCTCGCTCATGGCCCGGCACGGGACGGTGGTGGCGCGGGTGGAGTACGCCAAGAGCGCGGGCGGACGGCGGATCGCGGTGACGCACGCGGGCGTGCAGGTGGCGACACGGACGGTGTACGCGCCCGAGGCGTGGCCGCTCAGGATCGCCGCGTACGACGCCAAGGGGCGCCCCAAGCAGGGGCCGGAGGTGGTGCAGGACGTGGCCGGGCCGGCCTGTTTCTCGGGTGACCTGCTCGCCGAGAGGCGCGCGCTGCCCGCGCTGGAGCAGGGCGACCACGCGGCGGCGCTGGACACGGGCGCGTACTACTTCGCCCACCACTACGCCTACAACTCCCTCGCCCGGCCCGGCGTCTACGGCTTCGCGCCGGACGGTGCGGGAGGCGTCACCTTCGCGGTCGTACGGGAGCCGCAGACCGTCGCCGAGGTGGTGGCGGAGTCCGGAGGGGCGCACACGGACGCGCTCACCACGCTGGGGACGCCCGGGAGCCGTTGACGCGCACCCGCTCCCCCGCGCACAACTGGATCAACTCGCCCGTCACAGAGGTCAGTTGACCCACACTAGTACGCCGGACGCATGTTCCACTGGAAAATGCCAAAGGCCTCACCCGCAGCGCGCACGGTGCGTAGTGTCGACGTCACTCAGCCGGAGTCCCAGGCGGGAGGGGAGCCACGGTGCCCGGAATCGACGAGTGCCTGCTGGAAGCGATGCGGTTGCCCGGTGCGCGGGGCGCCGCGCTCGTGGACTGGACGAGCGGACTGGCGCTCGGCACGGTCGGCGAGGCGCCCGGCGGCGATCACGAGACGACCGCCGCCGAGGCCGCCGAGCTGGCCCGGATGGCCGCCGAGCACGGCGCGTTCGCCCTCCACGGCGACGGCGCCGACGACGGGCGGCCACCCGTCGAGGACATGATCGTCAGCAACCGCGACAGCTACCACCTGCTGCGGTTCCTCGACACGTCCTTCGACAGCACCGTCTTCCTGCACCTGTGGCTCGGCCGCGAGGACGGCAACCTCGCGCTCGCCCGGATCCGCCTCGGCGAGATGGCCGCCCGGCTGGTGCTGGGATGACCGTGACGCACATACCTCCGCTGCCGGTGCGCGACAAGGCGGCCGGCCGGGCCCTGTCGCCGATGCTGACCCGGCTGGCCGAGGAGCGCGCCACCGGCGTCCTGGTGCGCGAGCACGGCGTCCTGCACCTCGCCGAGGGCCGGGTGGTGCACGCCGAGAGCCCCTGCTCCCCGGGCCTCGGCGTGCTCCTCACGGCCCACGGCACCCTCGCCACCGCCGCCTGGCAGCAGGCCGCCGCGCGCACCACGAGCCCGCCCCAGACCGCCGAACTCCTGCTGGAGTCAGGGCTGTTGCCCGTCGGCGCGCTGGAGCTGTGCCACCTGGACGCGCTGTACGACGCCGGGTACTTCGCGCTGGCCCCGAGCAGCACCCCGGGCCGGTTCCGCTACGACCACACCCCCCGGCCCGGGCCGCTGCCCTCGGTGCCGGTCGTCGCGCTGGAACGCGAGACGCTGCGCCGCCGGCTGCTGCTGCACCGGCTGTGGCCCGACCCGGCCGCCGACAGCGCCCCGCTGATCCGGGCCGACCCGCCGGCGCCGGCGCCGCTCACGCCCCGGCAGCGGACGGTCCTGGACCGCGTGGACGGCGTCCGCACGGCCACCGGGATCGCCCTGGACCTGGGCCGACAGGCCTTCCACACGCTGGTCGACGTGCGCCGGCTCGCGGCGGCCGGCCGGCTCGCGGCGGCGCCCGGCGCGGTCCCGGACCCTGTGCCGCCGTACCCACCACCGGTCGCCGACCCCGACATCGCGCTGCTGAAGAGGCTCAGGGATGCGCTGGAGGCGCTTTGAACGGCACCGCCCCGCCGAGCAGCGGCCCGCCGAGCACCGACCCGCCAAGAGGAGAGAGCTGATGCTGTCCGAGGAGGACCTCCAGGCGGTCCTGGAGGAGCTGCGCCGGCTGCGTACCCGGGTGCCGCAGCTCACCGGCGCCCTGGCCGCCGGCGTCGACGGACTCGTCGTCGCCCACGACACCCCCGGGGTCGACCCCGATGGCTTGTCCGCGCTGACCGCCGCCGCACTCGGCGTGGCCGTCCGGGTCAGCGACGCCACCGGACACGGCGGCTTCCGCGAGCTGCTCGTGCGCGGCGAGGGCGGCTACGTCGCCACCTACGCCGCGGGCCGCACCGCCGTACTGACCCTGCTCGCCGAGGGCCGGGTCAACGTCGGGCGGCTGCACCTGGAGGGCCGCCGGGCCGGCGCCCGGATCGGGGAGCTGCTCGACGCCGCCGAGGCCACCGCCCGGGCCCGCCGCCCGTCCCGCAGGGCGCTCGGCGCCGTCAGCCCCGCACCCCCGACCCGCCCCCGTACCACCCGCACCCCGAGCGCCGACGTGCGCACCGCAACCGACGGTTGAACGATCCGAGAGGACCCACCATGGCCAACACCGAGACCGCGCTGAAGGAAGCCCTCACCACCATCGAGGGCGCCACCGGCGTCGCACTCGTCGACTACACCAGCGGGATGGCGCTGGGCACGATGGGCGGCGGCAAGAGCTTCGACCTGAACGTCGCCGCCGCCGGCAACACCGACGTGATCCGCGCCAAGATGCGCACGATGGAGATGCTCGGCCTCAAGGGCGAGATCGAGGACATCCTGATCACGCTGACGGACCAGTACCACATGGTCCGCCTGCTCAAGAGCCGCGGCGGCAACGGCCTGTTCCTCTACCTGGTCCTGGACGCGTCCCGGGCCAACCTGGCGATGGCCCGGCACCAGCTGAAGCGGATCGAGGAGCAACTGGAGGTCTGACCCCCAGGCGGCGGTGCCGGACCTGGACGAGCGCCGCGGTACGGCGGCGGGCTCCTCCCGGGGCCGCGTCGCCGGCCGCGATGCCCGTGCCGCGCAGGCCCGTCACGGTCTTGCCCACCGGATTCCCGCCGCGCGGGCCGAGCCGGTCGACGCGCACCCACAGCAGCGTCTGCTCGGCCCGCTCGCGCCGCCCGATCCAGGCGGCCTTCAGCCGCAGTCCGGTACCGAGCCCGGCGAGCAGCAGACCGCCGGCCGCGGGGAGGACGAAGGCCGAGCCCAGCGCCAGGGCGAGAGCGAGCAGCAGCCACCAGCGATGGCCCCGGCGCCAGACGCGCACGGTCACCGCCCGGTCCTGGAGCACGTCGTACTTGCCCGCGCGGGCCGCGCCGCGCGCGAGGACGTCGTACCGCCCCCGCCGCACGAGCGGCACGGCGGCCGCGGCCACGAGGAACAGCGCGGCCCCGGCCAGCACCCCGATCCGGCGTCCGGTCAGTCCGGTCGGCAGCACCCCGATCCCGGCCGCGACCACCCCGGACCACCACAGCGGTGCGGCCCCGGCCCGTACGACGACGGCCACCCGGGCCAGTCCGCGTCCGCCGCGTGCTTCTCTTCCCTCTCGTCCTGCGCGCGCCACGTCCGCCTCCCGTGTCACGAGTTCCCACAGCGCCTGTATGCGGCAGGGAAGCTAACGGGTGAACGTGAGACGAGCCTGAGAGCGCCCCGGGAGCCCGCAGGCGGGTCACTCCACGAACAGGCCCCGGACCGCCGCCTTCGCGTCGAACTCCTCCAGCCGGGCCTGTGCCTCCGGCAGGTCGTCGCAGACCGCCTCCAGCAGCACCCGGCCGAGCAGCATCGGCGCGCACGCGGTGTCGAAGGCGAGCCCGGTGCCGACAGCGGCGGGCAGGAGGAGGTCGGAGTACTTGGCGACCGGCGCGAACGCGGAGTCGGCCACCGTGACCGTGGTCAGCCCCACGTCCTTGGCGTAGGCGAGGGTGTCGACGACCTCGCGCGGATGCCGGGGCAGCGCGAAGCACAGCAGGGCGGAGGCGCCCGCGCGGACGGCGGCGTCGATGCGGTCCTGGAGCATCGTGCCGCCCTCGTCGAGCAGCCGGACGTCCGGGTGGACCTTGGCCGCGAAGTACGAGAAGCCGTAGGCCTGCGAGGCGGCCGCGCGCAGCCCCAGCACCGGGAGCGGGCGGGAGGCGGCCAGGACCCGGCCTGCCTTCTGTACCGGGCGCGGGTCGGCGAGCAGGTCGGCGAGGTGCCGCAGGTTCTCGATCTCGGCCTCGACGGCCTGCTGGTACTCGTTGAACGCGCCCGCCTCGGCGGCCGGTTCGGCGGGCACGACCTCGCGCAGATGCCGGCGCAGCGCCGGGTAGCCGTCGAAGCCGAGCGCGACGGCGAACCGGGTCACCGACGGCTGGCTGACCCCGGCCAGTTCGGCCAGCTCCACGCTGGACAGGAAGGCCACGTCGGCGGCCCGGCGGACCATGCTGTGCGCGATCCGGCGCTGGGTCGGGGTGAGCCGGTGCCCCTCGAAGAGGGCCTGCAGCCGGCCCGCGGGGCTGTCCGGGGCGCCGGGCGCGCCGTCGGACGCCGCCGTGAAGGCCTTGCCGGTACTCCTGTCCACGCTCATGACGCGCTCCCCCTCCAGATGTCCGTGAACCGGTCGAGCAGTGCGGCCGCCGCCGCCACGTCGTCCGTGAGCGGCCGGTCGGCCGGGTCGGTGCCGAGGACGGGCTCGGCGAGCGCGAAGGCCCGGCCGGCCGGCAGCCCCGGATCGGGCCGCAGGTCGCGCAGGCGCAGCGCGCGGACGGCGGCGACGAGTTCGCAGCCGACCACCAGACGATACGCACCGCACGCGCGCAGGGTCTGCCGCGCGGCGAGCGAGGCGAAGCTCGCCTGTTCCTCGACGCCCCGGGAGAGTACAGCGTGGCCGAGCGAGGCGGGCGCGGAAAAGGCACGCAGGTCACCGAGGGCGGCGGCGGCCGCGTACTCCAGGATCATCACGCCGGAGGCGGCCGGTTCGGCGTCGGCGAGGAAGGGCCGCAGCCGGGTGTAGGCGGGCTCGTTGAGGGTGGACAGGCGGGAGGTCGACAGCCGGGCCACCTGGGTGAGGGCGAGCCTGAAGTGGTCGAGGGCGAGGGCGAGTCGGGCCGCGTAGAAGCCGCCGTGGTGGTAGGCGGACTGGTCCTCGGGGACGATGAGCGGGTTCTCGGCGGCCGCGTTGATCTCCACGTCCAGCACCCGCTCCAGGGCGTCGGCGGCGTCGTGTGCGGGGCCGTGGATCTGGGGCAGGCAGCGGAAGCCGTAGGGGTCCTGGATCCGGCCGAGCGGCGGGGTGGGCCGGTCGGCGGCGCCGATCAGCACGCGCATCCGCCGGGCCGCCTCGGCGCTGCCCCGGTCCGGGCGGGCGGCGTGCACGGGGGCGGCGTAGGCCTCGTGGGAGCCGTCGACGGCGAGCAGCGACAGCGCGGCGACGACCTGGGTGGCGCCGACGAGCCCGCGCAGTTCGTGCAGGGCGAGCGTGGACTGGCCGAGGGTCAGGGCGTTGCTGCTGATGAGGGCGAGGGCGTCGTTGTGGTCGAGGCGCCGCGGGGCAGGGGCGCCCGCACCCCGCCACGGGTGTTCCCCGGCGAGCGCGAGGCCGACCTGGGCCAGGCCCGCGATGTCGCCGGTGCCGACCGAGCCGAACTCGTTGACGACCGGGTACGCGCCCGACTCCAGCGCCTCGCACAGCGCGGTGACCACGCTCGGCCGCAGCCCGGCACCGCCGGCCAGCAGCTGGTTGGCGCGGACGGCGAGGGCGGCGCGCACCTGCCGGGCGGGGAGTTCCGCACCGACCGCCCCGGCGTGGCTGCGCAGCAGGCGCATGCCGTGATCGGCGGCGGCCCGCGGGGGTGCCCCCGGTTCGAGGGAGGCGGAGGACGCGGAGGCGGGCACGTCCTCGTTCCGGTTGGCGCCGACGCCGGTGGAGCGGCCGTAGACGCGTCCGGTGGCGGCGAGCCGCCGGGCGGTGCTCCAGGATTCCTCCACCCGCCGCATCGCCTCGGGCGCGGGGACCGGCCGCGCGCTCCCGTCGGCGAGGCGTACGACGTCCTCGACCCCGAGTCCGGACCCGTCCAGCACCACCGTCGCGGGTCGCGTGGCCGGCACGGACGGCGAAGCGTCCACTATGCGTGACGACGACACACCCACGCTCCCCTCGATCCCGACAGCCGGTCCTGCCCGTCGGCCGTCCGTCACCGCGGACGGGCACCGACCCGTCGACAGGCTATTCACACACCAAGAACTGTGCATGAGGCTATGCAGTCGGGCAAGGGGCATCTCGACGGGTCCACCCCCGCTGCCCCCGCCCCGGACAGGGGGGCTATCCCCAGTGCGCCATGGGCGGCCGCTCCGTAGCCTGGACGGCATGAGCACTCTGGACCCGCAGGACGTGGACCTGCGCAAGGATCTCGACGCCACGGTGCGGGCCCGCCGCGAGCTGGGCGAGGACTACGACTCCGCGCTGCTGGACTCCTTCCTGGAGAAGGCCGAGCGGCGCATCGACGACATCGTGGGCCGCCGGGTGCAGCGGCACCTGGCCGAGCAGCGGATGGCGAGCGCGCGCGGCGAGCGGCGGCCGAAGGACGCCGACAGCTGGGGAGAGCGCTTCGGGTTCGCGATCATCTCGCTGGTCCTCGCGATCCCGCTGACCGCCGTCTGCGGCGGCATCGCGGGGACGACCGGGACCATCGCCGCCTGGGCCGGCATCGTCGGCGTCAACTTCGCCCAGGCCGTCCGGCTCAACCCCGAACTGCTCGCCGGCCGCCGCGACCGCTCCCGCGACGACGGCTGACCGGACGCCGGGACCGGATCAGGCCTGCCGGGTCGGAAGGACCACGATCTGGCGGAGGTTGACGTGCCGGGGACGGCTGGTGGCGTAGGCGACGACGTCCGCGACCTCCGCCGGCGTCAGGCTGCCGATCGCGTCGAGCATGCCGTCCAGCTGGCCGGAGAGTTCCGTGCTGTCGATGTGCGTCGCCAGCTCGGTCTGTGTCAGTCCCGGCTCGATGTTGGTCACCCGCACGTCCCGCGGCCCGAACTCGCTGCGCAGGGACTGCGAGAGATAGGTGACCGCGGCCTTCGTGGCGCCGTACACCGCGTAGTTGGGGAACGGGACGTGGGCGCCGATCGAGGAGACGTCGACCAGGTCGGCGGTGCGGCCCTCGCCGGCGGCGGCCACCAGGTCGGCGCCGAAGGCGCGGATGACCCGCAGGACGCCGCCGACGTTGGTGTCGAGCATCCGCTGCCACTCGTCCGTCCGGCCGTCGGCGACGGGGTTCGGGAGCATGACACCGGCGTTGTTGACGACGAGGTCGACGGTCCCGAACGTCGTGTGCACCAGGTCCCGGGCGGCGTCCACGGACGCGTCGTCGGTGACGTCGGCGGCCACGGCGAGCGCCTCGCCCCCGTCGGCCCGGATCTTCTCCACCAGCGCCTGGAGCCGCTCGGCGCGCCGGGCGAGCAGCGCCACCCGGGCGCCCTCTGCGGCGAGTTGGACGGCGAGCGCCTCGCCGATGCCGCTGGCGGCTCCGGTGACGACGGCGGTGCGGCCGGACAGGTTCGCGTACGACATGGGTGCTCCCTCTGGGGATCGGCGCCGGGGGCTGCTCCCCGGCGGCTGACACCACCCTCGCCGGGCCCGGCGGCCGTACCCAGGGACGGGCTTTTCCTGGGTATGCCAGTACCAGGTTCGCGGCCGCCCGCTCCCCTAGGATCGGGCCATGGACGGGGACTGGCTGGACGGGGAAGTCGGCGACTTCCTGCGCTCGCGACGTGCACGGATCCAGCCCGAGGAGGTGGGGCTGCCCAGCCATGGGCGGCGCCGCGTACCGGGCCTGCGCCGCGAGGAGGTGGCCCAGCTCGCGGGGGTGAGCGTCGACTACTACATCCGCCTGGAGCAGGGCCGGGGTACGAGCGTCTCCGACGCCGTGCTGGACGCGATCGCGCGGGTGCTGCGGCTGGACGAGACCGAGCGCGCCTACCTGCGGACGGTGGCCCGCCCGCAGCACCGGCAGCGGGGCGAACGGCACCGGCCCGCGCCGCAGGTCCGCCCCGGCGTGCAGAGCCTGCTCGACGGCATGGCGCACAGCCCGGCGTTCGTGCTGGGCCGCCGCATGGACGTGCTCGCGTGGAACGCGCTCGGCGACGCGGTGAACGGCTTCAGCCGCGTCGCCCCGGCCGCGCGGAACATGCCCCGGCAGGTCTTCCTGAACCCGTCCGCCCGTGAGCTGTACCCGGAGTGGTCGGCGGTGGCCGCCACGACGGTGGCCAATCTGCGGCTTGCCGCCGGCCGGCACGCCGACGACCCCGAGCTGTGCGCCCTGGTCGGCGAACTCTCCCTGAAGAGCGAGGACTTCCGCCGGCTGTGGGCGGACCACGAGGTCCGGGAGTGCGCGTACGGCGTGAAGCGGATCCGACACCCGGTCGCGGGTCTGCTGACCCTGCCGTACGAGACGCTGACGGTCGGCCAGGACCCGGAGCAGACGATCGTGGTGTACACCCCGGAGAAGGGGTCGGAGACGGCGGAGCGCCTGGCGCTGCTGGCGAGTTGGACGACCGTCTAGAAAGCCGACGGCCGTCCGGAAAGCTTTCGCGGGGACCGCCGCACCCCCGTTTCCGGGGGGCGGGACGACGGCGGTCCCCGCGAGGGACGCGGGCCGGGTCAGGGCCGGGCATCACGCGTCCGTGGCGTCCATGGAGGTCCGGGAGCCGCTCCGGAGGTCCTTGGCGCCGTTCGGCGCCGGCCTGGGCGGGGAGCCGCTCCCACCCCTGCCGACGCCCACTAATGTGCCGGACCCGTGTTAAGCGTGTGCTGCGCGGACGTGACACGCTCGTACCACTTCCGCGAAGTCCACGCGTCCGGCTACTGCTTGCCGCCCTGGGCGAGGAAGGCCAGCAGGTCCTGGCGGCTGACCACGCCGGTCGGCTTGCCCTCGACGAGGACGATCGCCGCGTCCGCCGAGCCCAGCACCTGCATCAGGTCGCCGACGGCCTCGCCCGAGCCGACCTGCGGCAGCGGCGGGCACATGTGCTTCTCCAGCGGGTCCCCCAGGGAGGCGCGCTGGGAGAACAGGGCGTCCAGCAGCTCCCGTTCCACGACCGAGCCGACGACCTCGGCGGCCATCACGTCCGGGTGACCGGCGCCCGGCTTGACGACCGGCATCTGCGAGACGCCGTACTCGCGCAGCACCTCGATGGCCTGGCCGACGGTCTCCTCGGGGTGCATGTGCACGAGGGAGGGGATGGTGCCGCCCGCCTTGTGGTTCAGGACGTCGGCGACGCGGGCGCTGGGGCCCTCGTCCTCCAGGAAGCCGTAGTCGGCCATCCACTCGTCGTTGAAGATCTTGCTGAGGTACCCGCGCCCGCTGTCCGGCAGCAGCACGACCACGACGTCGTCCGGGCC
Organism: Streptomyces sp. MUSC 14; assembly: GCF_001866675.1. Classification (NCBI taxonomy): domain Bacteria; kingdom Bacillati; phylum Actinomycetota; class Actinomycetes; order Kitasatosporales; family Streptomycetaceae; genus Streptomyces; species Streptomyces sp. MUSC 14. Next base: position 77,634 of record NZ_MLYN01000038.1, read on the forward strand.
GAGCCGCTCGGCGACCCGCAGCGCGGCGACGACGGCCATGCCGCAGGAGCCGCCCACCAGCAGGCCCTCCTCCTTGGCCAGGCGCCGGGTCATCTGGAAGGCGTCCTTGTCGGACACGGCGACGATCTCGTCGGCGACGGTGCGGTCGTAGGCGGTCGGCCAGAAGTCCTCGCCGACGCCCTCGATCAGGTACGGCCGCCCGGAGCCGCCGGAGTAGACGGAGCCCTCCGGGTCCGCGCCGACGACCTGGACCGTGCCGTCACTGGCGTCCTTCAGGTAGCGACCGGTGCCGGAGATGGTGCCGCCGGTGCCCACGCCCGCCACGAAGTGGGTGATCTTCCCCTCGGTCTGCTCCCAGAGCTCGGGGCCGGTCGAGTGATAGTGGGAGAGCGGGTTGTTGGGGTTGGAGTACTGGTCCGGCTTCCACGCGCCCGGGGTCTCGCGCACGAGCCGGTCGGAGACGTTGTAGTACGAGTCGGGGTGCTCGGGGTCCACGGCGGTCGGGCAGACGACGACCTCCGCACCGTACGCGCGCAGCACGTTGATCTTGTCGGTGCTCACCTTGTCAGGGCACACGAAGATGCACTTGTACCCCTTCTGCTGAGCGACGATCGCAAGCCCCACACCGGTGTTGCCGCTGGTCGGCTCCACGATGGTGCCGCCCGGCTTCAGCTCGCCGCTCTGCTCGGCGGCCTCGATCATGCGCAGGGCGATGCGGTCCTTCACGGAGCCGCCGGGGTTGAAGTACTCGACCTTGGCAAGGACGGTCGCCTGGATGCCCTTGGTCACGTTGTTGAGCCGCACCAGCGGGGTGTTGCCGACGAGGCTGATCATCGAGTCGTGGAATTGCACCGTTGTCTCCGGTTGCTGTGCACAAAAACAGTGGTCGTAGTGGTTCCGCCAGCCTACGGCCCAGGCGTGCGGCGCGGTGGCCGTTCACTCCCCGTTGAGATTGGCGCACGGGCTGTACGGGGCAAGGAGTGGGTGTACGGCTACGAGGGAGGTGGCGGCGACGCATGACGAGCATGTCGAGGGCGCGGGTGGCCCGGCGCATCGCGGCCGGAGCGGCGTACGGCGGTGGCGGGGTCGGCCTGGCCGGCGCGGCCGCCGTCGGCCTGCTGCTGGCGGAGGTACGGCTGGCCCGGCGCCATGTGGGCAACGGCAGCGGCGGCCGGGTCCCGACGGCCGACGGGATCTACGGCCACACCTACGACGTCCCCGGCGAGCCGCCCCTCAGGCTGGCCATGCTCGGCGACTCGACGGCGGCCGGGCAGGGCGTGCACCGGGCGGGCCAGACCCCGGGGGCGCTGCTGGCCTCGGGGCTCGCGGCAGTGGCGGAACGCCCGGTGGAGCTCCGTAACGTCGCCCAGCCCGGTGCGCAGTCGGACGACCTGGACCGGCAGGTGGCGCTGGTCCTCGGCGCCCCCTCCCCCGTCCCCGACATCTGCGTGATCATGGTCGGCGCGAACGACGTCACCCACCGGATGCCGCCGACCCGTTCGGTACGGCACCTGTCGTCGGCGGTACGGCGGCTGCGCACGGCCGGGGCCGAGGTGGTGGTCGGCACCTGTCCCGACCTCGGCACGATCGAGCCGGTGCAGCAGCCGTTGCGCTGGCTGGCCCGGCGGGCCTCGCGGCAGCTGGCGGCGGCCCAGACGATCGGCGCGGTGGAGCAGGGGGGCCGCACGGTGTCGCTGGGCGACCTGCTGGGGCCGGAGTTCGAGGCGAACCCCCGGGAGCTGTTCGGCCCGGACAACTACCACCCCTCGGCCGAGGGCTACGCGACGGCGGCGATGGCCGTCCTGCCCACGGTGTGCGCGGCGCTCGGTCTGTGGCCGGCGGAGGAGGAGCGCCCGGACGTGATGCGGCGCGAGGGCTTCCTGCCGGTGGCCCGGGCCGCGGCCGAGGCCGCCTCGGAGGCGGGCACGGAGGTCACCGCGGCGATGCCGACGGGCCCCCGCGGCCCCTGGGCCCTGCTGAAGCGCCGACGCCGCCGCCGCGTCCCGGAAGCCGAACCGGCGACTCCGTCGATGTGACCGCCCCGGCCCACCCGCCCAGACGTCCACCTCTCGGCCGACCGTGGGCCGGGTGGTGGGTGGGGCACAGGCCGGCGGGCCAGGGGGCGGAGCCCCCTGGGACGGCAACCCCTGCGCACCCTCACCCCTTCCCACACCCGCGCCCCTCTCGGCCGAGCCGCCGAAGGCCAAAGCAAGCGCTTAGTAAATTGCGGCCAGTGTCACACCACCACACACGTGACCCCGACCATACGGAGCGGTAACTTCCCAGACGGCCCTGCCCAACTTCTGTCCACTGGAGCCGTGATGCCCGAAGCCGTCATCGTCTCGACCGCCCGCTCCCCCATCGGCCGCGCTGGCAAGGGTTCCCTCAAGGATCTGCGCCCCGACGACCTGACCGCCACGATCATCCAGGCCGCCCTCGCCAAGGTCCCCGAGCTGGACCCGAAGGACATCGACGACCTGATGCTCGGCTGCGGCCTCCCCGGCGGCGAGCAGGGCCACAACCTCGGCCGCATCGTCGCCGTGCAGATGGGCATGGACCACCTGCCGGGCTGCACGATCACCCGCTACTGCTCCTCCTCCCTGCAGACCTCCCGGATGGCCCTGCACGCCATCAAGGCCGGTGAGGGCGACGTCTTCATCTCGGCCGGCGTCGAGACGGTCTCCCGCTACGTCAACGGCAGTTCGGACATGCCGAGCGGCCGCAACCCGCTCTTCGCCGAGGCCGAGGCCCGTACCGCCGCCGTGGCCGAGTCGACCGGCTCCACCTGGCACGACCCGCGCGAGGACGGCCTGCTGCCCGACGCGTACATCTCGATGGGCCAGACCGCCGAGAACCTGGCCCGGATCAAGGGCGTCACCCGCCAGGAGATGGACGAGTTCGGCGTCCGCTCGCAGAACCTCGCCGAGGAAGCCATCAAGAACGGCTTCTGGGAGCGCGAGATCACCCCGGTGACGCTTCCCGACGGCACGGTCGTCAGCAAGGACGACGGCCCGCGCGCCGGCGTCACCATGGAGGGCGTGTCCGGGCTCAAGCCGGTCTTCCGCCCCGACGGTCTCGTCACGGCCGGCAACTGCTGCCCGCTCAACGACGGCGCCGCGGCCGTGGTCATCATGTCCGACACCAAGGCCCGCGAGCTGGGCCTGACCCCGCTCGCCCGCATCGTGTCCACCGGCGTCTCCGGCCTGTCCCCCGAGATCATGGGCCTCGGCCCGGTCGAGGCCAGCAAGCAGGCGCTGCGCCGGGCCGGCCTGGGCATCGGCGACATCGACCTGGTCGAGATCAACGAGGCCTTCGCCGCCCAGGTGATCCCCTCCTACCGGGAGCTCGGCATCGACCTCGACAAGCTGAACGTCAACGGTGGCGCCATCGCCGTCGGCCACCCCTTCGGCATGACCGGCGCGCGCATCACCGGCACGCTCATCAACTCCCTCCAGTGGCACGACAAGCAGTTCGGCCTGGAGACGATGTGCGTCGGCGGCGGCCAGGGCATGGCAATGGTCATCGAGCGCCTCAGCTGAGCCACCATCCGTAACGGGGCGGGCACGTCCCGTCATGAAACGGCCCGGAACCGAGGAAACGCCTTGGTTCCGGGCCTTTTCGTGATCCAATCTCACCCAGGATGTGACCTATCTCGCCTGACGGTCATATCAGTGCAGGTCAACGCAGGTCAGTGCGGTGCCGGGGGAGTCCACGAGGTCAAAGTCCTGTCCGTTTCGTGACGTTACGCACTGACAGCTGGATAGTCCGCCCTTCAAGCTGATGTAGGAAGTCGGGGGTCGACTTTGAACCGGGAGTACGTCAGTGAGCGCCATGCCGATCGCCCTGCTGCTCACCACGGTCGCCACCGGCGCCGTGGGCGTCGCCGTCCTGCGCACCGTCCTGCAGCTGCGCCGCCAGCTGACGGCGCTGCACCAGCAGCTCGCCGAGGACCGGGCCGCCGCCACGCGCGCCCTGCTGCCGAGCGCCCGCACGCATGCCGACGCCGAGCAGATACGTGCCGCCGTGGCCGAGGCGCTCGCCGAGGAGCGGGAGCGCGAGCTGGCCGAGGCGCGCGCCTTCTGGGCCGCCCAGGAAGCCCGTGACGGCTCCGACGCGCCGTCCCTGCTCGGGCTGGGCGACACCGAGCTGTTCCTGCCGCGGCAGAGCGACTTCGCCGGTCTGGAGCCGGTGTCCGAGCCGACCGCCGAGCCCGACGAGTTCGCGGGAGAGTCCCCGGAGCTGGCCGCCGCCCGCCGCCGGCACCCCTCGCACCCCGACTTCGTCCCGGTGCAGTCCCCGGTCGTGGGCGACCACGAGCGCACGGTGACCACGCTGGAGCAGCTGGCCGCCGACCGCGTCGAACTGGCCGACGTCCGCCCGGGCCCGCTCGGCACCCTCGACGTCTACGTCTTCGCCGACGGCACCACCCTGTGCATGACGCCGGGCCACCGCGAGACCGCCGAACGCCTGGCCACAGCCGTGGAGTCGGGCGACACCCCCTACCTCCTGGGCGGTTCGGGCATCTCCGGCGCCTACACCCTCACCTTCGCCTGCGGCGAGGAGATGGTGTACATCCTGGCGGACCGGGTCATAGCGTCCCTGTAAGGCTCCCGTGCCCCGGCAAGGCTCCATCGGAGCGGGCCGCTAGACCCCCGCCTTCTGCCGCGCCTCCTCCACCAGCCGCACCGCTTCGGCGACCTCGTCCTCGGTCCGCAGCACCAGTCCCACATCATGCGCGGCCACGAGGATCTGGTCGGCGGCGGCGAACATCCCCGCGTCCGGCATCTCCCGGGGCTCGCTCCCCGGCTCCTCGACGCGCTGCGCCCACCGGGCCAACTGCCGCGCCAGCGCCAGCGCCTCCGCGGCCGCGCCGCGTTGCAGCCGGCTCTGCGGAGCGGCCCGCAACCGGTCGGCGAAGAACTCCACTGCTTGGGTCAAGGGCGTCGTATCAACCACGCGCCGAGCGTAACCCGCCGGACTGTTGCCAACACGCGAACGCTCAGGCACCGTGACGTGAAGGACCGGCTTACATCCCCTTTGCGTTCGGAGGCGCCGATGTCCCAGCTCTTCTCCGAGGAGACCCACCGCAATCTGCTCGCCCGCATCCCGCACTGCACCGGTCGTGAAGTCTCCGACTGGCTGCGCACCGTAGAAGAAGGCCCCGCCCTGTTCCGCTTCGAGGAGAAGGTCAGCTGGCTCCGGCACGAGTACGACCTCGCGTACGGCCACGCGAAGGCGATCGTGCACGAGTACGACTTGAGGAGGGCGGCCCGCAAGCTGCTCTGAACGTCGAAGGGCCCCGGGCGGTGAAGCCCGGGGCCCTTGCCGACGTGGTCGTCAGTCCCTGCTGAAGATGGCCACCAGGCGCAGCATCTCGACGTAGATCCACACCAGGGTCGTGGTGAGACCGAACGCCGCGAGCCAGGCCTCGCCCCGCGGTGCGCCGTAGGCGATGCCGTCCTCGATCTGCTTGAAGTCCAGCGTCAGGAAGAACGCGCCGAGCAGGATGGCGAAGATGCCGACGAGCGCGCCGAGCGGGCCGAAGCTGCGCAGGCCGCCGTTCTCGGCGACGCCGAACACGACCAGCAGCAGGTTGACCGCCATGACGACCATGAAGGCCATCGCGATGGCGAGGCCCATCCGGGCGTAGCGCGCGGTGACGCGGATCCAGCCCGCCTTGTAGACGAGCAGGGTGGCGCCGGCGACCGCCATCGTGCCGAGCACCGCCTGGAACGGGGCACCGCTCCAGCGGCTGTTGTACATCTCGCTGATGACGCCGAGGAAGACGCCCTCGAACGCGGCGTACCCCAGGATCAGGGCGGGGGACGGGGTGCGCTTGAAGCTCTGGATCATCGCCAGGACGAACGCGACCAGCGCGGAGCCGACGGCCAGGCCGTAGCTCGTCGTCGACACCGGCAGCAGCGCCCAGGCGAGGACGGCGCCGACGGCGACCGTGCCGAGCGTCATGGCCGAGCGGACGACGACGTCGTCCATGGTCATGCGGTCGGTGGTGACCGGGGCCTGCGGGGGCGCGCCCTGCTGAAGGCCCTGTTGGGCATACGGGTTCTGCGCGTAGGGGTTCTGCGCATACGGGTTGCCCTGTGCGTACCCGGCCTGCGGTGCGGTGTTGAAGCCGGCGTAGCCGTTGTCGCGGCTGAACCCCCGTCGCGAGAAGACCGGGTTACTGCTCCTCATCTCACTCCTCCATGGCTGCCGAGCGCAGCCTTGGCTCAAAGCGTAATGGATTGGCAAAGGGTCGACCATGATACTTGAGGAGGATCTTTCCCCTGCCGTGCTGCGCAACACGCTACGCGTGCAGGCGATTCCCGGCCACGGGTGATCGCGTTCCATGACGAACCTGGGACCTAACCGAGAGGAAACCCCGTGTAGGCCTCGGCCAGATCGGTCTGCGCCGCGGGCGAGGAGGCGATCCGGGCCAGCCGCGCCCGCTGGATCCCGACGTCGAAAGGCGTGGCGCCGGGGGCCGGATGGAGCAGTGTCGTCATGTCGTAGGAGAAGCGCTCGGCCTGCCACACGCGGCGCAGGCACGTCGCGGAGTAGGCGTCGAGGAGGTCCGGGGAGCCGGTCTCCCGCTCGTGGACGAGCGCCCGGGCGAAGGTGACGACGTCACCGACGGCGAGGTTCAGTCCCTTGGCGCCGGTCGGCGGGACGATGTGAGCGGCGTCACCGGCGAGGAAGAGGCGGCCGTGGCACATCGGTTCGTGGACGAAGGAGCGCATGGGCGTGACCGACTTCCGGGTGACCGGCCCGCGCTCCAGCCGCCAGCCGTCGTCCGTCTCCAGCCGCCGGTCGAGTTCCGACCAGATCTCGCCGTCGGCCCACTCCTCGGCCCGCGTCCCCGCCGGCACCTGGAGGTAGAGACGGGAGACGGACGCGGACCGCATCGACAGCAGGGCGAAGCCGCGGTCGTGGCGCGCGTAGACGAGTTCGTCGTGCGAGGGCGGGGCGTCGGCGAGGATGCCGAGCCAGGCGTAGGGGTACGCCCGCTCGGACACGCGGGCGACCGCGGCCGGTACGGCGGCCCGCGCCACGCCCCGGAAGCCGTCGCAGCCGACGACGTAGTCGCACTCCAGCACGTCCTCGCGCCCCTCGTGCCGGAACCGCACCCGCGGGCGCTCGCCGCCGGCCCCCTCGACGGCGAGCGCCTGCGCCTCGAACAGCAGCGGTCCGCCGTCCTTCAGCTGGAGGGCGATGAGGTCCTTGCAGACCTCGGTCTGGGCGTAGACCGTCACGGACCGTCCGCCGGTGCGGGCGCGGAGGTCGACGCGATGGCGGGTGCGGTCGAAGCGCAGCTCGATGCCGTCGTGCCGCAGGCCCTCGCGGTCCATCCGCTCCCCGGCGCCCGCCGCGCGCAGCACGTCCGCGGTCCCCTGCTCCAGGATCCCGGCGCGCTGGCGGTGTTCGACGTAGGCCCGGTCGCGGCTCTCCAGGACGACCGCGTCGACGCCCGCGCGGTGCAGCAGCCGTGCGAGCAGCAGCCCGGCCGGCCCCGCTCCGATGATCCCGACGGTGGTGCGCATGGATCCTGCCCCTTCCCACAGCGACGAGTCCGTTGTCCGCCATTGGCCGCGTTGTTCGCCTGGTGAAATTTCCTTCACCGGTTGGCGGGCATGAGTCTCCGCCGGGGTGTGGGTGATGTCAACGGGTGAACGCCGAAGGGGAGAGAGGCGCGGTGGTGCCCGGAGCCGGACTTGAACCGGCACGCCCGCGAAGGGGCAGCGAGGTTTAAGCTCGCCGTGTCTGCATTCCACCATCCGGGCAGGCCATGGGCTCCGCGTCGAGGGTCCGAGCCTATCGGGGCCCATCCCCCGAACAGCGGAAGGGCAGACCGATGTTGTCTTATTTTATTGACGTCTGAGGGTGCATCAGCCCATGGAACGCGCCATCCGCACTTGCCAGACAGCGTGACGTGACGGGAACACGTGTGTACGTGAAATGACGGAATTTCACCGTCCGAACGAGGGCACTCCACCTGTTCTCGACACGGTCGGGACCACCACGCGCGCGTGCCTCCTTCGACGTGGTTCCTCAGGGTCCGCCGTCCTCCCCAGGTATGACACGGCGACCTCGTGTCCGACCCGAGTCCCCCTCGGGAACCGGAACAGCGACTGACGCCACGCGCCGCTTGCGCCGAGACGATGGAGCAGTCCCCACGAACACACGTCGTCCCGACAGGAGCACCCTCCCGTGACCACCACACCCACCGCAGCCCGGACCACCGCCGTGGCCGCACGCGCCACGGAGCTGTCGAAGATCTACGGGCAGGGTGAGACCCGGGTGGTCGCCCTGGACCGGGTCTCCGTCGAGTTCCGGCAGGCCGAGTTCACCGCGATCATGGGCCCCTCCGGCTCCGGCAAGTCCACGCTGATGCACTGCGTGGCGGGCCTGGACACCTTCTCCTCGGGTTCCGTGCGCATCGGCGAGACCGAGCTGGGCTCCCTGAAGGACAAGCAGCTCACCAAGCTCCGCCGGGACAAGATCGGCTTCATCTTCCAGGCCTTCAACCTGCTGCCGACGCTGACCGCGCTGGAGAACATCACCCTCCCGATGGACATCGCGGGCCGCAGGCCCGACAAGGCCTGGCTGGAGAAGGTGATCGAGATGGTCGGGCTGTCCGGGCGGCTCAGCCACCGGCCCTCCCAGCTCTCCGGCGGCCAGCAGCAGCGCGTGGCCGTCGCCCGCGCCCTCGCCTCCCGGCCCGACATCATCTTCGGCGACGAGCCGACCGGAAACCTCGACTCGCGCTCCGGCGCCGAGGTGCTGGGCTTCCTGCGCAACTCGGTGCGCGAGCTGGGCCAGACCGTCGTCATGGTGACCCACGACCCGGTCGCCGCCGCCTACGCGGACCGTGTCGTCTTCCTCGCGGACGGGCGGATCGTGGACGAGATCTACGGCCCGACCGCCGACGCCGTCCTCGACCTCATGAAGCAGTTCGACGCGAAGGGCCGTACCAGCTGATGTTCCGCACCGCCCTGCGCAACGTCCTCGCGCACAAGGCCCGGCTCCTGATGACGGTCCTCGCCGTCATGCTCGGCGTGGCCTTCGTCTCCGGGACACTCGTCTTCACCAACACCATCTCCGACGCCTACCAGAAGAGTTCCGCCAAGGGCTTCGACCAGGTCGACGTCGCCGTACGGGCCACCTACCAGGACTCCGAGGGCGACAAGGTCGGCAGGACGCCGGATCTGACCCAGGCCGTGCTCGACAAGGCCGCGAAGGTCCCCGGCGCCGCCTCCGCCACCGGTGTCGTCACCGGCTTCACCGCCGTCGCCGACAAGGACGGCAAGCTGGCCGGCGGCGACTGGCAGTCCGCCGGCGGCAACTACTGGGGCACCAAGGACGCCCGGTATCCGCTGGTCAGCGGCCACGCCCCGCACGGCAAGGGCGAGGTGCTGCTCGACTCCGAGACCGCCAAGCGGGCCGGCTACAAGGTCGGCGACACCGTACGGCTCTCCGTCGACGGCCCGGTCCTCACCCCGACCGTCGCGGGCATCTTCACCACCGACGACGGCAACGTCGCCGCGGGCGGCAGCCTCGCCCTGTTCGACACGCCGACCGCACAGCAGCTCTTCGGCAAGAAGGGCGGCTACGACGAGATCGACGTCAAGGCCGCGGCCGGCACCAGCCAGAGCACGCTGAAGTCCGCGCTGGACTCGGCGCTGCCGAAGCACCTGGTGGAGACCACCACCGGCAAGCAGCTCGCCGACGACCAGGCGAAGGCCATCGCCGAATCGATGAGCGGTCTGAAGCAGGCGCTGCTGGTGTTCGCCGGTATCGCGCTGTTCGTCGGCACGTTCATCATCGCCAACACCTTCACCATGCTGGTCGCCCAGCGCACCCGGGAACTGGCCCTGATGCGCGCGGTCGGCGCCTCCCGCCGCCAGGTCACCCGCTCGGTGCTGATCGAGGCGTTCGCGGTCGGCGCGGTCGCCGGTGTGGCCGGTCTGGCCGCCGGTATCGGCATCGGCGCGGGCCTGCGTTCGCTGCTCGGTTCCTTCGGCGCGAGCGTGCCCGACGGGCCGCTGGTGATCAGCTCCGGCACCGTGATCGCGGCGCTCGCGGTCGGCGTCCTCGTCACCATGCTGGCCGCCTGGCTGCCCGGCCGCCGGGCCGCGAAGATCCCGCCGGTGGCGGCGATGAGCAGCGTGCACGCCAAGGCCACCACCAAGTCGCTGGTCCTGCGCAACACGTTCGGCGCGCTGTTCTCCGGGGCGGGCATCGCCGTGGTCCTCGCGGCCACCTCGATGAACGCCGACTCCGCCCAGGGCCCGATGGGCATCGGCGCGGTCCTGCTCATCATCGGCGTGTTCATCCTGACCCCGCTGCTGTCCCGCCCGCTGATCGCGGCCGCCGCCCCGGTGCTGCGCGTCTTCGGCGTCTCGGGCAAGCTGGCGCGGCAGAACTCGGTGCGCAACCCGCGCCGTACGGCGGCCACGGCCTCCGCGCTGATGATCGGCCTGACCCTGATCACCGGCATGACGGTGATGGCGGGCAGCCTGCAGACCGCCATCGACAAGATGGCCTCCTCGGCGATCCGCGCGGACTACGTCGTCTCGATGGCCAACCGCTCCCCGCTCTCCCCGGAGGTGGCGACGAAGCTCGCCGCGGCCGACGGCGTCACCGCCAGCAGCCCGCTGCGCAACGCCCCGTCCCGCATCGACGGCAAGACCGAGTTCCTGACGGGTGTCGACGGCGCGTCCATCACGAAGCTGACGGACCTGAAGGTCGACGACGGCACGTTCAAGGTCGGCGGCTCGCAGGTCGTCGTGGACAAGGACCGGGCCAAGGAGTACGGCTGGACGCCCGGTTCGCACTTCACCGCGCACTTCGAGGACGGCAAGGCCCGGCAGCTGACCGTCGCCGGTGTCTACGAGGGCAACGACATGATCAACGGGATCATGCTCGACAACAAGGTCCTCACCCCGCACCTGAAGAACCCGGCCGACATGCAGGTCATGGTCAAGACGGCGGACGGCGCCTCCGCGGCGACGAAGGACCGGCTGACCAAGGACCTGGGCACCAACCCGGCGATCAAGATCCAGGACAAGAAGGACATCTCAAACCAGATCGCCCAGATGTTCACGACGATGCTGAACATGCTCTACGGCCTGCTCGGCATGGCGGTGATCGTCGCGGTCCTCGGTGTCATCAACACCCTGGCGATGTCGGTCTTCGAGCGCTCCCAGGAGATCGGCATGCTCCGCGCGATCGGCCTGGACCGCAAGGCGGTCAAGCGCATGGTCCGCCTGGAGTCCCTGGTGATCTCCCTGTTCGGCGGCGTGCTCGGCATCGGCCTGGGCGTCTTCTTCGGCTGGGCGGCCGGACAGCTGCTCGGCACGAAGATGCCGACGTACGAACTGGTCCTGCCCTGGGGCCGGATGGCGCTCTTCCTGCTGCTGGCCGGCGGGGTCGGCGTCCTGGCCGCCCTGTGGCCGGCCCGGCGCGCGGCCAGGCTGAACATGCTGGCGGCGATCAAGGCCGAGTAGCCGTACGGCAGTGAACGAGAAGGGGGCCTCGCGGCTGCGAGGCCCCCTTCGCCGTACGGACCCTCAGGCGGTGTTCCAGGTGCGGGTCCGCGGCGGCAGCCCCGAGGCGCCCGACTCCGGGGTGCGCACGGCCAGGACCTGGTTGACGCCGATGCGGTTGCGCTCGAAGGAGAGCGCGGAGGCGGCCATGTACAGCCGCCAGACGCGGGCGCGGCCGGGGCCGGTGAGCCGGACCGCGCGGTCCCAGTCCGCCTCCAGGTTGCCGACCCACCGGCGCAGAGTGCGGGCGTAGTGCTCGCGGATCGCCTCCACGTCCCGCACCTCGAACCCGGCGCGCTCCAGCTGGGTGACGGTGGTGCCGATGGGGGCGAGTTCGCCGTCGGGGAAGACGTAGGCGTCGATGAAGTCGTCCACCTCGTACGCCGTCTCGTCGCGCTGCGGGCGGCGGGCGATCTGGTGGTTGAGCAGCCGTCCGCCCGGCTTGAGCAGGGCGTACAGCTGGCTCGCGTACTCCAGATAGCGCTCGGCACCGACGTGTTCGGCCATGCCGATGGAGGAGACGGCGTCGAAGGGGCCGTCCACGACGTCCCGGTAGTCCTGGACGCGGATCTCCACCAGGTCGGTCAGCCCCTCGTCGGCGACCCGCTTGCGGGCGTAGGCGGCCTGCTCCTGGGAGAGGGTGATCCCGACGACGCTCACGCCGTGCTCGCGGGCCGCGTGGATCGCCATCGAGCCCCAGCCGCAGCCGACGTCCAGCAGCCGCTGACCCTCCGTCAGGCCGAGCTTGGCGCAGACGAGTTCGAGTTTGTCGCGCTGGGCGGACTCCAGCGTCCCGCCGTCCTCCCAGTATGCGCAGGAGTACACCATCGACGGGCCGAGGACCAGCTCGTAGAAGTCGTTGCCGACGTCGTAGTGGTGGCTGATGGCCTGCCTGTCGGTGCGCCGCGTGTGCAGCCTCCGGCGGGGCCGGCGGACCTCCTCGCGCGGCGGGGCGGGCGGCAGCGGGGGCCCGGCGATCCGGAGCAGGTCGAGGACGGCGGCGCGGACGACGGGGTCGCGCAGGGCCTGGCGCAGGGTGCGGGCGTCCTCGCCGCGCTCCCACACCAGGGACGCCATCGCGTCCAGCGCGGAGTACAGGTCGCCCTCGACGTCCAGGTCGCCGGCGACCCAGGCGCGGGCGAGGCCCAGTTCACCCGGTTTGAACAGGATGCGGCGCAGGGCACGGCGGTTGCGCACGACCAGCGTCGGCGCACCCGGCGGCCCGGCCTGCGATCCGTCCCAGGCCTGGATCCGTACCGGGAGCGGAACTCCCAGCATCTGCTCGGCAAGACGACTCAGCCGCGACGCGGCGTCGGCCATGGCGCACACCTCCAAGACGACGATCCCGGATGCCGGTTACCACGTAAACACCTGCGGGGCTCGGCCACAGTCCCCCACCGGCGTTACAGGTGGGCAAAATAGATGCAGACGCCACGGGGCTCCGCCCCTGACCCCGCTCCTCAATCACCGGAGGGGCTGTCTCGCTTCCCGGAACGCCGAAGGGCCCCCTGCACCACGGATGGCAGGGGGCCCTTCAGGATGTGCTCAAGTGACCCGAGGGTCAGGAGGCCTTGGCCTTCTCCTCGGTCTTGGCGGCGACCGGAGCCGGCTTGGCGGCCTCGTAGAACTCCTCGCGCGGGTTCTCCATCGCGCCGAGGGAGACGACCTCGCGCTTGAGGAACATGCCGAGGGTCCAGTCGGCGAAGACGCGGATCTTGCGGTTGAAGGTCGGCATCGCCATGCCGTGGTAACCACGGTGCATGTACCAGGCGAGGCGGCCCTTGAGCTTGATCTTCATCTTGCCCATGACGATCATCGCCACGCCCTTGTGCAGGCCGAGACCGGCGACCGCACCCTTGTTGGCGTGCTCGTACTCCTTCTGCGGGAAGCCCCGCATGCCGGAGACCACGTTGTCGCCGAGGACCTTCGCCTGGCGCAGCGCGTGCTGGGCGTTCGGCGGGCACCAGGCGTTCTCGTTGCCCGCCTTGCGGCCGACGAGGTCCGGGACCTGCGCGTTGTCGCCGGCGGCCCAGATGTAGTCCGTGCCCTTGACCTGGAGCGTGGGCTCGCAGTCGACGTGGCCGCGCGGGCCGAGGGGCAGACCGAAGCGGGAGAGGGCCGGGTTCGGCTTGACGCCGGCGGTCCACACGATCGTGTTGGAGTCGACCTCCAGGCCGTTCTTCAGCACGACGTGGCCGTCGACGCAGGAGTCCATGGAGGTGGAGAGGTAGATCTCCACGCCCCGGCTCTCCAGGTGCTCCTTGCCGTACTGGCCGAGCTTCGGGCCGACCTCGGGCAGGATCTTGTCGGCGGCGTCGACGAGGACGAACCGCATGTCCTCGCGGGAGACGTTCTTGTAGTACTTGGCCGCGTCCCGGGCCATGTCCTCGACCTCGCCGATGGTCTCCGCACCCGCGAAGCCACCGCCGATGAAGACGAAGGTGAGCGCCTTGCGGCGGATCTCCTCGTCGGTGGTGGACTCGGCCTTGTCGAGCTGCTCCAGCACGTGGTTGCGCAGGCCGATGGCCTCCTCGACACCCTTCATGCCGATGCCCTGCTCGGCGAGGCCGGGGATCGGGAAGGTGCGGGAGACCGCACCGAGGGCGATCACCAGGTAGTCGAAGGGCAGTTCGTACGCCTCACCCACCAGCGGGGCGATCGTGGCGACCTTGCGGTCCTGGTCGATGGTGGTGACCCGGCCGGTGAGGACCTCCGCCTTGGGGACCACGCGTCGCAGTGGGACGACGACATGGCGCGGGGAGATGTTGCCGGCGGCGGTTTCGGGGAGGAAGGGCTGGTAGGTCATGTACGACCGGGGGTCGACGACCGTGACGGTCGCCTCTCCGAAGCGCATCTTCTTGAGAATGCGCCGAGCTGCGTACAGGCCTACGTACCCACCGCCTACTACGAGGATCCTGGGACGCTCCGTGGTGCTCATGGCATCGAGTATCCACCCGCTCCAGGAGGGGTGCTCGTGCGCCCCTTCACAAGGTTCGACAGCGCCCGTGCTACACTCCGCGGCTCGCGTGACACAGGTCATGACGGGCGAGGGGAACCGCCGCATCCCGATGTCCGTTGTCAAGGCCGTGTGAGCTGCTCCTCTGGGTCACGACCGGGGGTGCGAGCCGGTCGAAACACCCCCCTCGGTACGCGATCCGAAGGCAGCGTACGACCCTCATCTGAACACGTTCAAAGGGCCCTTCGGCCCCCGAAAGGCCCAACAGGACCCCTTGAGCACCCCGGTCGGGCCGAATTCCTTGTGAAGAACTTCACGAAGTTTTCCGACGACATGTCACCGAGGGGCCCCGACGACCCCCGGAAGCCGCTCAAACGTTATCCGACCTGCTCAGCAGAAGGCTACCGATGAGTAATAAAAGAGAGTCGCGCAACAGCGCATCACCCGGCCGGCCCGCCGTTCACCCGTCAGCCACGCACCGCGCGAGAGCCGGCAGAAGCTCCCCTAGCGTGCCAGGCATGAACCCTTCACAGAAGGCCTCCCGTAAGGCCACGAAGCGTATGAGCGCGATCAGCGCGGTCCTGGGTATCGCTCTTGCCGCGGGAACGGCGACGGCCGCAACCGCGGTGGCGGCGGCGCCCGCTCCCCATCTCACCACCCAGGCGGCCGCCTTGGCCGGCGGGCACGGAGGCTGCCACGCTCTCATCGGCATCCTCTGCGCGTGACGGTCGTACCCGTGACCGAAGCGGCGGCCCTGTTTCCGCCCCCGGGCGGAACCGGGGCCGCTCCGTCTCACCGCGGCGCTACCGGAGCTCCTGCGCCACGGCCCACGCGATGCCGTCGAGGATGTCGTGCTCGCTCACCACGACCTCCTCGGCGCCGATCCGCTCCATGATCGCGAGCAGCACGAGGGCGCCCGCGCCGATGACGTCGACCCGGCCCGGGTGCAGGGACGGGATGGCGGCGCGCTCGGCGTGCGTGGAGCGCAGCAGCGACTCGGTGATCTCGCGGACCCGGTCGTAGGAGACCCGGGAGTGGTGGATGCGCGCGGAGTCGTACTCCGGCAGCTCCTGGGCGATGGCCGAGACGCTGGTGACGGACCCGGCGAGACCCACCAGGGTGCGCGCCTCGCGCAGCGGGACGGTCTGTTCGGCGAGGTCCAGGGCGGCCTCGATGTCGGCCCTCATGGCGGCGATCCGCTCCGCGGCGGGCGGGTCGGAGACCTCGCCGCCGTGCACCAGGTGGCGCTCCGTCATCCGCACACAGCCGACGTCGACCGAGCGCGCGGCCCGCACGTGCTCCTCGCCGACGACGAACTCGGTGGAGCCGCCGCCGATGTCCACGACCAGGTACGGCCGGGCCAGGTCGGCGCGGCCGGTCAGCTCCTTCGTGGCACCGGTGAAGGAGAACTCGGCCTCCTGGTCGCCGGTGATCACCTCCGGCTCGACCCCGAGGATGTCCAGCACACCGCGCACGAACTCGTCGCGGTTCTCGGCGTCGCGGGAGGCGGAGGTGGCGACGAAGCGGAGCTTCTCGGCGCCGTGCTCCTTGATGATCGCGGCGTACTCGCGGCAGGCCGCGAACGTCCGCTCCAGCGCCTCGGGCGCGAGCCGACCGGTGCGGTCGACGCCCTGGCCGAGCCGCACGATGGTCATCCGGCGGTCCAGGTCGACCAGTTCGCCCGTGGCCGGATCGCAGTCCGCGACCAGCAGCCGGATGGAGTTGGTACCGCAGTCGACGGCGGCGACCCGCGTCACTTCTCGTCCCCCTCTGTGGGCTCGGTGGCCTCGGTGAGCGTCACGCACGTGCCCTTGCGCCACCACTCCGGCAGCATCGCCAGGGCCTCGTCGCCGAGCGGGTTCACGCCCGGCCCGGCGGCCAGCGAGTGGGCCACCAGGACGTGCAGGCACTTGACCCGGTCCGGCATGCCGCCCGCGCTCGGGAAGCCCTTCAGCTCCTCGATCTCGTCCCGGCGCCGGATGTAGTCCTCGTGCGCGGCCCGGTAGGCGGCGGCCAGCTCCGGGTCGGTCGCCAGGCGCTCGGTCATCTCCTTCATCACGCCGTTCGCCTCCAGCGTGCCGATGGCGGAGGACGCCTTCGGGCACGTCAGGTAGTACAGCGTCGGGAAGGGCGTGCCGTCGGGCAGCCGAGGCGCCGTCTCCACGACGTCCGGCTGGCCGCAGGGGCAGCGGTGCGCGATGGCCCGCAGGCCCCGCGGCGGGCGGCCGAGCTGCTGCTTGAAGGCCTCGACGTCCGCGTCGGTGGGCTCGGTGCGCGAAGTGGGCGGCGGAGGGGTTTCCATGACTGCTTTCAGAGCGGCTTTCTCAGAAGGGACGGTGGGGAAAGGGCGGTGGAGAAGGGGCGAGCCGTCGGTTCACTGGTCGGAGGCGTCGGACTTGTCGACCCCGTCCCAGACATTGGCGTACCAGGGCCGCTGGGCGGCCTTCAGGTCGGCGCGGGACTGCCTGGCCGTGCCGGGATCGACGACCGTGTACCCGGTCTCCCCCGGCATCACATAATGCAGCCGGCGCCGGATCTCCTGCTCGGCGTAGGTGTCGTCCTGCCAGCGCGCCTTGAGGTCGCGCAGCTGCTCGACGCGCTGCTCGGCCTGCTGCTTCTGCCGCTGGAGGTCGGAGATCTGCGCGCGCTGGGTGACGTACTGGCGCATCGGGTACGCGAGCGCGACGATCATCGTGCACAGCACCAGCACGAGCAGCGCCGCGCGCCCGGTGAGCCGGGAGCGGCGGGCCTGCCGCTTGGTCTGGGAGCGGTAGACCCGGGCCGCAGTCTGCTCACCGAGCAGCCGCAGCCTGGTCGCGGTGGAGAAACGGTCCCGGTCCCTCGCGCCCATCTGGCTCTCCGCCTCCCCTTGCGCTGTGCCTTGCACGCTGCACACGTGCGTACGTCCCCGGACACGGTACGGGACCGGTACGGGGACGTACGTACGACTGGCTAGGACTTACCTCTTAACGGCTCAGCCCTTGAAGCGGGGGAAGGCGCTGCGGCCCGCGTACACCGCGGCGTCGTCGAGGATCTCCTCGATGCGCAGCAGCTGGTTGTACTTGGCGACGCGCTCGGAGCGGGCCGGGGCGCCGGTCTTGATCTGGCCGCAGTTGGTGGCGACGGCCAGGTCGGCGATGGTGACGTCCTCGGTCTCGCCGGAGCGGTGCGACATCATGCACTTGAAGCCGCTGCGCTGGGCCAGCTCGACGGCGTCCAGGGTCTCGGTCAGCGAGCCGATCTGGTTGACCTTGACCAGCAGGGCGTTGGCGGTGCCCTCCTCGATGCCGCGGG
The DNA here is from genome assembly GCF_001866675.1 of Streptomyces sp. MUSC 14. Lineage (NCBI taxonomy): Bacteria > Bacillati > Actinomycetota > Actinomycetes > Kitasatosporales > Streptomycetaceae > Streptomyces > Streptomyces sp. MUSC 14. Next base: position 95,430 of record NZ_MLYN01000038.1, read on the forward strand.
CGAGGCGCTCGGGGTTGGTGACGAACAGGTCGTCGCCGACGAGCTGGACCTTGTCGCCGAGGCGGTCGGTGATGACCTTCCAGCCGGCCCAGTCGTCCTCGAACAGCGGGTCCTCGATGGAGACGAGCGGGTACGCGGAGACGAGCTCCTCGTAGTACTCCGTCATCTCGGCGGCGGAGCGCTCCTTGCCCTCGAAGAGGTACTTGCCGTCCTTGTAGAACTCGGAGGCGGCGACGTCGAGCGCGAGGGCGATCTGCTGACCGGGGACGTAACCGGCCTCCTTGATCGCCTCCAGGATGAGGTCGAGGGCGGCGCGGTTCGACTCCAGGTTCGGGGCGAAGCCGCCCTCGTCGCCCAGGCCCGTGGACAGGCCCTTGTTCTTCAGGACCTTCTTCAGCGTGTGGTAGACCTCGGCACCCCAGCGCAGCGCCTCGGAGAAGGACTCCGCGCCGATCGGAGCGATCATGAACTCCTGGATGTCCACGTTGGAGTCCGCGTGCGAACCGCCGTTGAGGATGTTCATCATCGGCACCGGCAGCAGGTGCGCGTTCGGACCGCCCAGGTAGCGGAACAGCGGCAGGTCGCTGGCCTCGGAGGCGGCGTGGGCGACGGCGAGGGAGACGCCGAGGATGGCGTTGGCGCCGAGGGAGCCCTTGTTGTCGGTGGCGTCCAGGTCGAACATGGCCTGGTCGATCAGACGCTGCTCGGTGGCGTCGTAGCCGACGAGCTCCGGGCCGATCTGCTCGATGACGGCGAGGACGGCCTTCTCGACACCCTTGCCCTGGTAGCGGTTCGGGTCACCGTCGCGCAGCTCGATGGCCTCGAAGGCACCGGTCGAGGCGCCCGACGGAACGGCGGCACGACCCGTGCTGCCGTCGTCGAGGCCGACCTCGACCTCGACCGTGGGGTTGCCTCGGGAGTCCAGGATTTCCCGGGCTACGACGACGTCGATGGACGGCACGAGCATCTCCTTCTTGGATGTGACGCTGGAAGTGCGGGGCGGTGCGCCTTACGGCGGCGCCGTGCGACTAGAGCCTAACCGTCTCCGGGGGATCGGCCCGCGACCGACCGCCCCGTGGACGCGGTGGGACACGCAGACGGTACCCATTGTTCACCCTCGGAACAAAAGGGGCTGCCGATGAGACCCGGCTGAAGTGTGGGGAAACAGAAAGCCCCGTCCCGGCGCGTACGGGGGAACACGCGCCGGGACGGGGAGCCCGTGGGGACGGGGGTGACCCTCACGGGGTCCTCGGTGTGGGGGGTGGGGATGTGAGGGCGCTGTGCGTCCGGCCGGAGCCGGATGTCACTTCAGGTGCAGCTGCTGACCGGGGTAGATGAGGTTCGCGTCCTCGACGATGTCCTTGTTCAGCTCGAACAGCTTCTGCCAGCCGCCGGCGACGTGGTGCTTCGCGGCGATGGCGCTGAGGGTGTCACCCGTGACGACCTTGTACTCGCCGTCGCCCTTCTTGACCTTCTTGCCGGTCGGGGTGGTGACGGTCTTGCTCGCCTTCGGGGCCGTGCGCTCGGCGGAGCGGGTGGCGGCCTGCTGGTCGGCGGAGCGGGTGGCGGTGCTGCTCGACGAGCTGCTGCCGGCGGAGGAGCTGCTGCCGGTGGAGCCGGCGCCGGTGCTCGGGGCGGAGCCGTTGTACGCGGCGGAGGACAGGCCCGTGCCGCAGACCGGCCAGGCGCCCTTGCCCTGCGAGGCGAGGACCTTCTCGGCGACGGCGATCTGCTGCGCCTTGGTGGCCTGGTTGGCGGTCGAGGCGTAGGCGCTGCCGCCGTACGCGGCCCAGGTGGAGGCGGAGAACTGGAGACCGCCGTAGAAGCCGTTGCCGGTGTTGATGGACCAGTTGCCACCCGACTCGCACTGGGCGACCGCGTCCCACTCGGAGGCGGTGGCGGCGGAGGCATTGCCGGCCGCCATCAGCGGAGCGGCGACGGCGGCACCGGTGACACCGGCCAGCGCGACGACGCGGACGGTCTTGGACGGACGGCGGTGCTTGCCCTTGCCGGAAAACAGCATGGATCGATCCCCTCACCGACGCCTGCGAGGTGAGCTGTCGGGTTCGGGCCGGTTGAGTTGCCCGGCCGCACGCCCGCTTTCGCGGGCCTGCGGCTCCACCCCAAGCCGGTTCCGGCATCAACTGCCGGTCCCAGCACCTACCTTGGGTCCCCCGCTCCTGCCTACGGCGCTTGACGCGACGACTGTTCCCGGACGGCCGCTGGCAGGATTCGGCGTTGCGGCAGCCGGGGCTCGTGGTGACGAGCGGTCCTGACCGTAGACAGGCGATCGACGGAATTTCAAAGACGATCAGGGCTTCTGAGACTCATCCCACACTTTCGCCAAAACGGACATTAGCGATCAAGCGGGGCGCCAACTCGCCCTACTCCGCGTCCGTTTCGTGACCAACTTCCAGGGTCTGACCGGCAGTGATCTGGTTCGGGTCGGCCCCTACCACCTTCTTGTTGCCGTCGTAGAGCGCACGCCATCCGCCGTCGACGCCAAGGGAGTCGGCGATGGAGGCGAGCGTGTCACCCTCGCGGACCGTGTAGGTGTCCGTCTCACGGCCCGCATGGCGACCCGGGGACGCGGCATCCTGACCGTTTGTCACGCTTTCGTCCGCGCTTCCGCCGCGGTGACGCCCGCCACTGCTGAGCGCCCCCGTGTCGACCAGGCTCCAGGAACCGGCACCCTGTCCGTAATCGTCCGACTCGTCGGTTCCAGGGGTGGCACTCGGAGAGCTGTCCTCGCCCTGCGCGCCCCCGCCGCCGGAGGAACCGGTCGAACCGCCGGAACCGGATGCACCAGCCTTGCCGCCCTTGTCACCCTTGTCGGACTTATGGCCGTCCGCCCCCTTGGAGCCGTGCGACGCACCCGCCCCCCTGCCGTTCCCATCGCTCGCGCTCGGCCCGGGCGTGGCACCGGCGTCCGAGGAAGCGCCCGCGTCGGAGCCGGAGCGGGAGCCCGACCCGTCCCCGGAGCCCGAATCGGCCCCGGACGAGTCCGACAGGCCGGACGAGTCGGAATTGTCCGTCGATCCGGAGTCATCACCCGAGCCCTTGCCGTTGCCGGAGTTCCCGGAGCTACCGACACCCGTGTCGACGTCGACCGAACCCGAGTCGGACGTCAGCCCGGCGGTCAGCGCGCACATGGTCCACGGCTTGGTGCCCTGGGCGGCGAGGATCTTCTCGGCGACGGCGATCTGCTGGTTGCGGCTGGCCTGGTCGGCGCTGTCGGCGTACTGCGCGCCGCCGTACTTGTCCCAGTCGTCCTGCGATATCTGGAGACCGCCGTAGTACCCGTTACCGCTGTTCTGGCTCCAGGAGCCGCCGCTCTCGCACTCGGCGACCTTGTCCCAGGTGGTGCCGTCGGCCGCGTGGGCGCTCGCGGCACCGAGCAGCGGGAGGGCGATGGCGGAGCCGGTCACGCCGGCCGCGACGAGGAGGGCCGGAGCCTGACGGGGGCGACGGTGACGACCGTTCCCGGTGAGCATGCGGAAGCCTTTCGTGCGACAGCAGGACCGGCGCGGCGGCGGCCGGTGCCGGTCGCCACGCTGATGGGTGAACGTATCGGCACTCGATCACTTGTCACAAGTTAGTGCCGCGCAGATCACGTGAAGATCACAGAGTTGAACCCCGGTCATGTTTCGTTCTCTACAAGGCCGTTACGCCGGTTTCGCCCACCCCTACGACGCTTCTGCGACAGCCGCGGTTCCCCCGCCCTCGGGGGCCGGGGTGAACTCCACCGGCAGGGTGCGCAGCCCCCGCATGATCAGCCCGCCGCGCCAGCGCAGCTCGGCCGGATCGGCGGCGAGCCGCAGGTCGGGCAGCCGGGTGAACAGCGTGGCGAGCGCGCTCTGGCCCTCCAGGCGGGCGAGCGGGGCACCGAGGCAGTAGTGGATGCCGTGGCCGTAGCCGAGGTGCTGGTTGTCCCGGCGGGAGAGGTCCAGCACATCCGGCTCGGCGAACCGCTCCGGATCCCGGTCGGCCGCCGCGAGCACCACGAGCACCGGGTCGCCGGGCGCGATGTCCTGCCCGCCGATGACGAGCGGCTCGGTGGCGAACCGCCAGGTGGCCAGCTCCACCGGGCCGTCGTAGCGCAGCAGTTCCTCGATACCGGTCTCCAGCAGGCTCCGCTCCCCGCGCGCCAGGGAGTCCTGGAGGCGCCGGCGCTGCTCGGGGTGGGTGAGCAGGGCGTAGGTGCCGTTGCCGATCAGGTTCACCGTGGTCTCGAAACCGGCGAACAGGAGGATGAAGGCCATGGCGGCGGCCTCGTTCTCGGTGAGGTGCTCGCCGTGGTCGGAGGCGCGGATGAGGCCGGAGATCAGGTCCTCGCCGGGCACGGGCTCGACGGGCAGCGCCTCGCGCTTCTTGTGGATCAGCTCGGCGAGGTAGCCGCGCATCTTCTTGACGGAACGCGCGACCCCGCCCCTCGGCCCGCCGCCGTGCCGGATCATCATGCCCGCCCAGTCCCGGAAGTCGTCCTGGTCCTCGCGCGGGACGCCGAGCATGTCGCAGATGGCGTAGATGGGCAGGGGGAAGGCGAACTCGTGGATGAGGTCGGCCGACCCCCTTTCCGCGAACCGGTCGATGAGGTGGTCGGTCAGCTCCTGCACCCGGTGCGCGAACTCGGCGACACGGCGGGGCGTGAACGCCTTGCTGACCAGCCGGCGCAGCCGGGTGTGGTCCGGCGGGTCGATGTTCAGCAGATGTGTCATCAGCTCGGCCTTGCGCTCGCCGGGGATTCCGGTCTTGCCCCTGGCGTGCGCGGGCTCGTCGTGATGTGCCGGGTTCTTGCTCAATCGCTGGTCGGCGAGGGCCTGCCGGGCATCGGCGTACCGCGTGACCAGCCATGCCTCCACCCCGCTGGGCAACCGCGTCCGGTGCACGGGGGCGTGCTCCCGCAGCCAGGCGTACGCCGGGTACGGATCGGTGGCGAACTCCCAGGAGAACAGCTCGGGAGCGGATCCCGGGGCGCGGGTCGCGGCGGAGCCGGCCGGGGTGCCGGGACTGCCGGGGGCGCCGGGGGCGGTCGAGGGGTGGTGCTGGTCGGTCACCCCTCGACGGTATCCGGGCCCGCCCGTCACCCCTGCTCCGGTGCCGTGCCTTCCGCCTGGCGTATCGCGTCCCGGTACGCCCGCGCCGCCGCGCGCAGGGCCGCCTCCGGGTCGACGCCGGCCGCCTCGGCGCGGACCGCCAGGGCCAGCAGTTCGTAGCCGACGCCCTCGCCGCGCGGGAGGGGGACGTCCAGGGCCGCCGCACGGGCGCGGGAGGCGAGCTTGGCGGCGAGGGCCAGGCCGGGCTGGCCGAGCGGGACGCCCTCCGTGACCGAGGTGCGCCGCTTCTCCTCGGCCTTGGTGCGCAGCCAGTGCTCCTTGACGTCCTCCGGGGTCTCGGCCTTCTCGTCGCCGAAGACGTGCGGGTGGCGGTGGACGAGCTTGGCGACGATGCCGCCGGCCACGTCGTCGACGGAGAACGGCGCGTCCGGGTGCTCCTCGGCGATCCGGGAGTGGAAGACGACCTGGAGGAGGACGTCGCCCAGCTCCTCGCGCAGCTCCTCGCGGTCGCCGGCCTCGATCGCCTCGACCAGTTCGTACGCCTCCTCGATGCCGTACTTGGCGAGGCCCTCGTGGGTCTGCCGGGAGGACCAGGGGCATTCCATGCGGATCCGGTCCATGACCTGTACGAGGTCCAGCAGGCGGGCGCCGGGCAGGTCGTAGGAGGCGGGCAGCAGCTCCAGCTCCGGCATGGTGACGCGGCCGGAGCCGGCCAGCCGGGCCAGGCCGTCGGTGAGGGCGGGCTCGCCCTCGCCGGTGGCCACGACCACCACCGTCCGCCCGCCGGCGCACGCGTCGACCAGCTCCTGCGCGGCGGGGGACGCCTGCGCCACCGCTATCCCGGCCTCGCGCAGATAGGGCAGCTGCGGATGCGCGCCGTCCGCGCACAGCACGGTGTCGGCCGCGCGCAGGGCCTGCCAGGCGGGCCAGGACAGCAGGCCGGGAGCGACGCGGTGACTGGTGGTGAGCAGGACGATGCGGCCGGGGCCGGCCGTGGGGGCGAGGTCGGAGCTGGATGCGTTCACGATCCGAACGTAACCCACGGCGCCGACGAGCGGATTCGGTTATCCACAGGCTGGGGAGAGTCATGCGATCGTATGACCGACACGCTGACGTGTTGCGTGGACGGCAGGGCCGCACGCCCCTCCTAGGCCGTCACCGGCTCTCCGCCCCCGGCGCTCGTCGTGACCTCCCGCACCCAGGGTGTCCTGGCGTCCACCCGGCTGCTCTTCTGCACGTCCCAGGCGCCGTAGCGCGGATTGACGTCGATGCGCAGTTCCTGGGACGCCTTGGACAGTGCCTTCCAGAAGGCCGGCTGGCTGGTGTCGGTGCCGAGCTGCTTGGCCAGCTGCTGCGCCTCCAGCTGGAGCCGGAGGTTGTCGTCGAGGCGGGCCGGGGCGATGCCGTACTTCTGGAGCCAGGCCGTCTCCAGCGCCGTCGCGCCGCCCGCCTGCTGCTCCAGGTTCGCACGCATCTGCTCGACCTCGTGGCGGGTCACCGAGATGCCCTGGTCCTGCGCGGCGCGGTGCAGCACCTGGTCGAGGACCATGTTGTGCAGGGTGTCGCGGGTGAGGCTGCTGGTGGAGGCGAGGACCTGCTGGTACTGCGCCTCGTCCGGCACCGCGGCCCGCTGTGCCCTGCGGACCTCGTCGACCCGGTTCTCCAGCTGGGAGACGGTGATCCGCTGTCCGCCGACGACGGCCGCGGCGCCCGGGTGCGCATCGCTTCCGCAGGCGGTCAGCAGGGGTGCCGCGGCGGCGATCGCGGCGGTGAGGACGAGCGCGGTGCGACGGCGGCGGTGCAAGGAAACCTCCAAGGGGAGATTGTGCGACGGAGCACAAAGTCTTGCGGTGATCGATGGTAGGCAGTGGGAGGGCCGGGGCCAACCCATGGGACCAACGATTCACGCGCGCTTCGGGCACCGCCGCACGCGCCCCTTGTGCCGCAGGGCTCAGCCGACGATGGCCACGGGCGCGTCCCACGCGTCCCGGTCGACGGTGAGCGTGACGCCGCCGTGCGCCTCCTTGCTGTTCACCATGTACTGATGGCCGCGGCTGTGACCGGTGAACTGGCTCGTCCCCCACGGCCAGTCCGCGGTCGTCGTGTTCTGCTTGTCCCACAGCGCGTACCAGAGGTTGCCCGGCAGGTCCGTCTTGTCCTTGGCCGTCGCGATCGCCTTGGCGCTGGAGCTGGTGAAGCCGTAGGAGCCGCTGCGGTACGTCTTGGCGCGCAGCCCCTTGTCGAAGGCGCGCACGTACGTCAGCACGGCGTTGTCGCACGAGGTGTTCGTGGTGTCGTACGCCTCCATGTCGAGGTAGACCGGGCTGCCCGCCTTCATGCCGAGCGCGGAGGCCTTGGCGACGGCGTCGGCGGCGTCCTGTGTGCCCAGGGAGGCGGCCGTCGACGCGGTCAGCTTCTCCGGGCTGGAGCCGGACTGGCAGGGCGGCTGGGCGCCGACGTAGAGCGGGATGAGCTTCCAGCCCAGGGAGTTGACCGACTTCACCCAGGAGGCGGTGAGGTTGGGCTGGGCGCAGCCGCGGTTCCTGCCGCCCACGTAGACGGCGGCGGCACCGTAGAAGCCGGTGTGCCAGGCCTTCATCGCGGACTGCGAGGGCGCGGTGCACGTGTCGAACGCGCGCCCGGTGAAGGTCTTCTGCGCCGGCCAGGCGGTCGCGGCCATGGAGGTCTGCGCGGCGATCCCGGCCCCGGCGACCACGGCGGCTCCGACCGCCGCCCACGTGATGTATCTGCGCTTCTTCGACTGCCGGTGACCGGCCATGAATCCCCACCCCTTGCGTGTGTCGCCCCTGCTCGGTCGGCGGAGCGAAGCGCAAGGTATCAACTGCCCCCGCTAGCCGCGCACCTGGCCCAGCCATTGCAGGGTGCGCCGGATCTCCAGGGCCGTCGGGTGGCCGGGGCCGTGCAGCCGCTCCACGTCCATCAGCAGGCGCGCGAGCGTGTCGTGGGCGGAGGGCCGGTCGCCGAGCGCGAGCAGGAGATGGCCGATGCGCCGGCGCACCTCGTGCGCGAGCTGGGGGTCGCCGGAGACGTACTGGTTCTCGTAGTACGGCAGCAGCGCGCGGTACTCGGCGAGCGCCGCGGCCGGTTCGCCGAGCTGTTCCAGGCACTGCGCGGACTCGTAGCGGTAGCGCAGCGACTGCGGGTCGGCGTGGCCGGCCTCGGTGGCGCGCTCGGCGGCCAGACGGCGCAGTTCGGGCAGCGCGCGCCGGTACTGGCCGTCGTCCATGAGCGTGGCCGCGTACTGCTTGCGCAGGGAGCGCACGACCGGGGAGTGCTCGCCGTGTTGTGCGGCGGCCGCGGGCAGGATCGCGCCCAGGATGTCCACGGCCTGGGTGATGCGCCCCTCCCCCAGCAGCCGCTTGACCTCGTCCACGGCCGCGGCGACGTCGGGCTTCCCGTCCACCGGGGGCGGCGGCGCGACGGGGGCGGGCTGGGGCGCGGGCGTCCGCGCGCGGTCCGGCCATGGGGCGTGCGGGCGCAGGAAAGGGCGTGTGGGGTCCAGGGGCGCCCCGGTGGGCGTCCCCCGCGCGGGCAGGAGCGACTCCAGGTCCTCGTACACCTCCTGCGCGGAGCCCGGCCGGTGCTGGGGGTCCTTGGCGAGCAGCCGCAGGACGAGCGCCTCCAGCGCCTCGGGGACCTCGGGGCGGATCCGGCGCACCGGCTGCGGGGGCTCGTACAGATGCCGGTGCAGCACGCCGAGCGCCGTGGAGCCCGCGAACGGCACGTCCCCGCTGAGCAGTTCGTGCATCAGCACCCCGAGCGCGTACAGATCGGTGTACGGGCCCACCGCACCGCCCATCGCCTGCTCCGGCGCCATGTAGGCGGGCGAGCCGATCGGGGAGCCGGTGTGGGTCAGGCGGGTGGTGTCGGTGTCCATGACCGAGGCCACGCCCAGGTCGAGCACGGTGACCGTGCCGTCCTGCTTCACCATCACGTTGCGCGGCTTGAGGTCGCGGTGGACGATCGGCACGGCGTGCACGGCGCTCAGCACGGCGCACAGTTGCGCGGCCACCGCGACCGCCCACGGCCACGGGTACGGGTCACGCTCGGCGAGGTGGTCGGACAGGTCGGCGCCGTCGACGTACTGCATGACGAGGAACAGCTCCTCGCCCTCGCTGCCCGCGTCGTGCACGGTGACCAGGCCGGGGTGGTCGACCTGCGCGGTCACCCGGCACTCGCGCAGGAACCGGCGGCGCAGTTCGTCCGCCTCCTGGCCCGCCACCTTGTCGGGGCGCAGCAGCTTCACCGCCACGCGCCGGTCGAGCCGCCGGTCGTACGCCGTCCAGACCTGGCCCATGCCGCCCTGCCCGATGAGCGTGGACAGTTCGTACCGGCCGGCGACGACTCGTCCTGCCGCCACGCTCACCTTCCGCCCTCGTGCCCGTCGTGCCGGCCGTCGTGCTTGCGCAGGTAGTCGCTCAGCTCGTCCAGTTCGGCGCGGACCTGCTCGATGTGGCTGGGCGCCGGGCGCCGGGGCGGTGCCGGGACGTGCGGCTGGGGCGGTGCAGGGGTGTGCGGTATCGGGGCGGGGGCGTACGGGAGTTGCGGCGTGCTCGGGGTGGCCGGGGCGGTCGTCGCGATGTACGGCCCCACGGGCCGCGGGTATCCGTAGCCCGGCGCCGAGGGCACCCGGCCGGCGTAGGCCCGGCGGAGTCCATGGAAGTGGCGTATGTCCGCGTAGAGGTAGTAACCGGCGCAGGCGACGGCGTTCAGCAGGAGCATGCTCATGCCCAGGGTGCCGTTCGCCGAGCTGAAGTCGTCGGTGTGGTCGGTGCTGAAGAGGCCGAAGCAGATGCCGAGGACCACCAGGGAACCGCCGAAGAACCACCACTCGGCGGGCCTGCGGGACACGATCGCCGCGCGCAACGGCGCCACCCACGCGAGGAATCCGAGGCTGCCGAGCGCCACCACCACGAAGATCACGCGCAACACGACCAGCACCCCGGTCGAGGGTGGCTGCGGCGGAGGCGGCGCGTAGCCGTGGCCGTGCATGGCTGCTCCTGGAGACCTGATACGTACGGACGTGTGTGCTGTGTCCGAGCGTATAGGCCGACACGGACAGCCGGTCCCGGGTGTACCGAACCGTTGCCGCGGCGCCCGCTCGAACTCGTCGGGCGGGAGGCAGCACCCTCACAACGCGTGCCGCATCCACACGTTGGGCTCGACATAGACGCCGTACCCGCGCTCCGCCTCGCAGCGGACCGGGACGAGCGCGCCGGGGACCTCGACGTCCCCGGTGGTGTCGAACGGCAGCCCGGTCCAGCGGCGCCACTCCTCCAGTGCGGCGCCGACCGTCATCGAGGCCGGGGCGACGGAGTCGATGGTGCCGCCCACGCGCGCGGGCACGCGCAGCCACGGGTCCTCCGGCAGCCCGTCGGGGCGTAACCGGTAGGCGTACTCGGTCATCGGGGTGTGCGGTTCCAGGTGTTTTGCGCTCGGGCGGACGGGGGCGACGACCTCGTGGAAGCCGTGGGCGCGGGCGTTGTCCCGCATCGCCGAGAGCATGACGGCGGACAGGCCGTGGCCCTGGGCTCGGGGAGCGATGGTGACGGCGCTCACCGTGTCCGGGCGGGTGCCGCGGCGCAGGTCTGCGAAGGCCCACAGCAGGATCTGGTCCCAGCCCCGCGCGGGCAGCGCACCCCGGCCCTCGGCGTCGAGGGCGAAGGGCACGCTGAAGGCGTGGGCGAGGATCTCGCCGTGCTCGTCCTCGGCGAACAGCGCGTGCTGCGGCAGCTCGGCGGCGATACGGCCGTAGTGCGCGGTGCCCACGGGGTCGTTGGTCACGAACTCGGGCCATGTGTCGGCCATCTCGAGCATCTCGCGGAGCCGGTCGGGCCGGTCGGCGATGCTGCTCACCCTGACATCCATGCCGGCCACGGTAGGCGGCACCGCGCCCCGCCCGGTACCGGATTACCCGCCGCCCGGCGTACGGCGCCGCCCTCGCTCGTGCGGCCGCCCTCGCTCGTGCGTACGCCGGGACCGGCTCACTTCGCCGTGAAGCGCTCCGGTGCCTTGGTCGGGTTGCCGCCGGAGGGGAGTGTCTGGCCCGGGCAGCCGGCCAGGACCTTCTTCATGGCGGCTTTCTCGGCGTCGGTGACCCACAGGCCGTACTTCTTCTTCACGGCGACCTGGGTGGCCACATAGGTGCAGCGGTACGCCCCGTTCGGCGGCAGCCAGGTGGCCGCGTCGCCGTCGCCCTTGCCGCGGTTGGTGCTCGCGTCCACCGCGACGAGGTTGAGGGGGTCGTTGGCCAGCGCGATGCGCTTGGCGGCGTCCCAGTACCCGGCGCCCTTCTGCCAGGCGTCGGAGAGCGGGACGACATGGTCGATGTCGACCTGGCTGGCGCCGCGCCGGTAGGTGATCTCCTTGCCGGAGTAGGGGTCGGGTTCGAGCAGGCCGTAGGTGACCTTGCAGCTGCCGCCGGTCGTCTTCACGCTCTTCAGGTCCCGCTTGAGGATGTCGTCGCGGGTGTCGCAGGAGTTGGAGTCGGTGTCCGCCCAGGCCGTGCCGAACCGGGCGCGGGAGTAACCGGTCTTCGGGGCACGCCCTTTGACGGTCAGTGAGTCGACGGCGGCCATGACCGCGCCCCCGCCGCCGGACCGCTCGGGCCCGGAGGCCCCCTTGGTCCTGTCCGTGTTGCAGCCGGCCACGGCGGTCACCACCACCACGGCGGCGGCCGCGACCGCCCCGCCCCTCAGACGCGTCACGGTACGTCCCCCTCGCTCGCTCAGCCCGGCCCGCTCGCGGACACAGGCGGAATCGTTCCTTCCCTTACGGTAACCGCCCTGCAGGCAAGGGAAGATGGGGCCCAAAGGGGCGTATCCACGCAATTCGCGAACGAGTCGGGGCATACGGGGGCCTCCCGGGGGAGTACGGCCGCGGCACCCGTGCGCCCGGTCACTCCGCACCCCCGCACGCCCGGCCTTGACGCGGCCCTCGGGGTCCGCCCGCTACGACCCGAGGACCGAGGCGAGGAACTCGCCGACCCAGCCCAGCAGTTCGCGGCCGACCAGCGGCTTGCCGCCGATCTTCGCGGGCTTCGGGCGCGGGACGAGCACCTGGTGCACGGCCGGCTTGATGACCGTGCCCGGGTAGAGGCGCTTGAGCCGCAGTTCCTGGGACTCGCGCAACTCCACGGGCGCGAAGCGGATGTTGCTGCCCTGGAGCACGATCTCGCCGACACCGCACGCACGCGCGAGCATCCGCAGCCCGGCCACCAGCAGCAGGTTCTCCACCGGTTCGGGCAGCTTGCCGTAGCGGTCGGTGAGTTCCTCGCGGACGGCCTTGATGTCCTCCTCGCTGTTGACGGAGGCGATGGCGCGGTAGGCCTGCAGGCGCAGGCGCTCGCCGGGGGCGTAGTCGTGCGGGACGTGCGCGTCGACGGGCAGCTCGATCTTGACCTCGAGCGGTGCCTCCTCCGCCCCTCCCGCCGAAGGCTCCCCTGTCTCCAGCTGCCGCCGGTAGTCCGCGACGGCCTCGCCGACCATGCGGACGTACAGGTCGAAGCCGACGCCCGCGATGTGGCCGGACTGCTCGCCGCCGAGGAGGTTGCCCGCGCCGCGGATCTCCAGGTCCTTCATCGCCACGTACATGCCCGCGCCCATCTCGGTGTGCTGGGCGATGGTGGCGAGGCGTTCGTGCGCGGTCTCGGTCAGCGGCTTCTCCGGCGGGTACAGGAAGTACGCGTACCCGCGCTCGCGGCCTCGGCCGACGCGGCCGCGCAGCTGGTGCAGCTGGGAGAGGCCGAAGGTGTCGCCGCGCTCCACGATGAGGGTGTTGGCGTTGGAGATGTCGATGCCGGACTCGACGATCGTGGTCGAGACGAGCACGTCGAACTTCTTCTCCCAGAAGTCGACGACGACCTGCTCCAGCGCCTGCTCGGACATCTGGCCGTGCGCGGTGGCGATACGGGCCTCGGGGACGATCTCACGCAGCCGGGCCGCGGCCCTGTCGATGGACTCGACGCGGTTGTGGATGTAGAAGACCTGGCCCTCGCGCAGCAGTTCGCGGCGGATGGCGGCGCCGATCTGCCGCTCCTCGTACGGCCCGACGAAGGTGAGCACCGGGTGGCGCTCCTCGGGCGGGGTGGTGATCGTGGACATCTCGCGGATGCCGGTGACCGCCATCTCCAGGGTGCGCGGGATGGGCGTGGCCGACATGGTCAGCACGTCGACGTTGGCGCGGAGCTTCTTCAGCTGCTCCTTGTGCTCGACGCCGAAGCGCTGCTCCTCGTCGACGATGACCAGGCCGAGGTCCTTGAACCGGGTCTCGGAGGAGAAGAGGCGGTGGGTGCCGATGACGACGTCCACCGCGCCGTCCTTCAGGCCCTCCAGGACAGCCTTGGCCTCCGTGTCGGTCTGGAAGCGGGACAGGGCCTTCACGCTGACCGGGAACTGGCCGTACCGCTCGGAGAACGTGCCGAAGTGCTGCTGCACCAGCAGGGTCGTCGGCACGAGGACGGCGACCTGCTTGCCGTCCTGTACGGCCTTGAAGGCGGCCCGCACCGCGATCTCGGTCTTGCCGTAGCCCACGTCGCCGCAGATCAGGCGGTCCATGGGGACCGTCTTCTCCATGTCCTCCTTGACCTCGGCGATGGTGGTGAGCTGGTCCGGCGTCTCGGCGTAGGGAAAGGCGTCCTCCAGCTCGCGCTGCCAGGGCGTGTCGGCGCCGAAGGAGTGGCCGGGGGCGGCCATGCGCGCGCTGTAGAGCTTGATCAGGTCGGCGGCGATCTCCTTGACGGCCTTCTTGGCGCGGGCCTTGGTCTTGGTCCAGTCCGCGCCGCCCAGACGGTGCAGGGTGGGCGCCTCGCCGCCGACGTACTTGGTGATCTGCTCCAGCTGGTCGGTCGGGATGTAGAGCCGGTCGCCGGGCTGGCCGCGCTTGGCGGGCGCGTACTCCACGACGAGGTACTCGCGCGTGGCGCCCTGCACGGTGCGCTGCACCATCTCGATGTAGCGGCCGACGCCGTGCTGTTCGTGGACGATGTAGTCGCCGGACTCCAGGGTCAGCGGGTCGATCGTCTTGCGGCGGCGGGCCGGCATCCGCGCGCCCTCGCGGCCGGCGGTGCGCTGGCCGGACAGGTCGGTCTCGGTGAGCACGGCGAGCTTGAGACCCGGGTCCACGAAGCCGTACTCGATCGAGCCGCAGGAGACGTGCACGATCGACGGGGTCGGTTCGGTGAGGTCGGTGTCCAGGCGGGCGGCGATGCCCTCGCCGCCGAGGACCTCCACCGTCCGGGAGGCCGGGCCGTGGCCCTCGGTGACGAACACCGCGCGCCAGCCGTCGGCCAGCCAGCCCTTGGTGTCGGCGAGGGCCCGCGCGGTGTCGCCGCGGTAGGTCTCGGGCGCGTGCATGCCGAGCTTGAGGGTGTCCGCGTCCGACTCCTCGTCGGCGGCGAACGGCGAGACCGACCACCACATCATGTCCAGCTCGCGCGCGCGGTCGCGGACGTCTGCGATGGACCACAGGGAGGCCGCGCCGACGTCGATCGGGGCCTCGCCGCCGCCCGCGGTGGCCGCCCAGGAGGCCTGCAGGAACTCCTGGCTGGTGGCCACGAGGTCGGCGGCGCGCGTACGGACCCGCTCCGGGTCGCAGACGACGGCCATGGAGCCCTTGGGGAGGACGTCGAGCAGCAGCTCCATGTCGTCCACGAGGACCGGCGCGAGGGACTCCATGCCCTCGACCGCGATGCCTTCGGCGATCCTGTTCAGCAGCTCGCCCAGCTCCGGGTGCTCCTCGGCGAGGGCACGGGCGCGTGCGCGGACGTCGTCGGTGAGGAGCAGTTCGCGGCACGGCGGGGCCCACACGCCGTGCTCGGCGACTTCGAGGGAGCGCTGGTCGGCGACCTTGAAGTAGCGGATCTCCTCGATGTCGTCGCCCCAGAACTCCACCCGCAGGGGGTGTTCCTCGGTGGGCGGGAAGACGTCCAGGATGCCGCCGCGCACGGCGAACTCGCCGCGCTTCTCGACCAGTTCCACGCGCGCGTAGGCAGCGGCGGCGAGGGCTGCCACGATGTCGTTCAGGTCGGCGCTCTGACCGGTCCGCAGGGACACGGGCTCCAGCTCGCCGAGGCCCTTGACCTGCGGCTGGAGCACGGAGCGCACGGGCGCGACGACGACGGAGACCGGGCCGGTCTCGGGGTCGTCGGGGCGGGGGTGGGCCAGCCGCCGCAGGACGGCGAGGCGGCGGCCGACGGTGTCGCTGCGCGGGCTGAGCCGCTCGTGCGGGAGGGTCTCCCAGGAGGGGTACTCCACGACGCCCTCTTCGGGCAGCAGGGAGCGCAGGGCGGCGGCCAGGTCCTCGGCCTCACGGCCCGTCGCCGTGACGGCCAGCACCGGGCGGCCCGCCTCGCGGGCGAGGGCGGCGACCGCGAAGGGGCGGGCGGCCGGGGGGCCGACGAGGTCGACATGCATGCGGTTGCCGTCCGCGGCCGCCGTGATCGCTTCCGCGAGGGCGGGGTCCTTGACGAGGGCGTCGAGCAGACCGTGCAGGCTCATGTGGGCTTTCCGTCCGAGGGGTGGGCAACGTCCCCCAGCGTACGACGCTGCCGACGTCGCCGTCGGGCCTGTGGACAACCCGGTGCCGGGGAGTCCCGCAGAACTCCCCGGCACCGGGTCTTTCCCCCGCAACCCCCGTATGCGGTGGTCGTAGGACCAGCTGCGGCGCAGCTGGCCGCCCCTGTGGGCGACGGTCGGGCGCTAGTCCGTCGCGATGGCGTTCAGGACGTTCATGCGGCCCGCGCGGAACGCCGGGACCAGGGCGGCGAACAGGCCCACGAAGGCCGAGGCGACGAAGACCGTGATGATCGTCGGCCAGGGGATCTCCAGGATCTTCAGGCCCTGGAGGGCCAGGAGCTTCTGGGCGGTCGCGCCCCAGCCCATGCCCAGGCCGAGGCCGAGCAGGGCGCCGAAGAGGGCGATCACCACGGACTCCAGGCGGATCATCCGGCGCAGCTGGCGGCGGGAGAGTCCGATGGCCCGCATGAGGCCGATCTCCCGGGTCCGCTCGACCACCGACAGGGCCAGGGTGTTCACCACGCCCAGGACGGCGACGATGATCGCGAGGGCGAGGAGGCCGTAGATCATGTTGAGCAGCTGGCCGATCTGGTCCTTCAACGCCTTCTTGTAGTCGGTCTGGTCGCGCACGGTCAGCTGCGGGAAGTCGTCGTGCAGGGCCGACTTCATCGCCTTGTAGGCGGCCGCCTGCTGTCCGTCCCTGGCGGTGGCGAAGACCATCTGGTCGAGCGGCATCCGGTCGGCGGGCACGTGCTGCGCGAGCGTCGCGATCGACGTGTACATGGCGCCCTGGTCGATCACGTCGTCGCTGCTGGTGATCGCGCGGACCGTCAGGCGGGCGGCGGAGCCGTCCTTGAACGCCACGGTGATCTTCGAGCCGAGGTGGATGCCGTGCGCCCTGGCGAACTTGTCGTGGACGGACATCGAACCGGGCAGGTAGGCGTCCTTGAGGTCCCCGGCGACGGTCTTCTTGCGCAGGTCGGTCGCGTACGTCGGGTCGGCCGCCGTGATGTCCGTGTCCTTGAGCGTCCGGCCGTCCGGGGTGGTGAGGTCGGCCAGGGTCGGCCGGTACTCGGTGACCCGCGCGAGCTGCGGGGTGGCCTTGATGAGCTTGACCGCCTGGGGGGTGATGAGCTGCTGGTTGTCCGGCTGGACGATGAAGTCCGTGCCGACGGTCTTGTCGAGCTGGTCGGTGGCCGAGGCCACCATCGAGGAGCCGACCACCGACAGACAGGCCACCAGGGCCAGGCCGATCATCAGGGCCGCGCCGGTGGCGCCGGTGCGGCGCGGGTTGCGCAGCGCGTTGCGCTCGGCCATGCGGCCCACCGGGCCGAAGACGCGCAGGATGACCGCGCCGAGGACCCGGACCAGGCCGGCGGCGAGCAGCGGGCCGATGACGACGAAGCCGATCAGGGTGGCCACCACACCGAGGCCCAGCCAGCCGGAGCCGGCCTTGGCCTTGTCGGCGGTGGCGGCGACGTACAGGCTGTAGCCGCCGGCGCCGGTGAGGAGCAGGCCGATCACGGCGCGGACCGCGCCGGCCTTGGCGTCGGCCGGGGTGCCGGCGTCGCGCAGGGCGGCCATCGGGGAGATCTTGCCGGCCCGCCGTGCGGGCAGGTAGGCGGCGAGGACGGTGACCACGACGCCGAGGAGCAGGCCGACCGTGGGAGTCGTCCAGGCGATGGTCAGGTCGTCGGTGGACAGGTGCATGCCCATCTGGCCCATGAGCTTCATCAGGCCGACCGCGATGCCGACGCCCGCGCCGACGCCGAGCACGGAGCCGATCACCCCGAGCAGCAGGGCCTCGATCAGCACGGACCGGTTGACCTGCTTGCGGGAGGAGCCGATGGCGCGCATCAGGCCGATCTCGCGGGTGCGCTGGGCGACCAGCATCGAGAAGGTGTTGATGATGAGGAAGATGCCGACGAGGAGGGCGATCCCGGCGAATCCGAGCATCGCGTACTTCATGACGTTCAGGAAGCTCTTGACGCTCTTCTGGTTGGCGTCGGCGACCTCCTTGGCGGTCTGCACCTTGTAGCCGTGGCCGAGGGCGGCCGTGACGTTCTTCTTCAGCTGGTCGTTCGTCACGCCCTGGGCGGCGGTGACGTTGACGTTCGTGTAGACACCGGTCCGGCCGACCAGGGTCTGCTGGGCGGTCTTCGTGTCCAGGTAGAAGATGGCCGCGCCCGGGTTGGTGACCTTGAAGGCGGCGATGCCGGACACGCGCGCGTGGTGCGTGCCGACGACCGAGATCATGCCGATGTCGGAGCCGATCCTCAGGTGGTGCTTGTCGGCGGTGTCCTTGTCGACCATGACCTGGTCCGGGCCCCTGGGTGCCGTACCGGCGGTGATCTGCATGGTGCGGGCGTCGTTGCCGTTCCAGCTGCCCACGATGGTCGGGGCGCCGCTGCTCGGCGACAGCTTGTCCTTGTTCGCGTCGATCACGGTGACCGACGTGGAGAACACCGTGCCCTCGGCCGACCGCACGCCCTGGGCGCCGCGGACCGTGCCGAGCACGGCGGCCGGCAGGACCGGGGGCTTGCCGGTGGTGGAGGTCGTCTGGCCGGTGTCGGAGGAGCCCTTCGCGCTGACCGTCACGTCCGAGGCCGTGGCCTGGAACAGCTTGTCGAAGGTGGTGTTCATCGTGTCGGTGAAGACGAGGGTGCCGCACACGAACGCCACCGACAGCAGGACCGCGACCGCCGAGAGCGCCATCCGGCCCTTGTGCGCGAAGAGGTTGCGCATCGAGGTCTTCAGGACAGTCATGACGTACGTCCCCGGGCGTCGAAGTCCTTCATCCGGTCCAGGACCTGATCGGCCGTCGGCTGGTACATCTCGTCGACGATCCGGCCGTCGGCGAGGTACAGCACCCGGTCCGCGTAGGAGGCGGCCACGGGGTCGTGGGTGACCATCACGATGGTCTGGCCGAGTTCGTCCACGGAGCGGCGCAGGAAGCCGAGCACCTCGGCACCCGCGCGCGAGTCGAGGTTTCCGGTCGGCTCGTCCCCGAAGATGATCTCCGGGCGGGCGGCGAGCGCGCGGGCCACGGCGACGCGCTGCTGCTGTCCGCCGGAGAGCTGGGTCGGCCGGTGCCTGAGCCGCCCGGCGAGCCCGACGGTCTCCACGACGCGGTCCAGCCAGGCCCGGTCCGGCTTGCGGCCGGCTATGTCCATGGGCAGCGTGATGTTCTCCAGCGCGTTCAGGGTCGGCAGCAGGTTGAACGCCTGGAAGATGAAGCCGATCCGGTCGCGCCGCAGCTGGGTGAGCTTCTTGTCCTTCAGGCCGGTGATCTCGGTCTCGTCCAGGTAGATCTGCCCGGACGAGACGGTGTCGAGGCCGGCAAGGCAGTGCATCAGGGTGGACTTGCCGGACCCGGAGGGGCCCATGATCGCGGTGAACTGGCCGCGGGCGATGTCCACGTCGACGTGGTCGAGGGCGACGACGCGGGTCTCGCCGGACCCGTACGCCTTCACGACCTGCCGCGCCCGCGCGGCAACGGCCGTAGTCCCTCCAGTACCCCCGTGCCTGGGAATGGTCACAGCCGATGTCACGGTATGTCTCCTATGTCGGTTGGCAGGTCGGTGCAGGGTGCCCCGCGGTGCGGTGCGTCGTCCTGAGTACGTCGATGAGTCTCGCGGTCGGCGGCGGTGCCTCGCGCTGGTGCGAAGCCCCGTCTTTCCCGGGGGTAAACCCCACCCCCGCCGGTTCGGTCAGCCGCCCCCCAGCGGCGTAAAGCCAGGTTAAGGAACGCTCCCGGCCCCTCTCCTCCTCCGCCCGGACGAACCCTCCCCGAGCCCTGGTACGGAGACACCCTTAGGGGTCCTCCGCCCTGCGGCGGAGACCGTCTCGGGGTCGTCTCCACCCTTCGACGCCCCGAGCCTCCACCCTCCCCTTGCGTCAGGGTCAAGTCCGCGGGCTCGCGGGGGTCTCGCGGCGTGCAGATGGTTGCAAGGGGCACGGGGTAGGTTCCCCGGGGATCCGGGGATGTCCGGCGGTCCGGGACACATGGGGAGGGGTCAGCGGTGGGGAGTACACAGCCCGCGATACGCGGCGGCACCGGCGAGCGGCACGGCACACGGCGGCGCGGGGCGGTCGTCGCCGCGCTGATGCTGTCGATGGCGCTGGCGGCGCTCGACTCCACCATCGTCTCCACGGCCGTACCGCAGATCGTCGGCGACCTCGGCGGGTTCTCCGTCTTCTCCTGGCTGTTCTCCGGCTATCTGCTCGCCGTGACCGTCTCGCTGCCCGTCTACGGCAAGCTGTCCGACACCTTCGGCCGCAAGCCGGTGCTGGTGGTGGGCTCGGCCGTGTTCCTGCTGGGCTCGCTGCTGTGCGCGGCGGCGTGGAACATGGCGGCGCTGATCGCGTTCCGGGTCGTGCAGGGCCTGGGCGGCGGGGCGTTGCAGGGCACCGTGCAGACCCTGGCCGCCGATCTGTATCCGCTCCAGGAGCGCCCGAAGATCCAGTCGAAGCTGTCCACGGTGTGGGCGGTGTCGGCGGTCGCCGGCCCGGGGCTCGGCGGACTGCTCGCCGCGTACGCCGACTGGCGCTGGATCTTCCTGGTGAACCTGCCGATCGGCGCGGCCGCGCTGTGGCTGGTCGTCCGTCATCTGCACGAGCCCGCACGGGAGTTGCCGAAGACTCCCGAAGGGGCCGGGGGCGCGGAGAGGCGGGCACGCGCGCGCGTGGACTGGGCCGGGGCGCTCGCGGTGTTCGCGGCCGGCGGCGTGCTGCTGACCGCGCTGGTGCAGGGCGGGGTCGCCTGGCCGTGGCTGTCGGCGCCCTCGCTCGCGCTGTTCGCGGCGGGTCTCGCGCTGACCGGGGTGGTGGTGCGGGTGGAGCGGCGGGCGGCGCAGCCGATCATCCCGGGGTGGGTGTGGCGGCGCCGGACGATCGCGGCGGTCAACCTGGCGCTCGGCGCGCTGGGGCTGCTGATGGTGGCGCCGAGCGTGTTCCTGCCGACGTACGCGCAGTCGGTGCTCGGACTCGCGCCCGTGGCGGCCGGGTTCGTGCTGTCGGTGTGGACGCTGAGCTGGCCGGTGTCGGCGGCGCTCAGCCAGCACGTCTACCGGCGCATCGGCTTCCGCGACACCGCCCTGCTCGGCATCGGCCTGGCGACGCTGATCCTGTTCGCGTTCCCGTTCCTGCCCTACCCGGGGTCCTGGTGGCAGCCGACGCTGCTGATGCTGCTGCTGGGCGGCGCGCTGGGGCTGTTCCAGCTGCCGCTGATCGTCGGGGTGCAGTCGACGGTGGGCTGGTCGGAGCGGGGCACCACGACCGCGTCCGTGCTGTTCTGCCGGCAGACCGGACAGACCCTCGGCGCCTCGCTGTTCGGCGCCGTCGCCAACGGGGTGCTGGCCGCGCGGCTCGGCGGTGCAGGCGATCTGGACTCCGTCACGCGCGCGTTGGACGCCGGTACGGCCCCGGGCGCGACCCGGCGGGCGATCGCGGACGCGGTGCACGCGGTGTACCTCGGCGCGGCCTGCGCGGCGGCCCTGGCCTTCCTGGTCCTGCTGTTCCTCGCGCCGCGGCGGTTCCCGGTGCGCACCGAGTGAGCGGCAGCGCCCGGCACGGCCGGGTGGGGCACGGCGAGGTGGGCGGGGCGGAGGGCTGCGGCCCGGCACGGCTTGGTTAACGCCGGTAACACCCCAGGTCGGAAACGTTTTTGCGAAGTAAGCGCATACCGACCGGCCAGTTCGGCGAAAACGCCGCGCGGCCCGGGTACCCGCGAGTAGCGTGCGGGGCTCCGCCCACCCCCCACCTCCCTGCGGTCCGCCGCCACGGACCCGAGCCACGCAAGGAGCCCCGGGATGTCCCACGACCCGTCGCACCCCCCACACCCGCCGTACGAGCCGCAGCCCTCCGCCCCGCTCACCTTCCCCTGGCAGCCGCCGCCCCCCGAAGCGGCGCACGTCCCCCACCGCCCGCCCCGCACACCCGTCGGTCACCACCGCGATCTGCGCGTCCTGCGCGGCGCCTACCGCTGGCAGCGGCGCACCGCCACGCTCACCGCGCTCGGCTACTTCACGCTGTTCCTGGTGCTGTCCGCGGGCGCGCCCGGCGTCATGACCCGCCCGGTCGTCGACGGCATCCCGGCCGGCCTGCTGCTCGCCCTGCTCCAACTGCCCGTCACCTGGCTCGCGATCGCCCTGTACGAGTACACCGCGCGTGTGCACGTCGATCCGCTCGCGGACCGCATCCGCGCGGAGGCCGCGCTGGACGCCCGGCGCGGAGCGGTCCGATGAGCGCGGCCGCCGTCTCCCCCGCCGTGTGGGGCCTGACCTCTTTCAGCGGCCGGACGCAGACCATGTCCCTGGTCGCCTTCTCCGCCGTCGCCACGGTGACCCTGCTGCTGTGCGTGATGACCGGCCCCGACCACGACGACCTCGACGAGTTCTACACGGGCTACGGCTCGCTGTCCCCGCTGCGCAACGGCCTCGCCATCGCCGGCGACTACATCTCCGCGGCCACGGTCCTCGGCACCGGCGGCGTGATCGCCCTGTGCGGCTACGACGGGCTCGTGCTCGCCCTCAGTACGGCGCTGTCGCTGATGCTGCTGATGTTCCTGCTGGCCGAACCGCTGCGCAACGCGGGCCGGTTCACCATGGGCGACGCGCTCGCCCGCCGGCTGCCCGGCCGCTGCGTGCGCGTCACGGCCTGCGTGGTGACCATCGCCGCGCTGCTGCCGCTCATGCTGGTCCAGCTCGCCGGAGCGGGGCAGCTGATGGCGTTCATCCTGGGCTTCTCGGACGCGTCGCTGAAGACGGCGTGCGTCGTGGCGCTGGGCGCTCTGATGATCGCGTACGCGGCGATCGGCGGCATGAAGGGCACCGCACTGATCCAGATCCTGAAGATCGTGACGCTGGTCGGTTCGGGCGCCGTGGTCGCCGTACTGATCCTGCGCCGCTTCGACTGGGACCCGGGCGCCCTGTTCTCCGCCGCCGCCCGGCGCAGCGGTGCCGGGCCCGCCTTCCTGCGCTCCGGGCTGGAGTTCGGCACCTCGGGCCGCTCCCGGCTCGACATGATCGCCTCCGAGCTGACCGTCGTGCTCGGCGGCGCCTGCCTGCCCCACATCACCATGCGCATGTACACCGCCTCCAGCGCCCGCCAGGTGCGCCGCTCGATGTCCTGGGCGGTGTCGATCGTCGCCCTGTTCGTGCTGGTCATCACGGTGGTCGGGGTCGGCGCGACCGCACTGCTCGGCCACGGCGTGATCGCCGGGGCCGATCCGCAGGGCAACACGGCGTACCTGCTGGGTTCCCGGGCGGCGTTCGGGGCGGACGTGTCGATGCCGGAGACCTTCCTGTTCACCCTGGTCACCACCGCGATCTTCCTCACCCTGCTCGCCTCGGTGGCCGGAATGATCCTCGCCTGTGCCAACTCCCTCGCCCACGACGTCTTCGCCGCGCGCGTGCGGGAGATGCCGCCCCGGCGCGAGATGGCCCTCGCACGCGTGTCGGCACTCGCGATCGGCGTGCCGACGATCCTGCTCGCCACCCTGGTGCAGCACCACAGCCTGCAGCCCCTGGTGACGCTCTCCTTCTGCCTGGGCGCCTCGGCCCTCGAGCCCGCCCTGGTCTACGGCCTCTTCTGGCGGCGCTACACCCGCGGCGGGCTGCTGGCCACGCTGATCGGGGGCACGCTGAGCGTGCTGCTGCTCATGCCGGGCACCAAGCTGGTCTCCGGCTCGCCCCTCGCGGCGTTCCCGCACGCCGACTTCGTCTACTTCCCGTTCACCACGACCGGCATCGTCACCATCCCGGCCGGCTTCCTGTTCGGCTGGCTCGGCACGCTGGCCTCCGGGCGGGCGAAGGCGGAGCAGCAGCGGCGCCAGTACGAGGCGGTGGAGGGGTGGATCCTCGCCGGGGCCGTACGCAGGGGGAATTGACGGAGAGTCACAAATCTTCGCCATCGAGGCATGTGGACGTTCGGTGATGACCAGTTAAACAGCAACAGGTGCAAGCTTGTTGACACCTTGTGACTGATACGATCATGCCACTTTTCGGTAGGCTGACGGCGCGTCGTGATGACGCGCACGGGGGAAGTCTGCAAGGCCCCGTCGCTAAGGAGTGGATGTTGGTCCGCCTGCAGGACTGAGGCCTGCTCCCCCGTGCGACGCGACTTGAAGAGAGTCTCATGACGTCATTGACCCAAGATCCACTCCTGTGGATCTTGATTGTTGTGCTCGCTGCTGCGGTGATCGCAGTACTGCGGGCCAGGAGAACCAACCAGGCTCTCCGAAGAAAGAAGAACGACCTCGAAGCCGGCCTCACCGCCGCCCGCGGCGAGGCCGGCCAGCTGCACGCGCACATCGCGACGCTGAGCGCACAGCACGACCACGACCTGGCCGACGTCCGCGCGGACGCCGAGTCGGCGACCAAGGCCGTGCTCAAGTCCGCGATGGGCACCCTGCAGTCCCTCGCGGAGGAGCAACAGCTCCTCCTGGACGGGCTGTTGAAGAAGTACGGCGACGACACCGGCGTACTCGCCGACCTGATGTCCGTCGATCACACCGGCAGCCAGTTCGGCCGCCGCGCGAAGGGCATCTCGGTGCTGTGCGGCGGCTGGCTGGGCCGCCGCGACAGCGCCGCCAGCGTCTACGACGTCGCCCGCAGCGCCCAGGGCCGCATCAAGGACTTCAGCCGCGTCGGCGTCCACTCCCAGGTCAGCATCTCCATCGCGAACAAGGCCGTGGAACCGGTCGCCGTGGTCCTCGCCGAGCTGCTGGACAACGCGACCAACTACAGCGCCCCCGGTACGCCGGTCGAGGTCAACATCCAGGCCGTGCCCACCGGCGTGTGCTTCATCGTCGACGACGCGGGTCTCGGCATGGACCAGGAGACCAAGGACCGCGCCGCCGCCCTTCTGTCCCCCGACCGCCCCGTGGACATCACCGCGCTCGGCGACCCGCCCCGGTTCGGCTTCGCCGTCTGCGGCATGCTCGCCGCCCGCTACGGCTTCGCCGTGTCCGTCGGCTCGGTCTCGCCCTACGGCGGTGTGCGCGCAGTGATCCGTGTCCCGGAGGACCTCCTGACCCCCGACGTCCCGCAGCCCGAGCCCGTCCAGGAGCCCGGCATCGAGGAGGCCCCCGCCCCGCAGCGGCTGGCCCCGGTCCCGGTCGTGGGCCCCTCGCACGTGGTGGGGACCACCCAGGGCGGTCTGCCCAAGCGCCGGCGGCGCAAGGGCCCCGTGTCGGTGGCGGCCGTGCCCGACGCCGTGAACCCCGCACAGGAAGGCACGTCCGTACCCGCCAGCGAGGTGACGGCGTCGCGGATCGGAGCGTTCGCCCGCGGCACGCTGCTCGGCCGGGACAACACCACGGAAGGACCTCAGAACCAGTGAACACCGACCTGTCGTGGGTGCTGAACGACGTGCTCGAGGTGCGCGGGGCCCGCCACGCCATCCTCGTCTCGGGCGACGGCCTGCTGCTGCAGCGCTCCGACGACATCAGCCGGGACGACGCGGAGACCAACGCGGCCGCGATGAGCTCCATGCAGTCGCTCAGCCGTGCCGTCGCCCACTTCGTCGGGGCGGGTCACGGGATCTGGAAGCAGACGCTGCTGGAGTACGACGGCGGCTGGATCTTCCTCAGCGCCGCCGGCCAGGGCTCCTACCTGGCGGTCTCGGCTGCGCTGGACGTCGACATGGAGGCGGTGTCGTTCCGGATGCAGAAGACGGTGAACGCACTCAGCAAGGCGATGAGCGTGGCGCCCCGCTCGGAGAGCGGTGCCCGCTCATGAGGACGCCCGGCGAGGAAGCAGTCACCAGCGACTTCGTCCGCTCCTATGTCATCACCGGCGGCCGGAGCCTGCCCACCTCCGAGGACCTGGCCCTGCACACCCTCGTCACCCTGGCTCCCGAGCGGACCCTTCCGCTGGGGGCCGGCCCCGAGGTCCGGGCGATCTGGGAGCTGGTCTCGGGCGGATACCTGTCCGTCGCCGAGGTGGCCGGCCACCTCGAACTGCCCGTCGGCGTCGTCCGGTTGCTGCTGACCGATTTATCGGCACAGGGGCACCTGCTGCTGCGCGCCGCCCCGCCCCGACACCAGAACGTAGACAGAGCGACCCTCGAAAAGGTTCTGAATGGACTCCAATCCCTCATCGGCTGAGACGGCGGGCGGGAGCACAGGCCGCTCCATCTACGTCTCCAGCGAGGTGACCAGCGCGGCGAAGATCCTGGTGGTCGGGCACTTCGCCGTGGGCAAGACGACCCTGATCGGCTCGCTGTCGGAGATCACCCCGCTGCGCACCGAGGAGAAGATGACGCAGGCGTCGCTCCACGTGGACGACCTGCACGGGGTGACCGGCAAGACCACCACCACCGTGGCCCTCGACTTCGGCCGGCTCACGCTGAGCGACGAACTCGTGCTGTACCTGTTCGGCACCCCGGGCCAGCAGCGGTTCATGCAGCTGTGGGAGGACATGGCCCGCGGTGCGCTCGGCGCCCTGCTGCTGGTCGACCCCGGCCGGCTGGAGGAGACGTTCCCCGTCATCGACCTCATCGAGAGCTACGGGCTGGAGTACGCCATCGCGGTCAACACCTTCGAGGCCGGCCGGGTCTACGCGGAGGCGGAGGTCCGCGAGGCGCTCGACCTGCTCCCGGACACCCCGGTCGTCTACTGCGACGCCCGCGACCGCCAGTCCTCCGGCCACGCGCTGATCGCGCTGGTCCGTCATCTGCTCGACCGCGCGGCCTGACCAGCCCGCCGGCCCGCCCCCGGCCCCCGCGCCGGGAACTGGAGAAAGAAGTTTCATGGACAGCCCGATCGCATCCGCCGCCGTCGGTGGCAGATGCCCCATGCACGACGCCGCGTTCGCCGCCGACCCGCACGAGGTCTACGACCGGCTGCGCGCGAAGGCGCCGGCCGGCCCCGTCGAACTCGCGCCCGGGGTCGACGCCACCCTGGTCGTCGGGTACGAGACGGCGCTGCGCGTCCTGCAGAACCCCACGCTCTTCGCCCGCGACGCCCGCCGCTGGAAGGCCCTGAACGAGGGACGCATCGGCCTGGACAACCCGGTCCTGCCGATGATGGCGTACCGGCCCAACTGCCTGTTCACGGACGGCGCGGTGCACCTGCGGCTGCGCAAGGCCGTCACCGACAGCCTGGCGCGGCTCAACATCAGCCGGATCCGCCGCGACGTCGAGCCGATCGCCGACTACCTGATCGACCAGTTCAGCGAGCGCGGCCGGGCCGACCTGCTCAACGACTACGCCAAGCTGCTGCCGCTGCTGCTGTTCAACAAGCTCTTCGGCTGCCCGGCGGACATCGGCGACACCCTCACCAGCGCCATGTCGGCGATCTTCGACGGCAAGGACGCGGTGCGTGCCAACGAGGAACTCACCGCCTGCCTCATGGCGTTGATCGCCCTCAAGCGCCGCCAGCCCGGCGACGACGTCACCTCCTGGCTCATCCAGCACCCGGCGGGCCTGACCGACGAGGAGCTCAAGGACCAGCTGGTCATGCTGATGGGCGCGGGCGTCGAACCCGAGCGCAACCTCATCGGCAACGCCCTGCTCCTGCTGCTCGCGCCCGACGAGGACCAGGGCGCCGGCATGCTGGTGGAGGAGGCGATCGACCATGTGCTGTGGCACCAGACGCCGATCGCCAACTACGCCACCCACTACCCGCTCCAGGACGTCGACCTCGGGGGCGTGGTGGCCGAGACCGGCACCCCGGTCGTCATCAGCTTCGCCGCCGCCAACAGCGACCCCACGCTGGCCGAGGCCCGGCGCGCCCACGGCAAGGGCGCCCACCTGGCCTGGGGCGCGGGCCCGCACGCCTGCCCGGCCAAGGACCCGGCGCAGGTCATCGCGGTCACGGCGGTCGAGCGGCTGCTCAACGCGCTGCCCGACCTGACCCTGGCCGTCGCCGAGAAGGACCTCCAGTGGCGGCCGGGCCCCTTCCACCGGGCGCTGGCCACCATGCCGGTGGCGTTCAGCCCGGCGCCGGCCACCCGGATGACGGCGCACCTCCGGAGCCGGTCCGCGCACGCCCCGGCGGAGCAGCCGCACCCGGTCGCGCCGGCCGCCGCGGCCACGCGTCAGGAACCGGCCAGGAAGAAGGGTTTCTGGAGCTCGTTCCTGGACATTTTCCGCGTCTGACACGGAACCGGGCGCCGTACTTGTGGCGGAAAAGTGACGGCGGTGAAATCCAGCCACCGCATGTGACAGGAGCAACACACAGAGACGCATGATGCGGGGGAGGGGAAGGGTAGGTTCCGGCGGTATCGGTAGCGCCCATGCCACAAAGGAGCTTCGCGTGACCGCCGTTGGCGACATACGCGGTACCACGACCGACCGCCGGGCCGCCATCTCCCTTCTCCGTCGCCTGCGTTCCGGCGAGGGGCAGGCCAACCCCCTCCCCGTCTGGGCCGGTTTACGCGCTCTGGGCGATGTGGTCCCGGCTCCCTGGGGCGGCTTCTTCGTCACCGGATTCGACGCCTGCAACCAGGTCCTGCGCGGCCGGGACTGGCTGACCCCGGACTTCGCCTGGCAGCAGCGGCAGCCCGACACCGAGCGTTGGCATGCGCCTGCCACCCAGGAGATGACCCGGACCCTCTCCCGGCTCAACGCGCCCGCTCACACGAGTCAGCGCCGCGCCCTGGGCAACCTCTTCGACCGCCGCACGCTGGAGGTCATGGAGCCGCAGATCACCGCCCACGTCACCCGGCTCCTGGACCGCCTCGACGAAGAACTGCGCACCCGGGGCGAGGCCGACTTCGCGGCCGTCGTCGGTGAACAGCTCCCCATCCACACCGTCGGCCGGTGGCTCGCCATCCCCGAGGAGCACTATCCGCACATCCTGAGCTTCACCCACCGCCAGGTGCACGCCCAGGAACTGCTGCCGACCAAGAGCGAACTGGCCGTGTCCGCCGAGGCCACCCTGGAGATGCGGGTCTTCTTCACCCGCCTGCTCAGCGAGCGGCGCGCCCGCCCCGGGGACGACGTCCTGTCCGGCTGGATCCGCTACTGGGACGCCGTGCACGCGGGCGACCGCGCGGCCGCCGACCAGATCCTCTACGACCTGACGATGTTCATCACCATCGCCTCCCTGGAGACCACGGCGACCCTGCTGACCAACGCCGTGTGGCTGCTGACCGGCGAGTCCGCCCGGGCCGAGCGGCTGCGCCGCCACCCCGAGGACCTCGACGACGCCATCGACGAGGTCCTGCGCTACGACCCGCCGATCCACCTCAACTCCCGGGTCGCCGCCGACGACACCTTCCTCGCCGGGGTGCCGATCGCCCGGGACACCACCGTCCACGTCCTGTACGGCGCCGCGAACCACGACCCCCGCCGCAACCCCGAGCCGCACGTCTTCGACATCCGGCGCCGCGGCAGCCACCTCACCTTCGGCGGTGGCGCGCACTACTGCCTCGGCGCAGCCCTCGCACGGCT
The DNA here is from genome assembly GCF_001866675.1 of Streptomyces sp. MUSC 14. NCBI lineage: Bacteria > Bacillati > Actinomycetota > Actinomycetes > Kitasatosporales > Streptomycetaceae > Streptomyces > Streptomyces sp. MUSC 14. The sequence goes on from NZ_MLYN01000038.1 coordinate 124,420, forward strand.
GGAGGCCCGCGTCCTGCTCACCGAACTGCTGTGCCGTTTCCCCGCGTTGCGGCCCATCGAGCCACCGGTCTACGCCCCTCGTATGGTCTTCCGACGCGCCGCCTCCCTGAAAGTGACGACATGACGCCCGCCCCGCCCCTCACCGCGTTCCCGGCCGGCCGGATACTCAAGACCCTGCGCACCGACCGGCAGGGCCCCGTGCTGACCATCGAGCTGAACCTCCCCGAACAGGGCAACGCCGTCACCGACGCGATGCTGGACGACCTGCTGACCGTCCTCGTCGCCGAGGACCCCGCCGTCCGGGTGCTGGTGCTCCGCGCGGCCGGCCCCGACTTCTGTCTCGGCGGCGACCGGAGCGAGTTCGCCGAGCACCTCGCCGCCGACCCCGCGGCGAGCGGCATCCGACTGTCCGGCACCAAGGCGCGCCGCGTCTGCGACGCGCTCACCGCCAACCCCGCCGTCACCATCGCACGCGTCCAGGGCAAGGCCATCGGGGCCGGCCTCGCCCTGGCCCTCGCCTGCGACCTGCGGGTCGGCGCCGACGACGCGACCTTCCGCCTCCCCGAACTCGCCCTCGGCCTGCCCACCGCCTGGGGCGGCCTGCTCCCGCGTCTGATCAGCGAGGTCGGCGCCGCCCGCGTACGCGAACTCATCCTCACCGGACGTGTCTTCGACGCCGCGGAGGCCGCGGCCCTGTCCATCCTCCAGAGAACCGTCCCCGCCCACGAACTCGACGCGGCCGTCAGCGCCTGGGCCAGGCCCGTCGTCCGCCGCCCCCCGACCGCCCTGAGGGTCACCAAGACCCTCCTCAACTCCCTGTCCGCCGCCACCCGCCTCGCCGACGCCTCCGCCTTCGACGCCGAGCTGATGGCGGCGGTGGTGGCAGAACAGTTCCGCTCCCACGAGACCGGCTGAGCACGACCAGGGGGTGCCGTCCAGGCGACACCCCCTAGTCCACGGCGCGCCCCGTCAGCATCATCAGGCGGTTGCGCACGGTGTCCATCTGCGCGTGCACGACGTCCCAGGTCTCGCCGTGCTCGCGCAGCACCTGTTCGGTCTCGGCGGCGATGCGTTCCTCGCGCACGCGCGCGTGCGCGAGGAGTTCGTCGGCACGCACGCGTGCCTCCTCCTGGTCGCGGACCGCCGTCTCCTCGATCTCCCGCAGGGCCCGCTCGGCCGCGGCCAGCTCGGCCTCGGCCCGGCTCATCCGCTCGGCGTACCGCGCGTCCAGCGTGGCGGCCCGCTCGGCGTGCTCGCGCTCCACCTCGGCCCAGCGCTCGGTGTGCTCCCGGGACTGCTCGCCGAGCATGCCCTCGGTGCGCTGCCGTACCTCGCGCACCGCCGAGAGCGCCTCCGTACGGCCCGCCTTCACCGCGCGCCGGCTGCCGATGCGGAAGTCGTCGGCCTCGGTGCGCGCGGCGAGGAGGAGCCGGTCGGCGTGGTCGTCGGCCTCCGCGCGGAGCGCGTCCGCGGCGTCCTGTGCCTCCTGGAGCGTACGCGCGGCGTCCGCCTCGGCCTGCGCGATCCGCTCGGCCGCCGCACGCCGCGTGCGCTCCCCGAGGTCCGCCGCCTCCTGCTGCACGACCTGGAACAGGCGCTGCGCGGACTCCCCGAGCGTCTCGTACGTCTGCGGTACGAGCCGGGCGACCGTCTCGCGCGCCCGGGCGGCCTCCTCCCCCATCTCCCGGGCGAGCACGGTCAGCCGCGCGGCGCGTTCCCACGCGGCGTCCCGGTCGTCGAACAACGCCCGCACGAAGGCTTCCACCTGTTCGGGACGGTAGCCGCGCCCCCGGACGGTCACAAAGCCGTGCGGCGGCATCGATGCACTGCTGCTCACCGTGGGAACCCCTCTCCACCAGACATCCATGACATACCCGACAGGTTGATTTCGCGCACATCTTGATGGATCGGGCGGAAGTGTTCATAACGCGACACTCCGCAGCCACGTCACGCTCGAATACCCGCACGCCGCGATCGGCGTCGTACGGACGGCCGTTTGCCGCGCCTGCCCGGCACGGCAGACGATCAGGCCGCGAACCCGTTCGGCCGACGGGCTCCCGGGTGGAACACGGGACGGCCGTACAACGCAGGATGCCCTTCACGCACGCGTGAAGGGCATCCTGGACTCACCACCGGACGGCGTCCGCTACAACAGGCCGTCCCACATCTGCTCCAGCAGCACCGACCACCAGCTCTCCGGCGAACCGAGCGCCGCCGGGTCCAGCGCGGCCAGCTGCGCCTGGAAGTCCACGGTCCAGCGGCCCGCCTGCTCCTGGTTGAGGCCGTACCGCAGCCGCCACATCCGGCCCAGCAGGGCCAGACAGCGCGCGAACTCCGGCAGCCCGGTGTTCACGAACTGCGGCGGCACCGGAGCACCGCCCGGGCCCGCCTCCACGGGGACGGCCACGATGTTCGCCGTGCCGTACTGGACACAGATCGCCCGGCCGAAGTCGGTGCCCATCACGAGGTACGAGCCCGCGTCCGCCGCCGGCTGCACCCCCCGCTCGGCCGCCAGCTCCGCCAGCGTCGGCACCGGCCGGCCCGGCTGGGCCTGCGCCCAGAAGAACGGCCCCATGTCCACCGGCAGTCCGGCCACCACCAGCGTGTGCGCCACGACCGGCGGCACGCCCTGTCGCGACACCGCCTGCTGCTCGAACCGGAACACCGCCGGCCCGAACGCCGCCGCCAGCTCCTGCGCGACGGCGTCCGGCGGGACGGGCGGCGCGGGCTGCACCGGCGGCAGCGGCGCACGCACCGGCGCGAGTCGCGCGGGCCCGTCCGCCACCTGGTGCAACTCGCCCTGGTGCGCCAGCAACTGCTGCATCCCCTGCTGCCGGCTCGCATGGTCCGTGCCGTACGGCGCGATGCTCGCGATCCGAGCCTGCGGCCACTGCTCCCGGATCATCCGCGCGCAGTAGGCACCCGGCAGCTCGCACGACTCCAGCTCCGTGTGCAGCTCCAGCACCTGGTCCGACGGCACGTTCATCGCGCGCAGCTCATGGAAGATCTGCCACTCCGGATGCGGCGTGCCCGGCGCCGAACGCCGGATCAGCTGCTGCTCCGAACCGTCCTGCGCGCGGTAGCGCAGCACGGCCTGGTAGCCGGGGCCGACCGTCGGCTGCCCCTGCGGCGGATACCCGTACGCCGGCTGCTGCCCCGGAACGGGCCCGCCCGGCGGCATCGGCTGCGGAGCGCCCGGCGGCATGCCGGGGGCGCCCGGACCGGGCGGGGCGGGCGGGGCGGGCGCGCCCGGTCCGCCCACCGGCGGCGCGGCGAGCATGGTCTCCGCCTGGTGCACGGCACCCCGGCCGCCACCGGGCGCACCGGGACCGGCGGGAGCGCCCGGAGGCTGCGGAACGCCGGGGGCACCAGGGGCTGCGGAGACCCCGGGGGGTCCCGGAGGCTGGGGAGCGCCGGGCGCGGGAGGCATACCCGGAGCGCCGGGAGCGCCCGGCGGGGCCGGCGGCTGCGGCGCGCCCCCGCCCAGTTGGCTGGGGTCGGCCAGCATCGTGGCCGCCTGATGCACGTTGCCTCCGGGCGGGGCAGGCGGGTTGGGAGCGCCCGGCGTACCCGGGCCCTGGAGTCCCTCCGGTCCGAGCGCGGGCGCGAACTGCGTCGGCACATACGCGTTCGCGGACGCGCCCGGCGCGGGCGGCGGCGTCGGACTCCCCGGGCGCGCGCCCGGCATGCCCGGCGCACCCGGCGGCGGAGGCGGCGCGCCCGCGCCACCGCGCGCCTTCCTCGGCGGCGGTGTGGCCTTGCCCGTCGCGGCGTCCGCGATGTCCCCGGCGTTCGGCGCGAGCGACCGCCCGGACGTGCCGGAGTCCGCCGACATCAGCGACGCGTCCGGGACACCGCCCGGCGCCTGCGGATAGCCGTACGAGGGGGCTCCCGCAGGAGGCGGGGGCGTGTGGGCGCCCGGGGGCGGGAACGGGGCGGCGGGCGCCGGCGCCTGGGCCGGTACACCCGGCGGAGGCGTGCCGGGTGCGCCCGGCGCCTGCGGATAGCCGTAGGGCGGCGTACCGGGCGGCGGGGGCGGGGGCGTGCCGGGCTGCGCGGCGCCCGGCGCGGCAGGAGCCGCGGGCACCCCGGGTGCACCGGGCGCGCCCGGTACCCGGGAAGCGTCGAGCGCCGGCGCGACCGCCGTCGGCGGCAGCTGGCTGCCTCCCGACATCAGCGCCGTCTTCGCCTCGGGCGTGGACGCCGGAGGCCGGGGCACGTCGGGCCCGCTCAGCGGCGGCGCGAACACCGTCGCGGGCAGCGGAACGGAGCGGTCCTCCTCACCGGGGTCCGCGTTGGTGTCCGTACCGGCCCACGGCGTCGACCCCACCGGCACGTCGGCAGCGGGCACCCCCGGGGGAGGCGCGGCCACGGGAGGCGCGGCCGCCGGCACTCCGGCCTGCGTCTCCGCCGGCCCCGTACCACCGGCGGCCGAAGCCCCGGCTCCGGCACCGGCTCCGGACGCGGCATCCGGGCGCCGCTCCCCGATGCCCAGTTTGTCCGCCGCCTCCTGCAGCCATTCCGGCGGAGTCAGCAGGAACGACGTCTGGTTCAGGTCGATTCGGGCGGGCGCCGGCGCCGGTGCCGCACCCTGCGGGCCGTCGGGACCGCCGTACTCCTCCTCGAAGCGGCGGATCACCTCACCCACCGGCAGCGCCGGCCACAGCGTCGCCTCCCCGCTGTCCCGGGCGATGACGAGCCGCTGCCCGCCCCCGTCCGAACGCGGGCCCTCCGCCCGGTCCTCGCCCCACACCACGAAACCCAGCTCGAACTCCCGCACCCGCACCTCACGATGCTGGTACGCGGGCACGTCGCCGTTGATCCACTCCTCGGCGCGCTCCTGCGCCTGCGCGTAGGTCACCATCGCCTGAAGCTCACTCCCCCACCGGACCGGACGACGCCGGACCGGACGACACCGGGACGACATGGGCGAAACCGCCGTCGACCATCAGATTCGCCACCGTCTCCAACTCCGGCGGACTACCCGCCAACCGGGACAGGAACGCGTCGAAGTCGTCGCCCGCGGGCAGCAGCAACCGCTCCACCCGCTCGGCCGGCGACCACGACGGATCCACGTCCCGCACATCGTCGTACGCGCAGAACCACACCGAACCCGGCCGCGCGCCCTTCACCTTCACCGCGAGCAGGCCGCCCTGGACGAAGGCGACGCCGAGGTAGTCCTTCGTCAGGTGGTCGCGCAGACACTTGTTGACGTACACGAGGTCGTTGACCGCCGCCTCGTCGCGCACCGTGAAGAACGGCTGGTCCACCAGCAGGCCCAGTTCGGCGTCCAGCGCCGTGCCCACCGGCGCGCAGCCGCCCGCCGCCTTCAGGAACGAGCGGTATGCGCCCGGCAGCCGGTAGCCGAGATCCTCCTCGACCCCCAGCACCTGCGCCTCCGACACCGCCACACCGGACTTCGGCAGCCCGAAGTGCGCCGGCCGCGTCTCCTGCAACGGCCGCGTGCCGCGCTTGCCGTGGTCCACCGGCGCGGTCGCGATCCCGCCGTGGTGCCGAAGCAGCGCCTTCACCTCGACCGGGACCAGCTCCAGCCGTCGCGTACCCGCGACGTGGTGCCACGTCCAGCCGTGCGGCGTCGCCACGTCCGGCACCGTGTCCCACAGCTCGTGCCGGTCCGCGGCCAGCGCGGCGTTGGCCGACACGAAGTCCGTCAGCCGCAGCTCGTCGACCCCGAACCCGTCCGGCGGCTCGGCGATCTCCACCGCCACGCGCGCGTACGGAGCGAAATCCGGGTGACCGCGCTCGTCGACCCGTACTCCTCTCGGGTGACGCGCTGCCCGGACCGGATCCGGGAAGTGCACGACCTGCCCGGCGTAGGCCGCGTTCGGCGGCGCGGCTTGCTGCCCGAGCCGACCTGTCGTCATGGCGGTAGCCCCCTGGGCGTTCTCTCAGGCCTCAATCGGCGGTGTCGATCGGCGGATGGCGACAGCCTATGCGGTACACGCACCCCGGTCACCGGCCCACCGCAACCCCGCGGAAACCACGCCTCCGCTTCCGTGACCCGCCGTCACCCCACCGTGACGACCAGCCCCGGCCCTGGCGTGTCGCGCCGCCCCAGCTTCCGCACCAGCCACGGCATTTGGCACCCTGTGTCCTTCGGGGGGATGCCCGGGAGGGGAAGACGATCATGAATACCTTGCACCACGGAGGTACCGACGTGCGCTCCGGCGACCCCCGGATCGGCTGGAGCGGACCCGACGCGCCCCCCGCCCCCGCGCTCCGCCACCGCCGCGACGGCATCCTGCCCACCGTCGCCGCCGCCCTCTCCGTCCACGGCGCCACCCTCACCGGCACCGCCGCCCGCGGCGACACTCCCCCCGCCCTGCACCACCTCGTCCAGGACTTCCTCGACACCCTCACCAGCGCCCAGCGCGACCGCTTCACCGGCCGCTGCGCCGAGACGATCCTCATCTCCCGGCACATCACCGCCGCCGACGCGACCCGCAGCAAACGCGCCGCCCGCAAGCCCATGACCAACGGCGAGGCCCGCAAAGCCCTCAAACACGCCAAACTGACCGCCCGCCGCATACGCGAGGACGGCGACCCCCTCCACGGGAGTTTCGCCACCCCCTGCCGCGCCTGCACCGCCCTCAGCTCCCACTTCGGCGTCCGCATCGTCGACCCCACGGCAACCGACGGCTGACCCGCGGCAACCGACGGCCGAAAACCGCCGTCACTCCCAGTACCAGCGCCGCACCACCGCCGGCATGACGAACGAAGGGCAGATGCACCCCGACCACGCCACCACCCCCAAGCTCCCCCGCCCCGCCGCCGAGCACGGGGCAACCGCACCACGCTTCTCCGTCCCCGTCGACGCCGCCCTGCGCTCCGCCGGCTGGCAGCCGGGGCGCTGGGACATAAAACAAGCCGAGTTCTGGGCCGACACCCTGCGCGAGCACACCTCGCCCGCCGGCCACCGGCACACCGTCTTCCCCGCCGCGGTCGAGGCCTGGGCGGAATTCGGCGGACTCCGCATCACCCCCGGCGGACCCGGCCGCCAGGTCGCGCCCGCCACCCTCCACCTCGACCCGCTCCACGGCCGCCACCTCGCCCGCACCCTCGGCGACCTCGGTCTCGCCCTCGGCACCGAGCTGTGCCCCCTCGGCCAGGAGACCGACACCGCCGCCGCGCTCGCGATCGACGCCGAAGGCCGTGTCTACACCCTCGACCACACCGGCGACTGGTACGTCGGCCCGGACATCGACCACGCCCTCGCCGTCCTCGTCACGGGCATAGAGCCGGTACGCCTCACCGCCGGCTGACACACAGGAGCGGGGCGGGCCCGCGGGCGGCTACGCCGCCGGAATCACCGCCGACACCCTGAAACCCCCCGCGTCCGTCGGTCCCGACACGAACACGCCGCCCAGTGCCGCGACCCGCTCCCGCATTCCCACCAGGCCGTTCCCGCCCGACGGCAGCCCGGCCGCGGACGCGGAACCCGGCTCCGGCGGCGCCTCGTTCTCCACCTGCATCGCGATCTCCGACACCCGGTGCGCCAGCCGCACATGCGTCTTCGCGCCCGCCGCGTGCTTGTGGACGTTCGTCAGCGCCTCCTGCACCACCCGGTACGCCGTCTGCTCGACCTGCGCCGCGTACGAGCGCGCCTCCCCCATCACCGACAGCTCCACGGCCATCCCCGCCGCCGCCGACTGCCCGATCAGCTCGTCCAGCTCGGACAGGCACGGCCCGTCCCCGGGCGCCGTCTCGTCCACCGCCCGGTCCGCCGCCGCCGCGGCCGCTTCCCCGACCGCCGCCAACGGCACCCCCGCGCCGCGCCGGCCGCCCACGTCCTCACCGGCCCGCAGCACGCCGAGCATCTCCCGCAGCTCGGTCAGCGCCTGACGCCCCATGTCCCCCACCAGAGCGGCGTTGCGCACCGCCTTCTCCGGGTCCTTCCGCGCCACCGCCTGCAACGCCGCCGCGTGCACCACCATCAGGCTCACCCGGTGCGCCACGACGTCGTGCATCTCCCGCGCGATCCGCGTGCGTTCCTCGCCCCGCGCCCACTCGGCCCGCTCCTCCGCCCGCTCCGCGAGCAACTGGAGCTCACGCTCCAGGCTGTCCGCCCGCTCCCGCAGGCTCTCCATCAGCCGCCGCCGCGCGCCCACGTACAGCCCGAACAGCAACGGCGGAGCCGTCAGCCCCAACGACGTCGTCACCGCCGCGAACGGCACGAACCAGTCGCCCAGCGTCAGATCCCCGCTCGCCGTGCTCTGCCGCACCCGCACGAACGTCACGATCATCGTGCCCAGGAACGACATCCCCGCCAGCGCGCCGATGACCCGGCGCGGCAGCTCGCAGGCGGCCAGCGTGTAGAGGCCGACGATGCCCATCAGGAAGCCCATCTCGGCCGGCGTGATCGCGATGGCGACCAGCACGACGGCGATCGGCCACTTCCGCCGTACCAGCAGCACCGCACCGGCGAGCAGCCCGAACAGGACGCCCGTCCACAGCGGGATGCCCGCGTCCCGGGCGAACGGCACCCCCTCCGCACCGCACTCCAGAGCCGACACCAGCGCGAGACTTCCGTCGAGCACCGCACTGCGCCACCTGGCCCACCACCAGGGCCCGGTCAGGCCCTCGGTGTGCTCTTCCCCCGTCATGGTCATGCGTCCAGCCTACGGGCGACCGGTCCGCCGTCCCGAGGGAATAGCGCCGACTTGTACCGTCGCGTGGAGGGCGCCCGGTACGGCATAGTAGGAGGCGCCGCTCGGCAGCCCGACCAAGCGTCCGGTTTGTCGAGATAGTCCCCCGTGGTGTAATTGGCAGCACTGTGGCTTTTGGTGCCATCTGTCCGGGTTCGAGTCCTGGCGGGGGAGCCTTGTCGCGTTCGGGCCCTGACCGGTGTCATCACCGTCAGGGCCCGCTCTCATGTCCGCCCTACGTCCCCCCGGTATCCTGCGGCTGTCATCCCCACCCATCCAGAGCCGAAGGGCAACCCCGTGAGCGCCATTCGCCCGGCCGCCGTCGTCGTTCTCGCAGCGGGTGAGGGCACCCGTATGAAGTCGGCCACGCCGAAGGTCCTGCACCAGATCTGCGGCCGTTCCCTCGTGGGCCATGTGCTGGCCGCCGCCCGCGAGTTGGACCCGCAGCACCTCGTGGTCGTCGTCGGACACGCCCGTGAGCAGGTCGCCGCCCATCTGAACGAGATCGACCCCGGCGTGCGGACCGCCGTGCAGGCGGCGCAGAACGGCACCGGCCACGCCGTACGGATGGGCCTGGAGGAACTGGGCGGCACCGTGGACGGGACCGTCGTGGTCGTGTGCGGCGACACCCCGCTCCTCACCGCCGGGACGCTGCAGCAGCTCGCGCGGACGCACGCCGCCGACGGCAACGCCGTGACCGTGCTGACGGCCGAGGTGCCGGACGCGACCGGGTACGGGCGGATCGTGCGCGACGAGGCCACCGGCGCGGTCACCGCGATCGTCGAGCACAAGGACGCGACCGAGGCCCAGCAGGCGGTCCGGGAGATCAACAGCGGGGTGTTCGCGTTCGACGGGCAGCTGCTGGCGGACGCCCTGAAGAAGGTGCGGACGGACAACAGCCAGGGCGAGGAGTACCTGACGGACGTGCTCGGGATCCTGCGGGAGGCCGGGCACCGGGTCGGGGCGTCGGTGGCGGGCGACCACCGGGAGATCGCCGGGATCAACAACCGGGTGCAGCTCTCCGAGGCGCGCCGGATCCTCAACGACCGGCTGCTGACGGCCGCGATGCTCGACGGGGTGACCGTGATCGACCCGGCCACCACCTGGGTCGACGTGACCGTCACCTTCGAGCGGGACGCGGTCGTGCACCCGGGGACGCAGCTGACCGGCGCCACGCACCTGGGCGAGGGCGCGGAGGTCGGGCCGAACAGCCGGCTGAAGGACACCGAGGTGGGCGCGGGCGCACGGGTGGACAACACCGTGTCCGACTCCGCCCAGATCGGTCCGCACGCGACCGTGGGGCCGTACGCGTATCTGCGGCCGGGGACACGGCTGGGCGCCAAGGGCAAGATCGGCACGTACGTCGAGACGAAGAACGCCTCGATCGGGGAGGGGACGAAGGTGCCCCACCTCTCCTACGTCGGTGACGCGACGATCGGCGCGTACACGAACATCGGCGCGGCGAGCGTGTTCGTGAACTACGACGGCCAGGACAAGCACCACACCACCGTCGGGTCGCATTGCCGGACGGGTTCGGACAACATGTTTGTGGCTCCTGTCACGGTCGGGGACGGTGCCTACACCGCCGCGGGATCCGTGATCACGAAGGACGTGCCGCCCGGTTCGCTGGCCGTGGCCCGCGGTCAGCAGCGCAATATCGAGGGCTGGGTGGCCCGGAAGCGTCCGGGGAGCGCCGCGGCGAAGGCGGCCGAGGCGGCGTCCCGGCAGGGCGAGAGCGAGGACTGACCGGAAACGTGTGCGCCAAACACGGCGTACCGTGATAAGTGCACATCCGCACGCGTGCACCCGACCCCTACCAGCTGGTTCGGCCCCTCATGCCCAGACGGGAGGCCGTACGAGCAGCCGGCTGGATGAGACAACCTCTGAGGAGACAGTGCTGTGACCGGGATCAAGACGACCGGCGAGAAGAAGATGATGTTCTTCTCCGGCCGCGCCCACCCCGAGCTTGCCGAGGAGATCGCCCACCAGCTGGGTATCGGGGTCGTCCCGACCAAGGCCTTCGACTTCGCCAACGGCGAGATCTACGTCCGGTACCAGGAGTCGGCACGTGGTGCGGACTGCTTCGTGATCCAGAGCCACACGGCTCCGATCAACCAGTGGATCATGGAGCAGCTGATCATGCTCGACGCGCTGAAGCGTGCGTCGGCCCGTTCCATCACCGTGATCGTGCCGTTCTACGGTTACGCGCGGCAGGACAAGAAGCACCGTGGCCGTGAACCGATCTCGGCGCGTCTGATCGCCGACCTGATGAAGACGGCGGGTGCGGACCGCATCCTGACCGTGGACCTGCACACCGACCAGATCCAGGGCTTCTTCGACGGTCCCGTCGACCACCTGTTCGCGCTGCCGCTGCTCGCCGACTACGTGGGCGACAAGGTGGACCGGGACAAGCTGACGGTCGTGTCGCCGGACGCGGGCCGGGTGCGGGTCGCGGACCGCTGGTGCGACCGGCTGGGCGCGCCGCTGGCGATCGTGCACAAGCGGCGCGACAAGGACGTGGCGAACCAGGTGACCGTCCACGAGGTCGTGGGCGAGGTCAAGGGCCGCGTGTGCGTCCTGGTCGACGACATGATCGACACGGGCGGCACGATCTGCGCGGCCGCCGACGCGCTGTTCGCGCACGGCGCCGAGGACGTCATCGTCACGGCCACGCACGGTGTGCTCTCCGGTCCCGCCGCGGACCGGCTGAAGAACTCCCGGGTGAGCGAGTTCGTGTTCACGAACACGCTGCCGACGCCGGGTGAGCTGGCGGCGGACCTGGACAAGATCAAGGTGCTGTCGATCGCCCCGACGATCGCGAGCGCGGTGCGTGAGGTCTTCGAGGACGGTTCGGTGACGAGCCTGTTCGACGAGCAGTGAGTCGCTGAAGATCCTTTTGGGTGCGGCCTCCCCGCCGAGTAGACTGCTGAAGTTGCTCGGCGAGGGAGGCCGTACGCGTATGTACGGCGGTCCGTTATCGACGCGCTCTTCGTAGCAGGCCGTTCGTGGCCGGGTGACCTCCCCCACTCTCGACTCCGCTCGAGCGGGGGGACCCCCAGTCGTTCCTACCTCTACGAGGAGTGATCAGCATGTCCGAGGTGAAGCTCGCCGCCGAGACCCGTACCGAGTTCGGCAAGGGTGCCGCCCGTCGCATCCGCCGCGAGAACAAGGTTCCGGTCGTCCTGTACGGCCACGGCACCGACCCGGTCCACCTGACCCTGCCGGGCCACGACCTCCAGATGGCGCTGCGTACGCCGAACGTCCTGATCTCCCTGGACATCGACGGCAAGGCCAACGAGCTGGCGATCCCGAAGGCCGTCCAGCGTGACGCGATCAAGGGCTTCCTGGAGCACGTCGACCTGCTGCTGGTCAAGCGTGGCGAGAAGGTCACCGTCGAGGTTCCGGTGCACACCGAGGGCGAGCTGGCCCCGGGCGGCAACCTGCTGGAGCACGTCCTGACCGCCCTGCCGGTCGAGGCCGAGGCCACGCACATCCCCGCCGCCGTGACGGTGTCCGTGGAGGGCCTGGAGGCCGGCGCCTCCATCCTCGCCAAGGACATCACGCTGCCCAAGGGCACCACGCTGGCCGTCGAGGAGGACGCGGTCGTGCTGCAGGTCCTGGCCGCGCAGGCCGAGGAGGCCGAGGGCGAGGCCGCCGAGGGCGAAGAGGCCGCCGAGGCCTGAGCGCCGTAGGCGTCGTCAACTGTTCAGCCGCCGCTCCCTTGTCCGGGAGCGGCGGCTGGCGCGTATCAAGGAGACATGGACGTGACCACCGCCACCAGTGACCCCTGGCTGATCGTCGGGCTCGGCAATCCCGGACCGGAGTACGCCATGAACCGGCACAACGTCGGCTTCATGGTGGTGGACCTGCTCGCGGAGCGGATCGGGGGGAAGTTCAAGCGGGCGGGCAAGGCGCAGGCGCAGGTGCTGGAGGGACGGATCGGGCCGGCGGGACCGGCGAGCCGCCGGGTGGTGCTGGCGAAGCCGACGTCGTACATGAACCTGTCCGGCGGCCCGGTGAACGCGCTGAAGGACTTCTACAAGGTGCCGGTGGCGAACGTCGTCGCGGTCCATGACGAGCTGGACATCGACTACGGCGTGCTGCGGCTGAAGCTGGGCGGCGGGGACAACGGGCACAACGGCCTGAAGTCGATGACGAAGGCGATGGGCGCGGACTACCACCGGGTGCGGTTCGGGATCGGGCGGCCGCCGGGGCGGATGCAGGTGGCGGACTTCGTGCTGAAGGACTTCTCGTCGGCGGAGCGCAAGGAGCTGGACTACTTCGTGGACCGCGCCGCGGACGCCGTGGAGTGCCTGCTGGCGGAGGGACTGGAGCGGGCGCAGGGCGCGTACAACTCCTGACATGTACTTCTACGGCGGACACGCGAGTTGACCCGTCGCGTGGGTATGGCCAATGATCCCGGCCATGCCTGCCACCGCCACCACCGCCCGCCAGGTGTCCGTGTCCGCGTTGCGCCTCGGGCGGGTCGCGGCGATGGGCGCGGTCGCCGCGTTGATCGTGTTCGCCGGGGTGTGGGGGTCCTGGGGGACCGCGCAGCACGTGATGCTGTCCAAGGGGCGGGAGGCCGGCACGGTCCGGGTGACCTCCTGCGCCGGGAGCACGTGTGCCGGCCCGTTCACGCCGACGTCCTCGGGGTCGCGGGCACGCGCGCGCGTGGAGCTGCCGAAGTCGGTGGCGGTGCGCCCGGGACAGACGTACGACGTGGTCCTGAAGCCGGGTACGACGGACGCGGTGCGCTCGGGGCCGGCGGGGATCCTGTACGCGTGGGTGCCGCTGGGCGGGGCGCTGCTGCTGGCCTCGGTGGTGGTCGCGGGCGGGATGCGGCTGACGCGGGTGGCCTGGGTGCTGGGGCTGTCCGGCGCGGGGCTGCTGACGGCGGCGTTCGTGGCGATCCAGTGACGCGAAGAAGAGAAGGGTGCCCCCGGGGTCGTACGACCCCGGGGGCACCCTTCTCTTCTTCGTGCGCTCCGGTCAGCCGGTGTTGCGCAGGCCCGCCGCCACGCCGTTGACGGTCAGGAGCAGGGCGCGGGAGAGCGTCGGGTCGGCCTCGGTGCCGGCGGCGGCCGCGTCGCGCTGGCGCTTGAGCAGGGCGACCTGGAGGTAGGAGATCGGGTCCAGGTAGGCGTCGCGGATGGTGAAGGTCTGCCGCAACGCGGGCTGGGCGTCGAGCAGTTCACGCTCGCCCGTCACCCGCAGGACCTCGCGGACGGTCAGCTCGTGCTCGGCCTTGATGGTGTCGAAGACGTGCTTGAGGTCGTCGGGGACGAGGGTGTCGACGTAGTGCTGGGCGATGCGCAGGTCGGTCTTGGCGAGCGTCATCTCGACGTTGGAGATGAAGTTCTGGAAGAAGTGCCACTGCTCGTGCATCTCGTCGAGCACGGTGTCCCCTTCCTGCCGCAGGCCCGCCTCGCGCAGGGCCTTCAGACCGGAGCCGACGCCGAACCAGCCGGGGACGATCTGGCGGGACTGGGTCCAGCCGAACACCCACGGGATGGCGCGCAGGCCGTCGAGCCCGGCGCCGGAGTCCGGCCGCCGCGAGGGGCGCGAGCCTAGGTGCAGGTCGGCGAGCTGGTCGACGGGGGTGGAGGCGAAGAAGTACGCCGGGAGGTCCGGGTCCTCCACGAGCCTGCGGTAGGCGCCGTGCGCGGCGTCCGAGACGACGTCCATGGCGGCGTCCCAGCGGGCGAGGGCCTCGTCGGACTGGCGGGGGGCCGTGTGCAGGGCGGAGGCCTGGAGGGTGGCCGCGACGGTCAGTTCCAGGTTCTCCCGGGCGAGGGAGGGGATCAGGTACTTGTCGGAGATGACCTCGCCCTGCTCGGTCACCTTGATCTCGCCCTCCAGGGTGCCCCAGGGCTGGGCGAGGATCGCGTCGTGGGAGGGACCGCCGCCGCGGCCGACGGTGCCGCCGCGGCCGTGGAAGAGGCGCAGCCGCACGCCGTAGCGGTGGGCGACGTCGCGCAGCCGGCGCTGGGCGCGGTGGATCTCCCACTGGCTGGTGGTGATGCCGCCGAACTTGGAGGAGTCGGAGTAGCCGAGCATGACCTCCTGGACGTCCCCGCGCAGCGCGACCAGGCGCCGGTAGGACGGGTCGGAGAGCATGTCCTCCAGGATGGTGTCGGCGGCGCGCAGCTCGTCCGTGGTCTCCAGCAGCGGCACGATGCCGATCCTGGCCCAGCCCGCGTGCAGGTCGATCAGGCCGGCCTCGCGGGCGAGGACGGCGGCGGCGAAGACGTCGTCGGCGCCCTGGCACATGGAGATGATGTACGACTCGATGACCTCGGGGCCGAAGACCGTCAGGGCCTTCTTGACGGTCTCGAAGACGCCGAGGGTCTTGGCGCCGGCCGCGTCGACGGGGGCCGGGGTGGGCGCGAGCGGCCTCCTCGACCTGAGCTCCTTGGCGAGGAGCTTGGCGCGGTACTCACGGGGCATGTCGGCGTAGCGCCAGGACTCCTCGCCGAGCCGGTCGAAGAGCTGGCCGAGGGCGTGGTGATGGGCGTCGGCGTGCTCGCGGACGTCCATGGTGGCGAGCTGGAGGCCGAAGGCGGCCAGGGTGCGGATGACACGGCCGAGGCGGCCGTCGGCGAAAAGGCCGCCGCGGTGCTCGCGCAGCGATGTCTGGACGAGCCGCAGGTCGCTCAGCAGCTCGCCGGTGCCGAGGTAGTCGCGGCCGTCCACATGCGGGGTGCCCGTGGCGAGGCGCTCCTTGGTGTTCTCCAGCTTCTGCCGGATGCAGGTGGCCTTGAGCCGGTAGGGCTCCTCGGCGTTGAGGCGCTTGTAGCGGGGGCTGATCTCGGGCAGCCGCTCCAGGTCGGTCGCGAGGGAGGTCAGCAGTTCCTCGGTCGCGCCGGCGTAGCGGATGGAGTTGGAGAGCAGGCCGCGCAGCTCGTCGATGGTCTCCAGGGCGTCGTTGATGCCGTGCTCGTGCTGGAGGATGAGGACGTCCCAGGTGACCTGGGGGGTGACGTTGGGGTTGCCGTCGCGGTCGCCGCCGATCCAGGTGCCGAAGGTGAGCGGCCGGGTGTCGTCGGGCAGCTTCACGCCGACCCGCTCCAGCTCGGCGGTCAGGTCCTCCAGGACGTCGCCCACCGCCTCGGCGTGCAGCTCGTCGAGGTAGTAGATGGCGTTGCGGGCCTCGTCCGCCGGTTCCGGCCGTACGACGCGCAGCTCGTCGGTCTGCCACACCAGGTCGATGTTCTCGGCGAGGCGGACGTCGTGGCGGCGGCGGTCGGAGTCCAGGACGGGGGCGTCCAGGAGGGCGGCGATGCGCCGGAGCTTGTTGAGGACGGAGCGGCGGGCGGCCTCGGTGGGGTGCGCGGTGAAGACCGGGCGCACGTTGAGGTGCCGGACCGTCTGCTTCAGGTGCTCGGGGTCGGCGTCCTTGAGCCGGTCCGCCGTGCGGGCGAGCAGGCCGCCCTCGGCGGCGCGGCGGGCGCGCAGCTCACGGCCGCGGTGCACCTGCTCGGTGACGTTGGCGAGGTGGAAGTAGGTGGAGAAGGCGCGGACCAGCTTGGCCGCGGTCTGCAGTTCGGTGCCGCGCAGCAGCTCGGCGGCGGCCTCGCCGTCCTCGCGGGTGAGGCGGCGGACCTTCTCGACCAGGTCGAGCAGTTCCGGGCCCTCCTGCCGTACGAGGGTCTCGCCCAGGAGATCACCCAGGCGGCGGATGTCGGCGCGCAGCTCGCTGCCGGTCGTGGTGGTCTGGTCGTCGGCACTGCTCACAGGTGCGGCTCCTTGCAGTGTGGAACGTCTGGCGGGAACCCGGCGGTCTGCCACGCGGCGGGGAGCCGCATACGGGCCGGAGCGTCCGGGAAGGAAACTTCAGCGGACCGCGCTGTCCGACCGAGACCAAGGATAGGTGTCCCTACGGGCGCGCAGGCTGTGGGGCTCTTGCCGCCGTGTGACACGCTGCCATACTTACGACGCCGTAGGTTACGGAACCGTAGGGAATACCGTCGGCTCCCGTCCGGTTCCGGCCGCCCGGCATCCGCCCCGGCCCTCGACCCCCCAGGGGACGCGCATGACCTCCAGTTCCGATGTGATCGACGAAGCCCGTAAGGACACCGACACCGCCGCCTTTTCCGCCACGCTGGGCGGCGAGCAGAAGGGTTCGATCGAGCAGATCACGCTGCTCCTGTTCATCGTCGTGCCGTTCCTGGCACTGGTGGCGGCCGTTCCGCTGGCCTGGGGCTGGGGGGTGAGCTGGCTCGACCTGGGTCTGCTGGTCTTCTTCTACTTCCTGGGGTGCCACGGCATCACGATCGGTTTCCACCGGTACTTCACGCATGGTTCGTTCAAGGCGAAGCGGCCGCTCAGGATCGTGCTGGCGATCATGGGGTCACTGGCCGTCGAGGGCCCGCTGGTGCGCTGGGTGGCCGATCACCGCCGGCATCACAAGTTCTCCGACGCCGAGGGCGACCCGCATTCGCCGTGGCGGTTCGGGGAGACGGTGCCGGCGCTGATGAAGGGCCTGTGGTGGGCCCACATCGCCTGGATGTTCGACGAGGAGCAGACCCCGCAGGACAAGTACGCGCCGGACCTGGTCAAGGACCCGGCGATCCGGGCGATCTCCCGTCAGTTCGTGCTGTGGACGGCCGTGTCGCTGGCGCTGCCCCCGCTGATCGGCGGTCTGGCGACGATGTCCTGGTGGGGCGCGTTCACCGGGTTCTTCTGGGGTTCACTCGTCCGGGTGGCGCTGCTCCACCATGTGACGTGGTCGATCAACTCGATCTGTCACGCGGTGGGCAAGCGGCCGTTCAGGTCCCGGGACCGTTCGGGCAACGTGTGGTGGCTGGCGGTGCTGTCCTGCGGGGAGTCCTGGCACAACCTGCACCACGCCGACCCGACCTCGGCGCGGCACGGGGTGATGCGCGGCCAGGTCGACTCCTCGGCCCGCTTCATCCGGATCTTCGAACTGCTCGGCTGGGCGTACGACGTGCGCTGGCCGTCACGCTCCCGTATCGATTCACGCCGTAACACCGGTGATGACGGCTCCCGGCGCCGGAAGGCGAGCGCCGAGGCGGCATGATGGAGGCCGTGGCGACCGACTCCAGCAGCACTTCCAGCACCGACAAACCGCGGCGGACCCGCCGGACCCGTATGACCGGCGCCGAGCGCCGCCAGCAGTTGCTGGAGATCGGTCGCACCCTCTTCGCGGCGAAGGGCTTCGAGGGCACGTCGGTGGAGGAGATCGCGGCGAAGGCCGGGGTGTCCAAGCCGGTGGTGTACGAGCACTTCGGCGGCAAGGAGGGGCTGTACGCGGTGGTGGTGGACCGCGAGATGCGCCGCCTGCTGGACATGGTCACCGGCTCGCTGACGGCCGGCCACCCGCGCGAACTGTGCGAGCAGGCCGCCTTCGCCCTCCTGGACTACATCGAGGAGTACACGGACGGCTTCCGCATCCTGGTCCGCGACTCCCCCATCCCGCAGTCGACGGGCTCCTTCGCCTCGTTGATCTCCGACATCGCCACCCAGGTGGAGGACATCCTGGGCCGCGAGTTCAAGAGCCGGGGCTTCGACCCGAAGCTCGCGCCCCTCTACGCCCAGGCGCTGGTCGGCATGGTCGCGCTGACCGGGCAGTGGTGGCTGGACGTGCGCCGCCCGAAGAAGGCGGAGGTCGCGGCCCATCTGGTGAACCTGGCGTGGCACGGCCTGGACGGACTGGAGCAGAAGCCGCGGCTGATAGGGCACCGGAAGAGCTGAACCAGTCGACGGCAACCGTGATCATGCGCAAGGATGCGGCCATGGCCACGATCGAGATCGACGCAGCCGGTTCCTGCCTCGAAGAACTGGTCCGCCGTGTGGCGTACGGCTGCGAGACCATCGCCCTGACCGACGACGGCCGCGTCGCCGCCCTCCTCGTGTCGCCGCACGCCATTGAGGATCTTGAGGACTCCCTCGCAGTGGCCGACTACCAGCGACGCAAGGCCGAGGGGACGCTGGGGCCCGGCATCCCGCACGAGGAAGTCAGGCGCACGCTGGGGCTGTCTCGTGACCGGCTGCGTGCCAAAGGCGGCGAGCGCCGCTCACCGGGTTCGTAGAGTCCCGCACCAGGTCGTCACCGAGCACCGGGAAGCCAGGAGCTACCGGCACGGGTCGGCGCTGCCGAGATCCGCGTCCTCGTCACTCACCTCGGCCGGACCGCCTGACCGGCTCCAGGAACTCCAGCCGGTTGCCCACCGGGTCCTGTGAGTAGAAGCGCAGATGGCCCGGGAGGTTGTCGTCCCAGGTCACCGGGGCGCCGAGCGATTCGAGGCGGGCCGCGTACTCCTCGATCCGCGTGACCCTGAGCCCCGGATGGGCCTTCTTCGCCGCCCGGAAGTCGTTCTCCACACCTATGTGCAACTGGACGTAGCCCGCCTCGAACCAGCAGCCCCCGCGCGCCGCCAGTACGGGCGGCTTGGGGATCTCCGTCATGCCGAGGACGTCGACGTAGTACGCCCGCAGCGCGTCCTCCGACCCGGGCGGGGCAGCCAGCTGCACGTGATCGACCGCGACGAGCATGCTCAGGCCTCCTTCACGGCGACGGCGAACAGCCGGCGGAACGGCATGACCGTGCCGTACGGCGCGCTCGGGTAGGCCTCGCGCAGCAGGTCCCGGTACTCGCCGAGGAACGCGTCCCGCGCCTCGGGGTCGTCGGCGAGCACGGTCAGCGCGGGCCGCAGTCCGGTGCCCTTCACCCAGTCCAGGACGGCGTCCTCGCCCCGCAGGACATGGCAGTACGTCGTCTGCCACACGTCGGTGGCGCAGCCGAGGCGGGCGAGCCGGTCGAGGTAGGCGCCGGGGGTGTGCACGGAGTCGGTGCGGCGCAGGACCTCGGCGAGGCGCGCCTTCCAGCGGGGCGTGGCGGCGAGGTCGCGCATCAGGGCGTGCAGCGGGGCGTCGGTGTTGTCGGGCACCTGGAAGGCGAAGGTGCCGCCGGGCTTCAGGGCGCCGATCCAGTCGGCGAAGCGGTCGGCGTGGCCCGGCACCCACTGGAGGGTGGCGTTGGAGACGATCAGGTCGCACGGCTCGGCGGGCGTCCAGGTGCGCGCGTCGGCGGCGGCGAAGTCCAGCAGGCCTCCTCCGGCGGTCGGGCCCGCGTGCTCGGCGTGGGCCGCGTCGAGCATCGCGGGCGAGTTGTCGTACCCGGTGACGTGCGCGCTCGGCCAGCGCTCGGTGAGCTGCACGGTGACGTTGCCGGGGCCGCAGCCGAGGTCGGCGATGCGCGGGTCCGGCGCGGGGAGGGCGGGGACGCGGGCGAGGAGGTCCGCGAAGGGGCGGGCCCGGTGGCCGGCGTGGCGCAGGTACTGACCGGGGTCCCAGGTGGGGTTCGTCATGCCCCCACTCTCCCCGCCCCTTATCTTGATGTCAAGAGACTTGAAGTCAAGAGACTTCATGTCGACACAACCACTACACTGATCGCATGGAGGACGAGGTCGATCGGCTGGTCGCAGCGTGGCGCCGGGAGCGCCCGGACCTCGACGTGGAGCCGCTGGAAGTGCTCAGCCGGGTGAGCAGACTGGCCCGGCACCTGGACCGCGCACGTCGACTCGCCTTTTCCGAGCACCAGTTGGAGCCCTGGGAGTTCGACGTGCTGACCGCGCTGCGCCGCGCGGGATCGCCGTATCAGCTCTCGCCCGGGCAACTGCTGACGCAGACCCTGGTGACCTCGGGCACGATGACCAACCGGATCGACCGGCTGACCCAGAAGGGCCTGGTGGAGCGGCTGCCCGACCCGAGCGACCGGCGGGGTGTGCTGGTGCGGCTGACCGAGACCGGCCGGGACCGCGCCGACCAGGCGCTCGCGGGCCTGCTGGAACAGGAGCGGGCGATCCTCGCCGAGCTGTCCCGCACCCAGCGCGCCGAACTGGCCGGGCTGCTACGCCAGTTGACCGCCCCGTTCGACAACATCCCCGGTTAGGTCGGCCGGGCCGACGCCCGCGCGCCGGGCGAGCGCCACGGCGGCCAGCGTGGAGTGGACCCCGAGCTTGCCGAGGACGTTCTGCATGTGGGTGCGCACGGTGTGCGGGGAGAGGAACAGCCGCTCGGCGACGGCCTTGCGGCCCAGCCCGGCGACCATGCAGCGCAGCACCTCCCGCTCGCGCGGGGTGAGGGACTCCACCAGCCGCTCGCTCTCGGTACGGTGCCGACGGGCGGCGGTGAGTTCGCGCAGGACGCCGGTGAGCAGGGCGGGCGGCAGATGGGTCTCGTCGCGCAGCACGCCCCGGATCACCGTGAGCAGCCGGGACAGCGAACAGTCCTTGGCGACCCAGCCCGAGGCCCCGGCCTGGAGCGCGAGCGCCGCCCGCCGGGGATCGTCCTTCTCGGCCAGCACGACGATCCGCACGGCCGGCTGAGCGGTCCGGACCCCGGTCACCAGCGAGATCCCGTCGACGAGCCCCTCCGCGTTGCCCTCCTGCACGGGCACGGCCGGGCGGCTGCCGGGCACGTTGCCGCCGAGGTCGGCGTCGACCAGCAGGACGTCGAAGCGGCGCCCCTCGCCCGCCGCCCGCTCCAGGCAGCGCAGCGCGGCGGGACCGCTGCCGGCGGCGGAGACCTCGACGTCGGGCTCGGCGGCCAGCGCGGCGGCGAGCGACTCGGCGAAGATGCGGTGGTCGTCCACGACCAGGACTCGGATGCGAACCACGAAACCCCCTTCCCCAGGCTCCACGCGGAGCAGGGGATACCCAAGGCTTGGAAAACCCGGCCGACCGGCCGAAGTCCGGCGAACGCCGGCCTGCGTCGGGCACGACACGCACGGAGTACGACACCCGCGGAAAGGGCCCCGCACGGCCGCCGCCGTCGCGGGACTGCTACCCCCACCGCGGGCGCCGTACCCGCATGTCTCGCCCCCTGATCGGCACCGGCCCCCACCGGTGCTGCTCCTCAGAGTACGGATGCGAGCACGCAGCGGAAGGAGAATTACAGAACTGGCCGTCCGGCGCGTTTATCGTGTGCCGCATGTTTCGTATTGAGGCGGAAGTCGACAAAGCCCGACGCGATCTGCTCCACTCTCGGCTGCGGGACACCAACACGGCGGCGTCCCCGGTGCTGGCCGCGCTGCGCGGCACCCCCGGCGCGCGCGAAGTCCCCCTCCACGTCTGGGCGTTGGACGAGACCGGCGGCCTGGCGGGCGGCCTGGTCGGCCACACCTGGGCGACCTGGCTGCACGTCACCTATCTGTGGGTCGACGCGGTCCACCGCGGTACGGGCCTCGGTTCGCACCTGCTGGCGAGGGCCGAACGGATCGCCGCCGCCGACCGCGCCTGCACGGCCGCCCGCCTGGAGACCTGGGACTTCCAGGCCCCGCGCTTCTACCGGAAACAGGGCTACGAGGTGGTCTGCGTGATCCCGGACTATCCGCCGGGGATCACGGAGTACACGCTGACGAAGCGCCTGCCGGTACGGTGAAACCGACACTGCGAAGGGAGTCCTGACCGCCATGACCGCAGACCCCGCAGCCTCCGGCCCGTCCCGTCTCCCCGCCATGCGCACCATCGGTGAACTCCGGGCCGCGCTCACCTTGGGCTACGGCTTCCCCGGCGACGCCGATGACTTCGAGGCGGAGCTGGCACGCGAGATCAACCACGCCGACCCGGCCGACCTCAGCGGCGTCGTCCGTCTGGTCGAGGAGTTCCGCGGCCGGATCATCGCCCGGCAGGATCCCGGTTTCGATGCCGCCGTGGCCGCGGCCGTCGCCGAGATCCGGGCCTCCCGGGGGTCCGATCGTTGACCGAGAACCAGCAGCCGGTCGTCGCCGAGATCACGCATGAGGCCCTCGCACGCTGTCGGGCCATCGGCCACGGGGCCCTCGATGCCGTCGAAGCCCTCCGCGCCGAACTGGAGAAGAGCCCGGCCCTCGGCCGGCGGGCGCGCAGCGCGGTCGGCGGCATGAAGCTGTACACGACACGCATCGAGGCCACGGGCACCCGCCCGGCGCTCACGGTCACGTACGTCTACGACGCCCCGCCACCCGAGCCCGGACTGATCCGTATCGCCCTCGTCTCACCGGTCCGCTTCGCGGGCGGCGACGCCGGCTTCTGACACCGGCGCCGTCGCACCCCGGGGCTGCTGAACTCAGACCACCCGCCGAGCCCCCGCCGACGGCACCGCCTCGAAGACCCGCGGAGCGGCGAAGCCGGCTCTGGCGAAGGCCTCTTCGACCGTCTTGGACAGGGTGTCCACCTCGGTGGCGTCCGCCAGGACGATCGCCGAGCCGCCGAAGCCGCCGCCCGTCATACGGGCGCCCAGGGCGCCGGCCGTGAGCGCCGTGTCGACGACCAGGTCCAGCTCCGGGCAGGAGATGCGGAAGTCGTCGCGCAGGGAGGCGTGGCCCTCGGTGAGGACGGGCCCGATCGCGCGGGTCTCACCGGCGCGCAGCAGGCCGACGACCCGCTCGACGCGCTGGTCCTCCGTCACCACGTGGCGGACCAGACGGCGTACCTCCTCCTCGTCGCCCAGCCGCTCCAGCGCCGCGTCCAGCTCCGCGTACGGGATGTCCCGCAGGGCGTCGACGCCGAGCAGGGCCGCGCCCTTCTCGCAGCCGGCCCGGCGCTTGCCGTACTCGCCGCCGCTGTGCGCGTGCTTGACCTGCGTGTCGACCACCAGCAGGCGCAGCCCCTCGGCCGCGAGGTCGAAGGGGATCTGCCGCTGGGACAGGTCACGGGTGTCGAGGAAGAGCGCGTGCCCGGCCTCGCAGCAGGCCGAGGCCGTCTGGTCCATGATGCCGGTCGGCGCGCCGACGTAGACGTTCTCGGCGCGCTGGCACAGACGGGCCAGCTGCCAGCGCTGCAGGCCCAGGCCGTGGAGGTCGTTCAGGGCCAGGGCGATCACCACCTCCAGCGCCGCCGAGGAGGACAGGCCGGCACCCGTCGGGACCGTCGAGGACAGGTGGACGTCCGCGCCCGTGATCTCGTGGCCGGCCTCGCGTAGCGCCCAGACCACACCCGCCGGGTACGCCGTCCAGTCCGCGTCGCTCCCGGGGGCGAGGGCGTCCAGGCGCAGCTCCACCGCGTCGCCCTCGATGTCCGCCGAGTGCAGGCGCAGCACGCCGTCGTCCCGGCGCGAGACCGCGGCGGTCGCCCGGTGCGGCAGCGCGAACGGCATGACGAAGCCGTCGTTGTAGTCGGTGTGCTCGCCGATCAGGTTGACCCGGCCCGGCGCCGCCCACACCCCCTCGGGCCCGGCGCCGTACAGCTCGGCGAAGCGCTCCGCGACCTGCTCTGCCCCCACTGCCACTAGTGCTCCTTCGCGATGTGCTGCGCGAACTCCCAGGCGTCCGCGACGATTCCCGCGAGGTCCGCGCGGGACGGATTCCAGCCCAGTTTCTCGCGGGCCGCGTCCGCCGAGGCGACCAGGACCGCCGGGTCGCCGCCGCGCCGCGGGGCCGCGACCTCGGGGACGGGGTGGCCGGTGACCTGGCGGACGGTCTCGATGACCTCGCGGACCGAGAAGCCGTTGCCGTTGCCGAGGTTGCAGATCAGGTGCTCGCCCGGGCGGGCCGCCGCGACGGCCAGCAGGTGGGCCTCGGCCAGGTCCGCCACGTGGATGTAGTCGCGGACGCAGGTGCCGTCCTCGGTCGGGTAGTCGTCGCCGTAGACCGAGATCGCCTCGCGGCGGCCCTGGGCGACCTGGAGGACCAGCGGGATCAGGTGCGACTCCGGGTCGTGCCGCTCGCCGAAGGCGCCGTACGCGCCCGCCACGTTGAAGTAGCGCAGCGACACCGCGGCCAGGCCGTGGGCGGTCGCCTCGCTGGTGATCATGTGGTCGACGGCGAGCTTGGTGGCGCCGTAGGCGCTGGTCGGCCTGGTCGGGGCGGTCTCCAGGATCGGGACCTGCTCCGGCTCGCCGTACGTGGCCGCCGTGGAGGAGAAGACCAGACGGGGCACGCCCGCCTCGCGCATCGCGCCGAGCAGGGCGAGGGAGCCGGCGACGTTGTTGTCCCAGTACTTCTCCGGCTTCACCACCGACTCGCCGACCTGCGAGAACGCGGCGAAGTGCAGGACACCGTCGTAGGAGGGGTCGAGCCACTTGGCGGCGTCGCGGATGTCGCCCTCGATGAAGGCGGCCCCGGCCGGGACGCCCTCGCGGAACCCGGTCGAGAGGTTGTCGAGGACCGTCACCTCGTGACCGCCCTCCAGCAGGTGCTGGGCGACCACGCTGCCGACATATCCCGCCCCGCCCGTCACCAGGTACTTCATGAACTCGCTACCTCTCGCAGTCGCTCGGCCGCGCGCTCCGGCGGCACGTCGTTGATGAACACACTCATGCCGGACTCGGAACCCGCGAGAAACTTCAGCTTGCCGGAAGTGCGGCGGACGGTGAAGAGCTCGAGGTGGAGCGCGAAGTCGTCGCGCGTGACGGCTGCGCCACCATCGAATTCCCCCAGCGCGCCGAACGGGGCCTGGTGCCAGGCCATGATGTACGGCGTACGCGGCTCATCCGCGGAGTTCTCCCCTCCGTCCCGCCCGTCGAAGATCCGGTCGAAGCGCCTCAAGAGTTCCAGATAGACCTGGGGGAACTCTGTGCGCGCCGCCTCGTCGAGCGCGAGCAGGTCGGGCACGCGACGCTTGGGGTACAGGTGCACCTCGTACGGCCAGTGCGCCGCGTACGGCACGAAGGCCACCCAGTGTTCACTCTCCAGGACGACCCGCTCACCGGCGAGCTCCCGCCCGACGACCGCGTCGAACAGGTTCTCCCCGCCGGTCGCCTCCTTGTGGGCGGCGAGCGAGCGGAGCATCAGCGCGGTGCGCGGGGTGGTGAAGGGGTACGCGTAGATCTGCCCGTGCGGGTGCCCCAGGGTCACGCCGATCTCCTCGCCCCGGTTCTCGAAGCAGAAGACCTGCTCGACGGCGGGCAGGTGGGACAGCTCCGAGGTGCGGTCCGTCCAGGCGTCGAGCACCAGGCGGGCGTGTTCCTCGGTGAGGTCGGCGAAGGAGGCGTCGTGGTCGGACGTGAAGCAGACGACCTCGCAGCGGCCGGAGTCACCGGCGAGCGAGGGGAAGCGGTTCTCGAAGACGACGACGTCGTACGACGCGTCCGGGATCTCGCTGAGCCGCCCGCCCCGCGTCGGGCACAGCGGGCACTCGTCGGCCGGCGGGTGGTACGTACGGCCCTGGCGGTGCGAGGCGATCGCCACCGCGTCGCCGAGCAGCGCGTCCCGGCGGATCTCGGACGTGGTGACCGTACGGTCCAGGGGACGGCGGTCGACGGCGTCGCGGACGGTGTCGTCCCGGAGGTCGTAATAGATCAGCTCACGACCGTCGGCCAGCCGTGTCGAGGTCTTCTTCAACGCCGGACTCCTCTGCGTCCCACTGCAACCCACACCCAATCACTCAACACAATCAAACATAACAGACCACAACCCACCACCCCCAGGATCATCACAATCAAACAAAGAACACCAACAGAAGTGTTCATTTACTAAACGCGGAGGCGTAGGTTCCGCTGAGGATCAGTTCGCGCAACGAAGCGAGTACTCATGCAAACCCCCACATACGGACCGACGTATCTGGCGGCGGGGCTACAGCTCCCCGTCAACTGGCTGGACTACACGATCCTGGCGATCTACTTCGTCGTCGTGCTCGGCATCGGCTTCGCGGCCCGCCGCTCGGTCAAGACCAGCCTCGACTTCTTCCTCTCGGGACGCTCGCTGCCCGCCTGGATCACCGGCCTCGCCTTCATCTCGGCGAACCTGGCCGCCACCGAGATCCTGGGCATGGCCGCGAACAGCGCCCAGTACGGCGCCTACACCGTGCACTGGTACTGGATCGGCGCCATCCCGGCCATGGTCTTCCTGGGCCTGGTGATGATGCCCTTCTACTACGGCAGCAAGGTGCGCTCGGTCCCCGAGTTCCTGCTGCTGCGCTTCGACCGGGCCGCTCACCTGCTCAGTTCCATCCTGTTCGCGCTCGCCGCCATCCTGATCGCGGGCGTGAACCTCTACGCCCTCGCGATCGTCGTCGAGGCACTGCTGGGCTGGCCGCAGTGGGTCGCCATCGTCGTCGCCGGCGCGTTCGTCCTCGCGTACATCACCCTCGGCGGCCTCTCCTCGGCGATCTACAACGAGGTGCTCCAGTTCTTCGTGATCCTGGCCGCCCTCATCCCGATCACCATCCTCGGCCTGAAGAAGGTCGGCGGCTGGGGCGGTCTGACCCACAAGCTCACCGAGTCCCACGGGCACAACTTCACCACCGCCTGGGGCGGGACCGGCATCGGCAGCGTCAACCCGCTCGGCGCGAACTGGCTGACCATCGTCCTCGGCCTCGGCTTCGTCCTCTCCTTCGGCTACTGGACCACGAACTTCGCCGAGGTGCAGCGCGCCCTGTCCGCGAAGAACCTCTCCGCCGGTCAGCGCACCCCGCTGATCGCCGCCTACCCGAAGATCTTCATCGTCTTCCTGGTGATGATCCCGGGCCTGGTCGCCGCCGCGGTCGTCCCGCACTTCGGCACCGCCGCCTCCGGCTACCAGTACAACGACGCCATCCCCTACCTGATGCAGGAGCTGCTGCCCAACGGCGTGCTCGGCATCGCGGTCACCGGCCTGCTCGCCGCCTTCATGGCCGGCATGGCGGCCAACGTGTCGTCGTTCAACACCGTGTTCACGAACGACATCTGGGCCAAGTACGTGGTGCGCGGCCGCGAGGACGCCTACTACGTCCGCTTCGGCCGCCTGATCACCGCGATCGGCGTGGCCGCCTCGGTCGGCACGGCGTTCCTGGCGTCCTCGTTCTCGAACATCATGAGCTACCTCCAGACGCTGTTCTCCTTCTTCAACGTGCCGATGTTCGTCGTCTTCATCGTCGGCATGTTCTGGAAGCGCGCCTCCGCCAAGTCCGGCTTCTGGGGCCTGCTCGCGGGCACCGTGACCGCGATGGTCAACTACTTCGTGCTCTACAAGAAGGGCATCATCTCGCTCCCCTCCGACCAGGGCGCCAACTTCGTCTCCGCGATCGCGGGCTTCGTCGCCGGCGCGGTCGTGATGATCGCGGTGTCCTTCTTCACCAAGCCGAAGCCGACGGAGGAACTCCAGGGCCTGGTCTACGGCACCCGCTCCCCCGGCATGTCCGAGGCACCCGCCGCCGGCGACGACGCCTGGTACCGCAAGCCGGCCCTGCTGGGCTGGGGCGCGGTCGTCCTGGCCGCCGCCTGCTACATCCCGTTCTCGTTCTGACGCGGAAGGACCGAGGAAACCATGAGCGACAACGCGCACGACGGCTTCCACTACAGCGAGCAGGACGTCCAGCGGGAGGTCACCGAGCTGGAGGGCAAGTCCGCGACGGCGGCCCGCATCTTCGACCTGCGGCGCATCATCGGCGGCCTGTTCGTGCTGTACGGCGTGATCGTCACGATCACCGGCATCACGGACTCGCAGTCGGCCATCGACAAGGCCCAGGGCGTCAACATCAACCTCTGGACCGGGATCGGGATGCTGCTGCTGGGGGTGTTCTTCCTGGTGTGGCTGAAGTTGCGACCCGTGCAGACGCCTCCGGCGGTTTCGCAGGAAGAGGAGCGGGCCGAGTAGCACCGCTTTCGTCCGCCGCCGCGTGGGGGCTGGTCGCGCCCACGCGGCGGAGCCGCACATCGACACAGTCCCGCGCCCCTTACGGGGCGCCTACTCCGGGCCGGAGTCCAATGACCCAGCCCTGTCCAGCAACCCCGTCCTCGCGGCCAGGGCCGCCGCTTCCAGCCTCGACCCCACTCCCAGTTTCATCAGCACCCGCTGCACATGCGTGCGTGCGGTGCTCGGGGCGATGCCCATGCCGACGGCGATCAGGCGGGTGTCCTCGCCGTCGGCCACCCGGACCAGGACCTCCACCTCCCGCGGCGTGAGCATCTCCAGCAGCCGCTGCGCCTCGTCGTCGGGCTGGGCCGCCGGGTTGAGCAGCTCCCCGAACGCGCCCTGGAGCAGCTGCGGGGCCACCGCGGCCTCCCCCGCGCGGGCCTTCATGATGGCCCGCTCCACGCCCTCGATCCGCTCGTCGTGCCGGACGTACCCCGACGCCCCCGACGCGAACGCCGCCGCGATGCCGCGCGGCGACGGCACCGGGCCGAGCACCACCACCGCCACCTGCGGCCGCTCCCGCTTGATCTTCACGACGGGATCGAAGATCCCCGGTTCGGCCGGCGCCGCCGTACCCAGCAGGCACACCTCGGGCGCCCGCGCGATCACCAGGTCCGCCGCGCCCGCGGCCGGCGCCGCGGCGGCGAGCACCCGGTGCCCGCGCAGCTTGAGCGCCGACGCCAGCGCCTCCGCGAGCAGGCGATGGTCGTCGACGACCATGAGCCGTACTCCCATAGAGCCACCCCCCAGTCCCCCCATGGACGCCCCACTATGGACGCCCACGGGTCCGCAAGGACAGAGGGCCCCCCGGCGCCTCGCCCTTCATGCCCCCGGAAGCTACACGCTTGTTCGACGTATTGCTGCCCCTCTTGATGAGAAGTGCCCCGGATCGATGAAATCCGGGGCACTTCTTGGTATGTCACCCATTCGGGCGAAGGCGGGAGAGGCTCAGCCCTTGGTGCCGAACGCCGTCACCAGATACTGCTTGCCGGCCCCCGCGTACGGCTTGTTGGCGAACACCGCCGACATGAACAGCCGGCCGTTGCCGAAGAGGATCTCCGCGGAGTCCGGCAGCATGCTGGTCTCCGCGTTCCGCACGTCCTGGGCGGAGGGGTTCTCCAGCAGCTCGGTGGCCTTGGAGGCGACGCCCTCGATGCTGACGATCTGGCCGCCCTTGTTGTACGGCGGCCGCTTGTAGGCGAGCAGGTTCGGGCCGTCCATGCGCAGCGGGGAGAGCGTGTAGCCGTCCCCGGCCTCGACGCGCTGGCCGGTCGGCTTTCCGGTGGTCAGGTCGAAGGAGACGATCTCGTTGGTGCTGCCGAGCTCGCCGTTGCCGTCGTGCTCCGCGGTCGGCAGGTACAGCTTGCCGCCGCCGACGACGATCTCCTTGCAGCTCTCGACGGTGGTCGTCTCGCACCGGCCGCCGTAGGTGTCGTTCGGCGCGGAGATGTGGGCGAGCAGCTTGCCGGTCTTGTCGTCGAGGGAGAAGTACTCCAGGGACTTGCTGTCGTCACCGGCCTGGGCAGCCACCACCAGCGGGTCGGTGGAGACGACGGACGCGTAGTCGATGCCCGAGTCCATCGTGTAGTCGGCGATCACCTTGCCCGACCGCGGGTCGATGTTCTGGATGTGCACCTGTTGGCTGCCGAAGTCGCCGCACTTGCGCACCGCGACCAGCTTGGCACCGCCGCCGTAGCCGGCGTCGTAGCAGGTGTCGTCCGTCTTGGGCTGCCACAGCAGCTTGCCGGAGTCCAGGTCGAGCGCGGCGCCGCCGCTGGTGCTGCCGACCGCGACGGTGTGCTGAGCAACCGTCACATTATCGAAACTGATCGGCGAATCACCCGAGTTGACCGTCTTCGTCCACAGCTTCTTGCCCGCGTCGAGGTCGATCGCGGCGATCTGGGTGCAGCCCGCGAAGGAGTTCTTCGCGGGCATCTTCGGCTGGTAGGCGATCGCCGTCATGTCGTTCGCGCCGATGCGCTCGCTGGCCTGGCAGACCGGGCCGGGCAGCTTGATCGTCCACCGCTTGGCACCCGTGGCCGGGTCGTAGCCGACGACCTCGGCGATGCCGCTCTTCGCGTACACCTTGTCGGTCAGCCATGAGCCCGGGGTGCTGACCAGGTCGTCCGTCGCGGGCATCGGGACCTGGAACAGCACGCTGGAGGCGGGGTCCGCGGGCACCTTCTCCTTGGCGTCGCCGGTGCCGCCCGAGCCACTGGTACCGCCGGTGCCGCCGGTGCCGCCGGTGCCGTTCTTGCCGCCGCTGGAGGAGGCGGTGTCGCTCTTCTTGCCGTCGCCGCCGGAGGAACTGGCGTACCAGATGCCGCCGCCGACGATCAGCGCGATGGCGACGACCGCCGCGACGACGATGAACAGGCCGGTGTTGTTCCGCCCGCCACCGGCCGGCGCCGGCTGCATCGGCACGGTCTGCGGCTGGCCCGGGTAGCCGTATCCCGGCTGCGCGCCCTGCATCGGCTGCGTGGGCTGCGCGTACGGGTTCTGCGCCCCGGGAGCGCCGTAGGGCGCGGCGGCCGGCTGCCCACCCGGGTAGCCGTACCCGGGCTGCGGCGGCTGCGGGGCCGGAGGCTGCTGCGGGTAGCCGTAGCCGGGCTCGGGCTGCTGCGGATAGCCGTATCCCGGCTGCGGCTGCTGGACCGGCGGGGCGGGGGGCGCCGGCGGGGCGGCCGGCGGCTGGTCCTGGGGCGGGGTCGGGGGGCCGAAGCCGGGCTGCTGCGGCGGCTGGTTCGGCGGCGGAGGGGGCGGCTGGGTCATGACGCGGGTACCTCGGTGAGGCTCGGAAGGCCGGACGGCACAGCGGACGTGGGCAGAGAGGAAGGAGAGGCAGAAGCGGCCGCCTCGGCGGTTCAGTTGCCGAAGGCCATCATCAGCTTCTCCTTCGTCTGGTTGTTGCCGGTCAGCTGGACGGTGGAGATGAAGAACCGCCCGTCGGCCCAGTCGATGTCGCTGCTGAAGAAGGTGTCCTCGATCTGAGCCGTGCCCGAGGGGTTCTGGAGCAGCTTGGTGGTGGTGTGCGTCGAGCCGCTGAGCGGGATCGAGACCACCTGGCCGCCCGTGTCGTACGACGGCTGCACATAGGCGATGAGCTTGCCGCCCTCGATCTTCATCGGGGACATCGGCTCGGCGGCCGGGGACTTGACCCGCCACTTCTCCTTGCCGGTGGCGAGGCTGATCGCGACGATCTCGTTGGCGCCGCTGGTGGTGTCCGTCGGCAGGTAGAGCGTGTCGGCGTCGGCCGCGACGCCCTGGCAGCCCTCCAGACTCTGGCTGAGGAAACCGCAGCGTGGCGCGAACTTCCCGTCGACCTTCACCTCTGAGCGGAACTTGCCGTCCTTGGTGAACGTGGAGATGTTCCAGGCCTTCTTGTCCTGGTTCGTCAGGTACACCACCAGCGGGTCCAGGGAGTACACCTTCTTCACCTCCCAGCCCTTCTTGACCGGCTGTTTCCACTTGACCTTGCCGGTGGCCGGGTCCAGCTCCCGGATCTCGTCGTGCTCGTTGGGCTGGAACGCGGCGCAGGAGTCCGCCTCGATCAGCCGCCCGGCACCGCCCGCATACCCGGACGGACCGCAGGACGCGCTGTCCTGCCCCGTGTTGTACAGCTTCTTGCCGCTGTCGATGTCGTACGCCGTGCCCGCCCCCGCGCGGCTCACCATCAGCGTCCTGCCGCTGACGGCGAGGTTGATCTCGACCTGGATGTCGAACGACCCATGGCGGTCGAGCGTGCCGCTCCAGCCCTTCTGGCCGGTGTCCAGGTCGATCTGCTGCAGTTGGTTGCACTGGGCGTTGTCGCTGACGCCGCTCATGTACGCCACGACGACCTTGTCGTCGGCCGACTTCTGCGGGGTGACCGCGCAGATCTTCTGCGGGAAGCCGATCGGGCTCCAGGCGGGCTTGCCGTCGCCGACGCCGTAGGCGAAGACCTGCTTGTACGCGGCCTTCACCGCCACCTTGCCGGTGATCCACATGCCGGGTGCCTCGGCGCCGGACCCGGGCGCCTGCGGGGCCGTCTGGTACCAGAGCACCTTCGCCTCGCCGGCCTTGCGGCCCGCGTTCAGGTTCTCCGGGTCGTCGCCGCCGCTGCTGCTGCTGGAGGAGCTCGGCGAACCGGAGGCGTTCTTGGGGTCGTCGCTCTGCTGGGCGACGGGCTTCTTCTTGCCGTCGCCGCCGCTGGTGACCGCGTACACGGTGCCGCCGATGACGGCCAGCGCGGCCACCGCGGCACCGACGATCAGCGCCGTCTTCTTCCTGCCGCCCCCGGCGCCCGGCGCGGACGCGGGCGCACCCGGGTAGGGCGGCTGCTGCGGGTACCCGAAACCGGGCTGCTGCGGGTAGCCGTAGGGGCCCGGGGCGCCGGGCGGCGTCGGGGCGTTGTACGGATTCTGGGCGCCGGGCGCGGCCGGGGCGCCGTACGGGCCGGGCTGCTGGGGGTAGCCGTAACCGGGCTGCGGTCCGGCCGGGGGCTGCGGCGGGGCCGCGGGCGGCTGGGCCGGCGGCGGAGGGGTGCCCTGCGGGGCGGCCGGGGGAGCCGGCGGGGTGCTCGGGGGGCCGAAACCGCCCTGGGCCGGCGGCGTTTGCGGGGCTCCGAATCCACCGCCCTGCGGCGGCTGGTCCTGTGGCGCTCCGAAACCGCCATGCGGCGGCTGGTTGGGCGGCTGAGTCATCAGCGCTCTTCCCCCTCGTTCACTGATTTTTAGCCACGCCCTGAGGTTCTTGACGGACCCTGGGTCGTTACTCAGACAGTTCTCAGACGGCCCTTTCTATCACCCGCCTCCGACAGCGCACGGGCTCGGTTCCGTCGCTGTTCCCAAGGGAGAACCGGCCCGTGATGCCGCCGTTACGCGCCTTCACGCCCCCTTCACGCGGCACACGCGAGGAGGGGACGTGAGGTGGCTGGTTCAGGCGGTAGCGGGAGGGTCCGCGCTACGCGTCCTCGGCCAACTCCAGCCAGCGCATCTCCAGTTCCCCGCGCTCCCCCGCCAGGTCGCGCAACTGGGCGTCCAGGTCGGCGACCTTCGCGAAGTCGGTCGCGTTCTCGGCGATCTGGGCGTGCAGCCTGGTCTCCTTCTCGGAGATCTTGTCCAACTGGCGCTCGATCTTCTGGAGTTCCTTCTTGGCGGCGCGCTGGTCGGCGGCGCTCTTCTCCGGCGTGGCCGGCTTGGGCGCCGCCGCGGAGGCCTGCGCGGCGACCGTCTCCTCCATGCGCCGGC
The DNA here is from genome assembly GCF_001866675.1 of Streptomyces sp. MUSC 14. Taxonomy (NCBI): domain Bacteria; kingdom Bacillati; phylum Actinomycetota; class Actinomycetes; order Kitasatosporales; family Streptomycetaceae; genus Streptomyces; species Streptomyces sp. MUSC 14. The sequence goes on from NZ_MLYN01000038.1 coordinate 157,872, forward strand.
GCCGCTCCAGGTACTCGTCGATGCCGCGCGGCAGCATCCGCAGGGCGCCGTCGCCGAGGAGGGCGAAGACGCGGTCCGTGGTGCGCTCGACGAAGAACCGGTCGTGGGAGATGACGATCATCGAGCCGGGCCAGCCGTCGAGGACGTCCTCGAGCTGGGTGAGGGTCTCGATGTCGAGGTCGTTGGTGGGCTCGTCCAGGAAGAAGACGTTGGGCTCGTCCATGAGGAGACGCAGGAGCTGGAGCCGGCGCCGCTCACCACCGGACAGGTCACCGACCGGCGTCCACTGCTTCTCCTTGTTGAAGCCGAACGTCTCGCACAGCTGCCCGGCGGTCATCTCGCGCCCCTTGCCGAGGTCCACGCGCTCGCGTACCTGCTGCACGGCCTCCAGGACCCGCCAGGCGGGGTCGAGTTCGGCGACCTCCTGGGAGAGGTAGGCGAGCTTGACCGTCTTGCCGACGGCGACACGGCCCCCCGCGGGCTGCGCCTCGCCCTCCGTACGGGCCGCCTCGGCCATGGCGCGCAGCAGCGAGGTCTTGCCGGCGCCGTTGACGCCGACGAGGCCGATCCGGTCGCCCGGGCCGAGCTGCCAGGTGACGTGCTCGAGCAGCACCTTCGGCCCGGCCTGCACGGTGATGTCCTCAAGGTCGAAGACGGTCTTGCCGAGCCGCGAGGAGGCGAACTTCATCAGCTCCGAGCTGTCCCGGGGCGGCGGCACGTCCGCGATCAGCTCGTTGGCGGCCTCGACCCGGAAGCGCGGCTTGGACGTACGGGCCGGGGCGCCGCGGCGCAGCCAGGCCAGCTCCTTGCGCACCAGGTTCTGCCGCTTGGTCTCCTCGGTGGCGGCGATGCGCTCGCGTTCGGCGCGGGCGAAGACGTAGTCGGAGTAGCCGCCCTCGTACTCGTACACGTCGCCGCGCTGGACGTCCCACATGCGGGTGCAGACCTGGTCGAGGAACCACCGGTCGTGCGTCACGCACACCAGCGCGGACCGGCGGTTCCGCAGGTGCTGGGCGAGCCAGGCGATGCCCTCGACGTCGAGGTGGTTGGTGGGCTCGTCGAGGACGATCAGGTCCTGTTCCTCGATGAGCAGCTTGGCGAGCGCGATCCGGCGCCGCTCGCCACCGGACAGCGGTCCGATGACGGTGTCGAGCCCCTTCGGGAAGCCGGGCAGGTCGAGCCCGCCGAACAGGCCGGTCAGTACGTCCCTGACCTTGGCGTTGCCGGCCCACTCGTGGTCCGCCATGTCGCCGATGACCTCGTGCCGGACGGTGGCGGCGGGGTCGAGGGAGTCGTGCTGGGTGAGCACGCCGAGGCGCAGCCCGCCGGAGTGCGTGACGCGCCCGGTGTCGGCCTCCTCCAGCTTGGCGAGCATCCGGATGAGGGTCGTCTTGCCGTCGCCGTTGCGTCCGACGACCCCGATGCGGTCACCCTCCGACACGCCGAGTGAGACGCCGTCCAGCAGGGCACGGGTGCCGTACACCTTGCTGACGTTCTCGACATTGACCAGGTTGACGGCCATTTCACTCCTGTGCGCGGGGGTCGGTCAGCCTTCTAGCGTAGGGCCTCGGGGGGCGGGGGCGGGGCGCGAGGGGGTGGTCACTCTTTGTGATGACGTGATCGGGAACGGGCCGCTACCGTGGAGGGCAGGCAGCAGGATCCCGTCCATGGGAGGAACCATGACAGCCCAGCGTGCTGAGCAGCCGGAATGGCGAATGCCCCCGCTGGACGGCTACACCATTGACGACCTGCTCACCTTGCCGGATCTCCCGCCGCACACAGAATTGATCGACGGGAGCCTGGTCCTTGTGAGCCCGCAGCGCTACTTCCACTTCGCCACGATTGACCTGCTGGTGAGCGGCCTGCGCCAGACCGTGCCGTCTGACCTGAAGGTCGCGCGTGAGATGACGGTGGTACTGGATCGCCGCAACGGCCCCGAGCCCGACATCTCCGTGATCAAGGCTGCCGCGAAGAAGGGACTGGACCAGACGTACTTCGAAGGAAAGGACGTGGTGCTCGCCGTAGAAGTCATCTCTCCGGAGTCCGAGGCCCGCGATCGGCTGACCAAGACGCACAAGTACGCGGCGGCAGGTATCCAGTACTACTGGCTGGTCGAGATGACCGAGCCGCACGACCACCCCGTTGTCGAGGTCTTCGAACTCTCGGCGGACACAGGTACGTATCGGTCGACCGGCACCTACCGGGACCGCGTCAAGGTCGACAGGCCGTACCCCATCGACATCGACCTGACGGCGATCGACGAGCTCTGAGGGGACGTCCCTCAGACCACCCTCGCCCCCGCCACCGGCCCCTCCGCCATCCGCACGGCCCTGCACGTCCCCGACGCCCGCAGGGCCGCGGCCACCTTCTCCGCCGACTCCGCATCACGCGCGAGGAAGGCCGTCGTAGGCCCGGACCCGGAGACCAGCGCAGCCAGCGCACCCGCCCCCCGCCCCGTCCCCAGCGTGTCCGCCAGTTCCGGGAACAGCGACAGCGCCGCAGGCTGAAGGTCATTGGACACAGCCGCCGCCAGCGCCGCCGCATCCCCCTTCGCCAGCGCCTCCAGCAGCTCCGCCGAAGCCACCGGCTCCGGGATCTCCCGCCCCTCCGCCAGCCGGTCGAACTCGCGGAAGACCGCCGGGGTCGACAGCCCCCGCTCGGCCATCGCGAACACCCAGTGGAAGGTGCCGCCGGTCTCCAGGGCCGTCAGCTGCTCGCCGCGCCCGACCCCCAGAGCCGCTTCCCCCACCAGACTGAAGGGCACGTCACTGCCCAACTCGGCGCAGAGGGCGAGGAGTTCGGCCCGTGACGCGCCCGCGCCCCAGAGCGTGTCGCAGGCCAGCAGCGCGCCCGCGCCGTCCGCGCTGCCGCCCGCCATGCCGCCGGCGACCGGGATGTCCTTGGCGATGTGGATGTGGACGTTCGGTTCGATGCCCCGGCGCGCGGCGAGCGCGATCGCGGCGCGCGCGGCGAGGTTGGTGCGGTCCAGGGGGACCTCGGCGGCGTCCGGGCCCTCGCAGGTGACGCGGAGTTCGTCCGCGGGGGTCACCGTCACCTCGTCGTACAGGCCGACGGCGAGGAAGACGTTGGCGAGGTCGTGGAACCCGTCGGGGCGTGCGGCGCCCACCGCGAGCTGGACGTTGACCTTGGCCGGGACCCGTACCGTGACGCTCACTTGCCGCTCTCCCCCCGCTGCTTGTGCTCGGCGATCCGCGCGAACTCCTCCACCGTCAGCGCCTCCCCGCGCGCCTGCGGCGAGACCCCGGCCGCGACCAGGGCGGCCTCGGCGGCTGCGGCGGACCCGGCCCAGCCGGCGAGCGCCGCGCGCAGGGTCTTGCGGCGCTGCGCGAAGGCGGCGTCGACGACCGCGAAGACCTCTTCCCTGGCGGCCGTCGTCCTGATCGGCTCGGTCCGCCGGACCAGCGAGACCAGGCCGCTGTCGACGTTCGGCGCGGGCCAGAAGACGTTGCGGCCGATGGCCCCGGCCCGCTTCACCTCGGCGTACCAGTTGGCCTTCACGGACGGCACGCCGTACACCTTGGAGCCGGGCGCGGCGGCCAGCCGGTCGGCGACCTCGGACTGCACCATCACGAGGGTGCGCTCGATGGTCGGGAACGTGGCCAGCATGTGCAGCAGCACGGGGACGGCGACGTTGTAGGGCAGGTTCGCGACCAGGGCCGTCGGGGCCGGGCCGGGCAGGTCGGTGACGTGCATCGCGTCGGAGTGGACGAGCGCGAACCGGTCGGCGCGCGCCGGCATGCGCGCGGCGACGGTCGCGGGCAGCGCGCCGGCCAGCACGTCGTCGATCTCGACGGCGGTGACCCGGTCGGCGGCCTCCAGCAGCGCGAGCGTGAGGGAGCCGAGCCCCGGGCCGACCTCGACGACCACGTCGTCGGGGCGGACCTCCGCGGTGCGGACGATGCGGCGGACCGTGTTGGCGTCGATCACGAAGTTCTGGCCGCGCTGCTTGGTGGGGCGGACGCCGAGCGCGGCCGCCAGTTCACGGATGTCGGCGGGACCGAGGAGGGCGTCGGGGGTGGGGCTGCTCACGGGACAAGGGTACGGGGCGGTGCCCCCTGGTCCGCCCGCTGATCCGAACGAGACCGCCTAGCCGTGCAGCTTCGCCCCGCAGTGCGGCCAGGGTGTCGTCCCCCGCCGCGTGTAGAGCTTCTTCGCGCGAAACGTCTGCTCCTCGGCCGGCGCCTCCTGGGGGCGGCCGTTGCCGCCGAGGCTGTGCCAGGTGTGGGTGTCGAACTGGTAGAGCCCGCCGTACGTCCCCGAGGCGTCGACCGCGTCCGGGCGGCCGCCGGACTCGCAGGCGGCGAGGCCCTGCCAGTTGAGGCCGTCGGCGCCGTCCACCGAGGCGGGCGGTTTCTTCGTGCCCACCTTCACGATCTGCGGGCGTGGCTTGCGGACCACCTCGGTGGTCTCCAGGCGCGGCTTCTCCTGCACCCCGTTGACGGTGCGCAGCAGGTAGACGTCGCGCCGCAGTCCGGGCCGGCCGGGCTGGGTGACGACCTCGGTGCCCTGGAAGAGGGTGGGGTCCTCGGTCCGCTCGGTCGCGAACGGGAGCTGTTCCTCGCGGATCTCCCGGACGCCGCTGACCCGCAGCACGGTGATCGTCTGTCCGTCGCGCGGGAAGCTGTCCAGCGGGACGGAGGTGGTGTCCTGGCCGTTCAGGGTGACCCCGGCCTCCTCGACCGCCTGTCCGACGGTGGCCGCGTTGGTGCGGATGGTGCGGGCCTGGCCGTCGGCCATGACCGTGACGGCGCGCTCGGTGCGCACGTCGAGCGCGAGCCCGGTGCGTCCGATGGGCTGGGCGCGCGAGGTGGACAGATACGCGCCCTCGGCGCGCACGCCGAGCTCCGCCAACGCTCCCGCGACGGTGTGCGCCGTCGTCCACACCTCGCGCTGTTCGCCGTCCAGCGTGAGCCGGACGGGGCGCCCGTAGCGCACGGCGATGGCGTCACCGCTGGCGAGCACCGCGTCGGGGCCGGGCGCGATCATGTCGTGCGCCCCCACGTGTACCCCCTGGTCCTCCAGCAGCTCGCGCACGTCGTCGGCGAAGGTGTGCAGGGTGCGCGGCTTGCCGTCGACGGTCAGCTCGACCGCCTTGTCCTTGGCGATGAACGCGGTGGTGCCGCCGGCCAGGAAGGCCACGACCAGCGCCTGCGGCAGCAGACGGCGCGCGGTGGACTCCGGGCGCGCTGTGCCGCGCCCCCTGCGTCGGCGCGCGGCGCGCCCGCGCGCTCCGGCGGGCGTCTCGGTGCCGTACTCCGTCGTGTGCGCCTCTTCCTCCAGCGCACTCCCGGCGCGCGCACCACCCGTGTCCCTGCCCGTGTCCCTGCCCGCGTCCCAGCCCGCGCCGCCGCCCTGCCGGGGCAGCACCGGCTCGGTGACGTAGTACGCCTGGGCCTCGTAGGCGGGCCGGTAGGTGTCCTCGTACGGCCCGTACGACAGGGTCTCCGCGTGGTGCACGGACGCACCGCGGCCGTACACCAGGGCGGAGACCCTGCCGGGGCCGTACGGCGAGGCGGCGGCGTCAGGGCCGTACGGCTCGTACTGCTCGAACGCCTCGTACTGCGACTTGCTCACACCGACACGCTCCAGAGGTGCCAGAGGGGTCCGGATCGGGCCCCCAGAACCTAGCGGAGGGTTCGTCACTCTCCAAAGCGACGCGACTACGTACTGTTGCCCGTACGCGCGCGTGTGCCGTGTGCGCTCAGTAGCCGAAGGCGCGGGCGGTGTTCGCGGCCAGGGCCGTGGCCAGCGCGTCCTCGCCGATGCCGCGCACGGCGGCCATGGCACGCACGGTGACCGGGATCAGATACGGAGCGTTGGGCCTGCCCCGGTACGGCGCCGGGGTCAGGAAGGGCGCGTCGGTCTCCACGAGGACCAGTTCCAGCGGGGCGACGGCGAGGGCGTCCCGCAGGTTCTGGGCGTTCTTGAAGGTGACGTTGCCGGCGAAGGACATGAAGTAGCCCTCGCGCGCGCAGATCTCCGCCATCTCGGCGTCGCCGGAGTAGCAGTGGAAGACGGTGCGCTCGGGGGCGCCCTCCTCCTTCAGGACGCGCAGGACGTCGGCGTGCGCGTCGCGGTCGTGGATGACGAGCGCCTTGCCGTGCCGCTTGGCGATCTCGATGTGGGCGCGGAAGGAGCGCTCCTGGGCGGCCTTGCCCTCGGGGCCGGTGCGGAAGTGGTCCAGCCCCGTCTCGCCGACGCCCTTGACCTGGAGCAGCCCGGCCAGCCGGTCGATCTCGGCGAGGGCCTCGTCCAGTGCCGCGTCTCCGCCCGGCTCGCGGGCGCCCTGGCGCGACCAGCCATCGGGGTCGCCGTGCACGATGCGCGGGGCCTCGTTGGGGTGCAGGGCGACAGTGGCGTGCACGCTGTCGTGGGCGGCCGCGGTCTCGGCGGCCCACCGCGAGCCCTTGATGTCGCAGCCGACCTGGACGACGGTCGTCACCCCCACCGACGCGGCCTTCGCGAGGCCCTCCTCGACCGTGCCCGACTGCATGTCGAGGTGGGTGTGGGAGTCGGCGACGGGCACCGCGAGGGGTGGCGGCAGCGGCGGTGCGCCGCTCTTGTCGTCCTTGGTGCTCTGGCCGGCGTTCGAAGGCATGCCCCGATCCTACGAAAGGGGCATGCCGTCGGCCGCCGGCGCCCGCTCAGCCCGCCTTGCGCTGGAACGGGTGCAGGAGATCCGACAGATGCCAGTGGTGCGGCGCCCTGGGCACCTCGGGCGTCACGGCCCCGGAGGGCACCGCGGGCGTCTCGACCGGGCCCGCCTGCGGCACGCTGTGCCCGCGCTCCGCGGTGCCGCGCACCGAGGAGACCTGCCCGGCGCGCATGATCCGCACGACATGGCCGTCGCAGTTGAGGCAGCTGGGCCTGCTCAGCGGCGACGGCACGACCCGGCCGTCGGCCACGTACAGCACGAACTCCTGCCCTTCGGCATCCTTGTGGTGCTCTATCTCGTACGACTGCTCCCAGCCGTGCCCGCAGCGCATGCAGGCGAACGAATACGACTCGTGAACAACGGCTGTGGCCGTACCGCGGAGGCCGGTCTGCCCTGCGATCTCGCTCATGCCAGCTCCTCTGGTCCGCTGGACGAGGGACCCGTGTGCGTCCCTTCGACCAGTGGACGCTTCCGCGGAGCCGAATGCATCCGGCCTGTCGAGTGTTGGAGGCGATTTGGCGCTTCCTTGCCGAATACGCCCCGTCCGGTCCCTTTTCGCTTTGCCATCGGCGACAGCCTTTTGCCGTCCCATGGCCCACTCGCTCACCCGAGAACACCCCTGCTCAGAGGGGGTTTTCCCGCAGGTGGGGCACGTTCGCGAACGCCTCACCCGGCGGAGCGCTTGGCCGCCACCACGGCGTCGAAAACGACCCTCTTCGGCAGCCCCGCCGCCACCGCCACCGCCGCGATCGCCTCCTTGCGCCGCTCCCCGGCCTCCTCCCGCACCCGCACGCGCCGCACCAGCTCCTCCGCGTCGAGCTCCTCGGGCCCGGCCTCGGGCGCCCCCTCGACCACGACGGTGATCTCCCCGCGCACACCCTGCGCGGCCCACTCCGCCAGCTCGCCCAGCGGACCGCGCCGTACCTCCTCGTACGTCTTGGTCAGCTCGCGGCAGACGGCGGCCCGCCGCTCCGTGCCGAAGACCTCGGCCATGGCGGCGAGGGTGTCGTCGAGCCGGTGCGGGGCCTCGAAGTACACGAGGGTGCGGCGCTCGTCCGCGACCTCCCGCAGCCGGGACAGCCGCTCGCCCGCCTTGCGCGGCAGGAAGCCCTCGAAGCAGAACCGGTCGACGGGCAGCCCGGACAGGGCGAGCGCGGTGAGCACGGCGGACGGGCCGGGCACGGCGGTGACCTTGATGTCCTTCTCGACGGCCGCCGCGACGAGCCGGTAGCCCGGGTCGGAGACGGACGGCATCCCGGCGTCCGTCACGAGCAGCACGCGCGCGCCGCCGAGCAGCTCCTCGACCAGCTCCGGGGTGCGGGCGGACTCGTTGCCCTCGAAGTACGACACCACGCGCCCCTTCGGCGTGACGCCGAGCGCCTGGGTGAGCCGGCGCAGCCGCCGGGTGTCCTCGGCGGCGACCACGTCGGCGCCTGCCAGCTCCTCGGCGAGCCGGGGCGGCGCGTCCGCGATGTCGCCGATGGGGGTACCTGCGAGGACAAGGGTTCCAGTCACACCCCCATCCTCCCAGGAACCACCGACAACCCGGCCCGGGAAGCCAGCCGCGTCCGGTCCGGTACCGCCCATGCACGGGACTCCCACAGAACGGTTCCCTACGATGGCGCGGTGACCAGTACCGCGTCCTCCATGGACCTCCGGCAAGGCCAGTCGCCGCACGACCGGCGGCCGGCGTGGCAGCAGCGGCTGCGCCGATTCGGGTACGTACCGGCCAAGGACGCGCCGTCGGGCGACGTGCGCGACCGTCTGGTGCCCCCGTACGCCGAGCCGAGCCCGCGGCTGTGGCAGGCGCTCGGCGTGCCACCGGTCCTCGCCGGGCGGATCACCCGTTGGTCGGCCTGGCTCGGGCCGCTGCTGGTGACGCTGGTGGCGGGCCTGATGCGGTTCTGGAACCTGGGCAGCCCGCGCGCGGTGATATTCGACGAGACGTACTACGCCAAGGACGCGTGGGCGCTGGTCCACCGCGGTTTCGAGGTCAACTGGGACAAGAACGCGAACGACCTGGTCCTGCAGACGCACGGCCATCTCGCGATCCCGACGGACGCGTCGTACGTCGTGCACCCGCCGGTCGGCAAGTACGTCATCGGGCTGGGCGAGCTGCTCTTCGGGTTCAACCCGTTCGGCTGGCGGTTCATGACCGCGCTGCTCGGCACGCTGAGCGTGCTGCTGCTGTGCCGGATCGGGCGCCGGATCTTCCGCTCGACGTTCCTCGGCTGCCTCGCGGGCGCGCTGATGGCGGTGGACGGGCTGCACTTCGTGATGAGCCGGACGTCGCTGCTGGACGGCGTGCTGATGTTCTTCGTGGTGGCCGCGTTCGGCTGCCTGCTCCTCGACCGGGACCGGTCACGCGCGCGGCTGGCCGCGGCCCTGCCCGTGGACGGCGACGGCCGGGTCCGCCCGGACGCGCGCGTGGCCGACACGTTCCGCTTCGGCCTGCGCCCCTGGCGCTGGGCGACCGGACTGATGCTGGGCCTGGCCATCGGCACCAAGTGGAACGGCCTGTACATCCTGGCCGCGTTCTGTGTGATGGCCGTCCTGTGGGACGTCGGCGCCCGGAGGACGGCCGGTGCCGATCGCCCGTATGCCGCAGCTCTCAAGTACGACACCGGCCTCGCCTTCGTCGCGACCGTTCCGGTGGCGATCGCCGTCTACCTGATGTCCTGGCTCGGCTGGATCCTCTCCCCGTCCGACGGCACCGGCGGCTACTTCCGCAACTGGGCGGCCACCGACGGCAAGGGCGGCAGCTGGACGTTCCTGCCGGACTGGCTGCGCAGCCTGTGGCACTACGAGCACGAGGTGTACGAGTTCCACGTCGGGCTGACCTCCCCGCACACCTACCAGTCCAACCCCTGGAGCTGGATCGTGCTGGGCCGCCCGGTGTCGTACTTCTACGAGTCCCCGAACCCCGGCGCGGACGGCTGCCCGGCGGACGCGGGCCAGAAGTGCGCACGCGAGGTGCTGGCGATCGGCACGCCACTGCTGTGGTGGGCGGCCTGTTTCGCGATCCTCTACGTGCTGTGGCGCTGGGCGTTCCGCCGCGACTGGCGGGCCGGCGCCATCGCCTGCGGCATCGCGGCCGGCTGGCTGCCCTGGTTCATGTACCAGGAGCGGACGATCTTCCTCTTCTACGCGGTCGTCTTCCTGCCGTTCCTGTGTCTGGCGGTCGCGATGCTGCTCGGCGCGATCATCGGCCCCCCGGGCTCCTCCGACACCCGCCGCGTGATCGGCGCCTCCGCGGCGGGAGTGCTGGTGCTGCTGATCATCTGGAACTTCATCTACTTCTGGCCGCTCTACACCGGCACCGCGATCCCCATAGACCAGTGGCGGGCGCGGATGTGGCTGGACACGTGGGTCTAGTCGCGGACCGCGCTGGACGCTCCCAGTGCGGCGAGTGTGAAGCCGTCCCGCAGTTCTCCCGCGCGGATCGCCTGGGCGATCTCCTGCGGGCTCCACCAGCGCGCTGCGGCGATCTCGCCGTCGCCGACCGCGCCGGGGCGCAGCGGTGCGTCGCCCCGGACCGAGACCTCGACGACGGCGACCTCGCTCTCCAGCAGGCCGGAGTCGACGTCCAGGTACGCCACCGCGGCCGCCGCGGAGCCGACCAGCCCTGTCTCCTCGACGAGTTCGCGCAGGGCGTCCGAGAGGGGATCGGTCTCGCCGAAGCCGCGCGGAAGTTCCCAGGCCCACCGGCCGGTCGTCGGTCGCCACTGGCGTACCAGCAGGATGTCCTCACCCCGTCGGGCCAGCACCACGACTCCTGTGCGGCCGCCGCCGACACGGACGCGGTGCCGGACGGTCTCGGCGCCGGAGGGCAGGCGGTAGGTGTCGAGGTAGACCTCGCACCATCGGCCGCCGTCGGCATCGGTGTAGGCCTGGTGGCTGTGTGTGCGCGGTGCCTCGATGTCCATCAGGCCGTCCTCCCCAGGATCCCTGGAAGCTCTATCACGTCGTACCGCCCGCGGAAGTCGGTCAGGCGGGTCACCCCGGCCGCCACGGCCGCGACGACCACCGGCGCGAGCGCGCCACCCGCGCCGGCCGCGAACACCCCGGGCGTCCCCTGGCCGAGCAGACTGGTCGCCAGGCTCATTCCGCCGCCCGCGGCCATCTGGGCGGTGACGCCACGTGCGCCCTGGGCCATCCGCTGGAGCCGGGTCACCGGCACCGCGTCCACGGCGCCGGCCGGCGGCTCCTTCGTACGCTCCGCGAGCAGGTCGCCCACCTCCTGGAGTGCGGCGAGGTCGCGCCGGTGCCACCAATGGTCGAGGGCGTCGGCCGCGTCGTCCGTGTACCGCTGCCACTGCTCGCCGCTCATCAGGCCGAGGCGCAGTTCGAACCGGGTCGGAAAGGTCACGACCGGTGTCTGCTCCACGAGCGTGGCCGCCTCGCGGCGCCGGACGCCGCGGCGTGGCGAGGGCAGCCCCAGCATGCAGCCCTCGCTCGCCGCGATGGCCCGGTAGTACGTCTCGTCGAAGGCCTCGCGCAGTGTCTGTGCGTCCGTCCGGGTCGCGGGGTCGGCGGAGTGCAGCAGGGGGTCGAGGCTCTCGTACAGGCGGCTGCGGTTGGGCAGGCCGTTCACGTCGAAGTCCCCGCCGGTCCAGGCGGCGAGCACCGCCCGGCCGTCGTCACCGGCCATTTCCTCCGGGCGCGGGGCGGGACGCTGCGCGTACGCGGTGGCGTAGTCGGCCGGTGTCAGGGGGCTGACCTCGATCAGACCGCGCTCGGCGGCCTCCAGCCAGTCGGCCCACCGGGCGACCGTGCGCCGCCGCAGCGGCGTGTCGAGGACGCCCGTCGCCGCCAGCAGCCGGTCCGCGATGCCGACCGGCCCCTCCGCGGCGAGGGCCGCGGCCGTGGCCTCGCCGTCCGCGCGGGCGGCCAACTCCCGCTGGAGCCACAGGCACTGTTCGTCGGGGACCGGGAGGGAGGAGAAGAGGAAGCCGGTCGAGAGCATCGCGATCAGCTGTCCGGCCAGGTCCGCGTTCCGGGAGTTCACCCGGATCGGCAGTACCGCGCCACCGCCGATCGCGCGTATCGCCAACTCGTCCAGCAGCGCGGCGGGCCGCAGCACGGCGAAGACGGCGCCGTCGAGCAGTTGGGGATAGGTCAGGAACAGGGAGCCGCCCTGGATGACTTCCCAGCGCAGCCGCCCGAGCAGCTCCGCCCGCCCGAACACGGTCAGCCGCTCCAACGGTGCGCCGGCCCCGGCCACTTGGGGGCTGAGCCTGGCCCGCTGCCGTACGCTGTCCCACCCTGTGCTGAGCACCGCGGTCATGCGCCGGCCCTTTCTGTGGCGTCCATTTGGGGGAGCCAGTTCAGCATGTGCGGACGGGCGGAACAACGCGGAACTTCGCGGCCCACATCACGGTTTCGACAACACCGGTCACAACTTCCCCACAGGCGCATACAGTTCCCCCTGCAACCGTTTTGAACGCGTTCAACGCAGTTCGACGGTTCACGGGGAACGGGGAAGGGGATGCGCGCGATGCGCAACGGGGTGAAGGGTGCCGTCATCGGCACCGTGTGCGTGGTCATGCTGGGCGGTGCGGGCTACGGCGCCTACAACGTGCTCTCCGCACTGAGCGGCGACGGGGGTACGAACGGCCACGCGGGCGTGCAGACCGGCCCGCCCAGCGGCTCCGAGGTCACGGAGGCCGTCAAGGGCTTCTTCGCCGCCTGGGAGAAGGGCGACGCGGCGACGGCGGCGTCGTACACGAACTATCCGCAGGCCGCCCAGGAGTTGCTGACGGCCTACGCCGGCGCCGCGCACATCGGCAAGGTGCACGTCACGCCGGGCGCGGCGACCGGCACGCGCGTACCGTTCACGGTCGAGGCGACGGTGTCCTACGGCGGGCAGAGCCGGCCGCTGTCCTACCGGAGCACGCTGACCGTCGTACGCGGCGAGACCTCGCACCGCCCGCTCGTCGACTGGCGGCCGTCGGTCGTCCATCCGCAGCTGCGCCAGGGGGACACGCTCACCACCGGCGAGTCGGCCGCCCCGCCGATCGAGGCGGTGGACCGCGACGGCGCGGTGCTGACGAAGGAGAAGTACCCGTCCCTGGGTCCGATCCTGGATCAGTTGCGCGAGCGGTACGGCGACAAGGCGGGCGGCGCGGCCGGCGTGGAGCTGACGATCCGGCACGGGGGAAGCGACGCCGACACCCCGCTCCTCACGCTCGCCAAGGGCAGACCGGGCCGGGTGCGCACGACGCTCAGCGCGAGCGCCCAGGCGGCGGCCGAGACGGCCGTGCAGAAGTACGCCGAGTCGTCGGTCGTGGCGGTCAAGCCGAGCACGGGCGAGGTGCTGGCCGTCGCCAACCATCGCGCGGACGGCTTCGACGCGGCCTTCCTCGGCACGCTCGCGCCCGGCTCCACGATGAAGATCATCAGCGCCGCGGCACTCATCGACACCGGCCTGACCACGGCGAACGGCCCGGCGCCCTGCCCGCCGTCGGCCGTCTGGCAGAGCCAGACCTTCCACAACCTCACGGGCCTCGCGCCGGACGAGCACGCCACCCTCGCGGAGAGCTTCGCCCGGTCCTGCAACACGGCGTTCGTGAAGTTCGCCGACTCGGTGAAGGTCGACTCGCTCACCCAGGAGGCCGAGCAGCGCTTCGGACTCGGCGGCGACTGGAAGGTGGGCGTGCCCTCCTTCGACGGCCGGGTCCCGGCCTCCGGCGGCCCGGACACCGCGGCCAGCCTGATCGGCCAGGGCCAGGTCCAGATGAACCCCCTGAACATGGCTTCCGTGACGGCCACCGCGGCGACCGGAACGTTCCGCCAGCCGGTCGTCGTGCCGCTCTCCGTGGACGGCCGCGAACCGGCACGCGCGCGTGGGCTGTCGCCGAGCACGGTCCAGCAGCTGCGCGCCATGATGAACCGCACCGCGCACAGCGGCACGGCGGCCGGCGTCATGGCCGGGCTCGGCGGTGACATCGGTGCCAAGACCGGCTCGGCGGAGGTCGACGGACAGACGAGGTCCAACAGCTGGTTCACCGGATACCGGGGCGACGTCGCCGCCGCCGCGATGGCCCAGGACGGCGGGCACGGCATTGACGCCGCCGGGCCGATTGTCGCAACCGTGCTACGAAATGCCGACTGACGTCACCCTCAAAGGTGGGGACTTTAAGGTGATTGCCGTCGTTGGGGAGAGTGAAGGGGCGGCGGGGACCCTGGGGAACGCACGGAGGAACTGAGGCTGTGGGCAACAGAAGGCGCGTCGCCGAGCGACGGAGGACGACGAAGCCGGCGGTACTCGGCGGGATGATCGCCGTGGTCGCGGCCGGTGCCGGATTCGCCGTCTACGCGGTGGCGGACGGCGGCGCGGCGGCCGACGAGCGCACGTCCGCCTCGGCCGACCACAAGGCCGTCAAGACCGGTCCGCTCAGCGCCGCCGAGGTCCACACGGCCGCCACCGCCTTCCTGACGGCCTGGCAGCAGGGCAGGACCGCCGAGGCGGCCGGCGCCACGAACGACGCCTCGGCCGCCACCGCCCTGCTCACCGGCGTCGCCAAGGACGCCCGTCTGACGGGCGTCACCCTCACCCCCGGCGCGGCCACGGGCGCGAAGGTGCCGTTCTCCGTCAAGGCGACGGTGTCGTACGACAAGCTCAGCAAGCCGCTGGCGTACGGCAGTTCACTCACCGTGGTGCGCCGGGTGAGCGACGGAAAGCCGCTGGTCGACTGGCACTCCTCCGTCGTCCAGCCGGACCTCCAGGACGGCGACACCCTGGTCACCGGCGCGTCGGGCACCCCGCCCGTCAAGGCGCTGGACCGCGACGGCGGCGAGCTGACGGCCGCCAAGTACCCGTCCCTGGGCCCCGTACTGGACGGGCTGCGCGCGAAGTACGGCAAGACGGCGGGCGGCAAGGCGGGCATCGAGCTGCGCGTGGTGCGCGGCAAGGCCTCGCAGAAGGCCGAGCTGTCCGACAAGACGCTCGTCGCGCTGAGCCAGGGCACGCCGGGCACGGTGCACACGACGCTGAACCCCACGCTCCAGGCGGCCGCCGAGCAGCAGGTGAACAAGCAGCAGAAGGCCTCGGTGGTGGTCGTGCGGCCGTCCACGGGCGAGATCCTCGCGGTCGCCAACAGCGGGCACGGCTTCAACGTCGGCTTCCAGGGCTCCCTCGCGCCCGGCTCCACGATGAAGATCGTGACGTCGACGATGCTGTTCGAGAAGAACCTCATCACCCCGGACGCCTCGCATCCCTGCCCCAAGACGTACAAGGTCGCCGGCTGGACGTTCCACAACGACGACAACTCCGAGATCAAGAAGGGCACGTTCCGGCAGAGCTTCGGGGCCTCCTGCAACAACGCCTTCATCGACTTCGCGCCGAAGCTGTCGAACGACGACCTGACGAAGGAGGCGCAGCAGGTCTACGGCCTCGGCATGGACAACTGGGCCATCGGCGTCCCGTCGTTCGACGGCTCCGTGCCGGTGCAGAGCGGCGCGCAGATGGGCGCCTCGCTGATCGGCCAGGGCGCGGTGCGGATGAACCCGCTGAACATGGCGTCCGTGGCGGCGACGGTCGAGACGGGCTCCTTCCACCAGCCGTACCTGGTCGCGCCCTCGGTGGACCACCGCACGCTGGCGAAGGCCGCGCGCACGATGTCGGCGAAGACCCAGTCCCAGCTGAAGGACGTCATGAAGTTCACGGCGGACTACGGTACGGCGGCCAAGGCGATGGCGGGCATGAGCGGGGACTACGGCGCCAAGACGGGCTCCGCCGAGGTCGACGGCCAGAAGAAGCCGAACGGCTGGTTCACGGCCTACGAGGGCGACCTCGCCGCGGCGGGCGTGGTCCAGGCGGGCGGCCACGGCGGCGACACGGCCGGGCCGATCGTGGCGGCGCTGCTGAAGACGGGCGGCTGATCAGGTCCGTACGGGTTCCGCGGTGTAGGTGCGCCGCAGGAACCTGAGCAGCGCCTTCGACTCGAACTGGACGACCTCGACACCGTTGTCGGAATGGAACTCCACGACGGCCTGCACACGGCCGCACGGCCACACACGTACGTCGCCGCTCTCGGCCGGGCTCCGCAGCCCCTGCTCCAGCAGGGAGCGGGAGAAGGTCCACTCGTGGGTACCGGGCAGGTCGATCCGCACGGAGCGTGGATCACTGTCGGGGTCGTACCGCAGCAGCACCGGTACGGCCCCCGGATCCTCCTCGTCCTCTTCCGTGACGATGTGGACGCGCGCGTACTGTTCGACCACAGACATCGGACTGCCCTCTCACCCTGAGTCACCTTCGCGGAAGCCCCGAATCCGCTTTCTCTCTAATGTGCCATATTTTCCGTTTTGCCCCCTCTGGAGGCCTGATGCTCGCCGAGATGCGCGCCGCCCGGCGCGTCAGGCGTCCGCGAGAATGGGGTGCGTGACGCCTCAAGACGACCGAGCCGGCAAAGGGGCCGCCGGGTCGCTGCTGCTGGACGACCAGCTCTGCTTCGCGCTGTACGCCGCACAGCGCGCCGTGACCGCCGCATACCGTCCGCTTCTGGACGACCTCGGGCTCACCTACCCCCAGTACCTGGTGCTGCTGGTGCTCTGGGAGCACGGCGAGACCAGCGTGAAGGAACTGGCGAGCGCCCTGCGGCTGGACTACGGGACCGTCTCGCCGTTGCTGAAGCGGCTGGAGGCGGCGGGGCTGGTGCGCAGGGAGCGCGCGGCGGACGACGAACGCTCGGTGCTCGTCGCGTGCACCGGGCGCGGGGAAGAACTCAGGGAGCGTGCGGCGCGCATACCCGGCGCGCTCCTCACCACGACGGGGCTCGCCGCCGAGGACGTCGCGCGGTTGCGCGCGGAGCTGCGGGACCTCGCCGAGCGCGCGGCGACGGCGGCCGGCCGGCACCGGGCGTACTGAGCTCGCCCTACCCGCGATCGCCCACCCTGGCGGCACGCACCGACATACCGGCCAGTACCTTGTGCACGATGTATCTGTGCGCCACGCATTCCGGGGAAGGCCGGCCATGACTGAGGACTCCGCCGTCGACACGCGTCCGACGAAGATCATGTACGTCGCCGAAGCCACCGCCCACGGCGGCCGGGACGGCCATGTCACCAGCCAGGACGGCCGGCTCGCGCTGAAGGTCGCGATGCCCCCGCAGCTGGGCGGCGACGGCAACGGCACCAACCCTGAGCAGCTGTTCGCGGCCGGTTACAGCTCCTGCTTCCACAACGCGCTGATCCTGGTCGGCAACCGCGCGGGCTACGACCTGACCGGCTCCACGGTGGCCGCGAAGGTCGGCATCGGCCCGAACAAGCAGCGCGGCTACGGCCTCGCCGTAGCCCTCAGCGTCTCCCTGCCGGTCCTGGACGCCGGCCTGGCGGCCCAGCTGGTCGACGCGGCGCACGAGGTCTGCCCGTACTCCAACGCGACACGCGGCAACATCGACGTAACGATTCTGCTGGGCTGATCCCGCCGAGGAATCGCAGGCGCACGGGCGACGTTGCACGCACTGTCGCAGGCGATGGGACCGTACGGGAAAGGACGGCGGACGTGGACGTGCACGGCGCAGTGGCCGAGGGCTTCGAGCCGGTCGAGGAGGCGTTCGCCGCGAACTTCGCGCTGCTCGGGGAGCGCGGCGCGGCGGTGGCCGTGTACCGCGACGGGCACAAGGTCGTCGATCTGTGGGCCGGCGCGAAGGACGTCGACGGTACGGCCGACGGGCCTGCCTGGGAGCGCGGCACGGCGCAGATCGTGCGCTCGGCGACCAAGGGCGTCGCCGCCGCCGCGCTGCTGCTCCTGCACCAGCGCGGCGAACTGGACCTGGACGCCCCGGTAGGCACGTACTGGCCCGAGTACAAGGCGGCCGGCAAGGAACACACCCTGGTCCGGCATCTGCTGGCCCACCGCGCGGGCATACCGGCGCTGGACCGCCCGCTGACCCCGGCCGAGGCCGCCGACCCCGACCTGGGCGCCGCCGCGGTCGCCGCGCAGACGCCGGTCTGGGAGCCGGGCACGGACCACGGCTACCACGCCCAGACCTACAGCTGGCTCACCGGCGAGCTGATCCGGCGGGTCACCGGCCGCCCGGCCGGCGACTGGATCGCGGACGAGATCGCCGGACCCGTCGGCGCGGATCTCTGGCTCGGGCTGCCGCAGTCGGAGCACGCGCGCGTGGGCCGCGTCGGGCCGGTCGGGGCGCCGGAGAACGCGGGCACGCTGAAGACGCGCCCCAAGCGTGCGGTGGCCGAGGCCTACGCCGATCCGGACTCGCTGACCCGGCGGGCGTTCGCCGCCATCACCCCGCTCCCCGACGAGAACGACCCCGCCTACCGCGCGGCCGCCCTGCCCGCCTCCAACGGCATCGCCACCGCCGACGGACTGGCCCGCGTCTACGCGTCCCTCATCGGCGACGTGGACGGCGGCACGCGCCTGTTCACCCCGGAGACGACGGAACTGGCCCGCGCCGAGCAGTCCGCCGGACCGGACCGGGTCCTGGTGGTGGGCACCCGGTTCGGCCTCGGCTACATGCTGCACGGCAGCGCGTCCCCGCTCCTCACCCCCGGTTCCTTCGGCCACCCGGGCCGCGGCGGCGCCCTCGCGTTCGCCGACCCGGATACCGGCGTCTCCTTCGGCTACGTCACCAACGGCTTCCGCAAGAGCGTGACGGCGGACCCGAGGGCGCAGGCGCTGGTCCGGGCGCTACGCACGGCGCTCGCGTAACGCGCGCCGGCGGGCTCGCCCGGCGGCAACCGGTGTCACACGTTGATCGGGTGCGAGGTCCGTCCGGACGCCGCGTCGATCTCTCCGTGGGCCTTGGTGAGCAGTTGCATGGCCAGTTCGTTGAGGGCGCGCGCGCCCGCGATCTCCTCACCGACCCTGGGCTGGTTGGAGTCGACGCTGTGCCTGCTGGCCCGGCCGTGCGCGCGCATCTCCGAGCCGTCGGGCAAGCGCACCATGGCCACCGCGCGCGTGTGCAGGTCGTCCTCCACGAACTCCATCTCGACATGCCATCCGACAGCGGTTTGCAACATGACGACCACCTCCGAAGACCGCTGCTTCCAGGGTGCGCCCTGGCACCCTGGCCGTCATGTCGGCGGCTGCACGCCCTTCTCGTCGAAGCTGGCGAAGTACGCGGCGGCCATGTCCTCGTCGGCGTGGCCCTGGGCGGCGGCGCGGGCGAACCGCTCGGCGGCCGCGGCGGCGACGTCGAGGCGTACGCCGCCGCGCTCGGCGGCCTGCACGATCAGCCGGGCGTCCTTCTCGGCCGTGGTCACGGCGAACGACGCCGGTGACAGCTTGCCGTCGAGCACCAGCGCGGCCTTGGCGCGCAGATAGCCCATGTCGAGCGGGCCGCCCTCGATGAGGTCGAAGAAGCCCTGCGGATCCACGCCGAGGGCCCGGGCGAGGGCGAGCACCTCACCGGTCGCGGCCGTGGCGGCGAGGACCCAGCTGTTGGCCACCAGCTTCAGCCGGCTGGCGCTGCCCGAGGAACCGTCGTCCCCGGTCCACACGGTCTTCGCGCCGACCGCGTCGAAGACCGGCGCGAGGGTGGCCCGTCCCTCCTGCGGCCCGGCGGCCAGCACGGTCAGCTGACCGGCCTCGGCGGGCTGGCGGGTGCCGAGGACGGGCGCGTCGTAGAAGACCAGCCCGTGCTCGTGGGCGAACGCGGCCAGGTCGCCGACCAGTTCGGTCCCGGCGGTGGTGCACTGCGCCCACACCGTGCCGGGGCGCAGCGCCGGGGAGGCCTCGCGCAGGGTGTCCAGGACCGTCCGGCCGTCGTAGAGCATCGTCAGGACGACGTCGGAGCCCTCGACGGCCTCGGCGGGCGTGGCGGCGACGCGGGCACCGTCGGCGGCGAGCGGCTCGGCTTTCTCGCGCGTCCGGTTCCAGACCCGCACGTCCAGCCCTGCCCGGCACAGATTGCGGGCCATGGCGGCCCCCATGATGCCGGTGCCCAGCACGCTCACGGTCGGCTTGTCACTCATTGACGGCTCCCTGTCGTCGTCCGGCTGCGCTCTCCTGGTCCCCGGCCATTCTTCACGGCGCCGACGGACGCACGCACGCGTGCGTCCTACCCGGCGTACGGCATCAGCCCGATCATCCCCGCCGTCGGCAGCCCCGCATCGGCGCGGGGCTGCCGACGTGACCGGGACGGAGTCCGCCGGGGCCCCTGCGAACCTCCTTGATCCATGTCGTAACTTGACTCCACTCGGGGCCATCCGGCCCCCTCGGAAAGGCGACGACCTCGTGGACTCGTCCTCCTCGAACAGACCCCGCCCCGGACGTGCCGTCACGGCGACGGCGGCGCTCGGCTTGCTGATAGCGGCGGCGGGGATCGTCCAGCCGACCGCGGCGTCGGCCGCGCCGCAGGACAATCCGCCGTCGGCTCCGGCCGACTTGAGCACCTCCCCGGCCACCTCCTGCCAAGGCGACACCCTCGTGGGCGACGGCGACGTCACCCTGTACGCGAAGGTCTCGGACCCCGACGGCGGCACCCTGGGCGCCGATTTCCGCCTGACGCCGCACGGCAGCGAATCCGGCGACGCTCTCGCCGAGTCGGACCCGGCGAAGCTGACCATGCAATCCGGTGACACCGCCGTCTACGTCATCCCGAAGGCCACCCTGGAGTCGGCGGCAGCAGGTTCCCTCACCGAGTTCGACTGGAAGGTCCGGGCCACCGACTTCCACCGCACCGGCGACTGGTCGACCGTCTGCCACTTCTCGTTCGACCCGACGCGCCCCGGTACGCCCGTGATCGCCCAGCCGGGGGCGTCCACCGTCGGAGAGCCGTTGCGCATCGCCGTCACCGCGCCCAGTGGTGGGACCGTACCGAGCAGCTACCAATATCAGCTCGACACAGGTGCCCCGGCCACCGTGACGGCTGACGCCTCCGGCAACGCCACCATCACGGTCACCCCGACCAGCCGCACCAACACCCTGTCGGTCACCAGCCTGTCCGCTGGAGGCAACTTCGGCGGGACGGCGACCATCGCCTTCAACTCCACCGCGCCGACGACCGATCAGGCCGACGGCGACCTGACCGGCGACAACATCCCCGACCTGCTCACCGTCGGCGCCCAGAACGGGCTTCCCTCGGGTCTGTGGCTGGCCCCCGGTACGGGTGATGGGCACGTCGGTACCTCACCGACCGACATCGGCGTCAACGGCAACGGCTTCAACGCCAACGGCTCGCCCTCGGACTTCGACGGCTCGGCGGTCGTCGCCGGACGCTTCACCGGCGGCACCGAACAGGACGTGCTGGTCTACTACCCCGGTGGCAACGACGCGGGCGGCGGCGTGATCATCAAGGGCAACGGAGACGGCTCGCCGCTCCACCCGGTCAGCGGGAACACGGTCAGCATCCCGGCCGGTGCGTTCCAGGACATCAACGGTGACAACCCCGTCCAGCTCTCCAACGCCGGAGACACCTCCGGCGGCAACACCGGGATCCCCGACCTCATCGGCGTCTCCGGTGACAGCGTCAACGGTTACGCCCTCACTCTCTACCCGAGCGGCGCCGGCGCCGGCGTCTACCAATTCCCCGTCGCGCTCAACGTCAACACACCCGACGGGACCGCGGACTGGAACAACTGGACCGTCACCACCATGCAGTTGCCCACCACGGGCGGCGGAAGCAGCACCGCGATGTTCCTGTGGAAGAAGTCCACCGGCGAACTCGACCTGTGGAAGAACCTGGCCGCCGACCCCAACACCGGCAACCTCAGCTACACCGCCTACCCGGTCGCCACCGGGTGGAACACCGGTACCGCACTGACCCTGCAGGCCGCCGACGCCAACAGCGACGGCACACCCGACCTGTGGACCGTCTCCGCAGGAGGGTCGGTCACGGCCAACCTGTTCACCAACCTGTCCAGCACCGCCCCGGCCACTCTGACGCGCGTCACCGAGACTCTCACCGCCAACTGAAGGCCGAGCGGTGTCACGCGGTCTGCTCGCGCACGTCCACCACGGTCGCGCCGGCGTGTGCCACCAGCGCCGCCGGCTCGATCGGGAAGACGGTGTGCGGTGTGCCGGCCGCCGCCCACACCTCGTCGTGCGCGAGCAGCGAGCGGTCGGCGAGGACACGCGTGCGCGTGCGGTGTCCGAAGGGCGGGACGCCGCCGATGGAGTACCCGGTGGTCTCGCGCACGACCCCGGCGTCGGCCCGGGTGACCTTGCCCGCACCCAGTTCCGCGCGCACGCGCTCCACGTCCACGCGCGAGGCGCCGTCCATCAGGACGAGCACCGGGACACCGTCGGCGGCGAAGATCAGCGACTTGCAGATCCGGCTCAGCCCGCACCCGATCGCGGCGGCGGCCTCGGCGGCGGTCCGGGTGGCTTCCGGGAACCGCCGGGTGCGCGCGAGGACGTCCGCCGGCCCGCGCGCACGCAACGCTTCGGCGAACCGGGGGTGGGCACCGGACTCCCCGGTGTCAGCGGCGGTCGTCGTCATGCGGGGCACGCTACGGCATCGCTCCGGATGTGATCGTCCACCGGCTTTGTGATTTCCCGCCACCGTGCCGGCGCTGCTGACCCCCCTGGCCGGCTGTGCCTCCGCGTCCACCGCCGTCGAAGCCTGCCCGGGCGAGCAGGCGGCCTCCGCCGCCTCCGGAGAGCCGGCCGGCACGTACACGGGAGAGGGCCGTGCCAAGGGCATGACGATCACCCTCAGGGCCTCGGACAGCGAACCGGGCGGCGGCACGGTCACCGTCCGCCACCGGCCGACCGGAGACTGGTACAAGAGCGAACTCGGCGACACGTTCGACGGGTCCGGTACCTGGGCCGTGACGGGAGCCAACGGATCCGACAGGTTCGCGCGGATCCACCTCTCCTCACCGAACCGGAACTCTTCCTGCAGGGATACACCCTCGACGAACTGTCCATCGCCCTGGACGACAAGCACGCCTGCCTCTACGAGGACGGCGACCCGGACACGTGCCCGGCCTTCCGCCTCAGGCAAAGCAGCCGGTGAGGGTGCAGCCCCGTCCCCACGGGCACCCTCACCGGCTGGTCGTATCGGCCGGGGCCGATACGGGCTAGACGCGGTACGTCACGCGCGTACCAACTCCCGTTCCCCGTCCGGGTCCGTGTCCTTGCCGTTCGCGGTGGACTGCGTGCGCAGGCCCTCGCCCTCGACGTCGACGTTCGGCAGGGCGCGGTCCAGCCACCTGGGCAGCCACCAGGCCCGCTTGCCGAGCAGGGCGAGCACCGCCGGGACGATCGCCATGCGGACGATGAACGCGTCGAAGAAGACGGCGATCGCGAGGCCGAAGCCGATCATCTTGATCATCGACTCGCTGGAGCCGATGAAGCCGGAGAAGACGGCCATCATGATGACCGCGGCGGCGGTCACGACCCGCGCCCCGTGCCGGAACCCGGTGACCACGGCCTGGGTCGGCTTCTCGCCGTGGACGTACGCCTCCCGCATCCGGGTCACGAGGAAGACCTCGTAGTCCATGGCGAGGCCGAAGACGACGCCCACCATGAAGATCGGCATCATCGACATGACCGGGCCGGTCTCGGAGACGTCGAACAGGCCGGACAGCCAGCCCCACTGGAAGACCGCGACCACGGCGCCGAGCGCCGCCGTCACGCTGAGCAGGAAGCCGAGGGCCGCCTTCAGCGGGACGAGGACGGAGCGGAAGACCACGATCAGCAGGAGGAAGGCGAGGCCCACGACCAGGGCCAGGTACGGCAGCAGCGCGTCGTTCAGCTTCTGCGAGACGTCGATGTTCATCGCCGTCGAGCCGGTGACCAGGATCTTGGAGTCGGTCTGCTGCGCGACCTCCGCCCCCTTGCCGCGGATCGCGTGGACCAGGTCCTCGGTCGTCTTGGAGGACGGCTTGGACCCGGGGACGACCGTGATGGTCGCGGTGTCGCCGGCCCTGTTGGGCACCGCCGGGGTGACCGTGACGACGTCCTTCAGGCCCCTGATCTCGTCGCCGACCTTGGTGAAGGCGGCCTTCGCGTCATGGCTGCCCTTGGCGTCGACGACGACCATCAGGGGGCCGTTGAAGCCCGGCCCGAAGCCCTCGGAGAGCAGGTCGTAGGCGCGCCGCTGGGTGGTGGAGGTCGGCTGGGAGCCGTCGTCCGGCAGACCGAGTTCGAGGGAGGCGGCCGGGACCGCCGCCGCGCCGAGGCCGATCACACCGAGGAGGAGGACGGCGACCGGGCGGCGTACGACGAAGCTCGCCCAGCGGGTGCCCATGTTGGGGCGGCCCGGGTTCTTGGGCGTACGGCCGCCGCCGAGCAGCCTGCTCTTCTCGCCGGCGGGCTTGACCCTGCGGCCGGCGTAGCCGAGCAGCGCCGGGATCATCGTCAGCGCGATGAGGACGGCGATGGCGACCGTGCCGGCGGCCGCGATGCCCATCTTGGTCAGCATCGGGATGTTGACGACCGACAGGCCGACCAGGGCGATGACGACGGTCAGGCCCGCGAAGACCACCGCCGAGCCCGCCGTGCCGACGGCGCGTCCGGCCGCTTCCTCGCGCTCGCGGCCCTCGGCCAGTTCGGCGCGGTAGCGGGAGACGATGAACAGGGCGTAGTCGATGCCGACGGCCAGGCCGATCATCGAGGCCAGGGTGGAGGTCGTGGAGCCCAGGTCCAGGGCGCTGGCGAGCGCGGTGATCGTGGAGACGCCGATGCCGACGCCGATGAGCGCGGTCAGCAGCGGGAATCCGGCCGCGAGCAGCGAGCCGAAGGTGATGACGAGGACGACGGCGGCGATCGCGATGCCGATGACCTCGCTGGAGCCGGTCTCCGGGGTCGCGGTGAGCGCGTCACCGCCGACCTCGACGGTCAGCCCGGCGTCGCGTGCGTGCTGCGCGGCCTCCTTCAGGTCGTTCTTGGAGGAGTCCTTGAGCTCCATCCCGGAGACCTTGTACTTCACCGAGGCGTAGGCGATCGAGCCGTTCCGGCTGACGGCGTGCCCGGTGTACGGGTCGGCGACGGAGACGACCTCGGGACCGCTGCCCAGTTCCTTGACGGTCTTCTCGACGGCCGCCTTGTTGAGCGTGTCGGTCATCTTCTCGCCGGCCGGCGCCTTGAAGACGACGCGTGCGGTGGCGCCGTCGGCGCTCATCCCGGGGAAGCGCTGTTCGAGGAGGTCGAAAGCCTTCTGCGCCTCGGTGCCGGGGATGGAGAAGGAGGTGCTGCCGGCAGGCGGCGCGGAGGCGGCACCGACCCCGGCGAGGGTCAGCAGCGCCACCCATATGAGGGCGACGAAGTGCCGTCGCCGGAAGGCGAGACGGCCCAGTTTGTACAGGAATGTGGCCACGGAGGCGTACTCCCGGTCAGGTCGTGGGGTTGATCAGGGCAGGGGTGGTCAGCCCGACGACGTGAGCGGTGACGTCAGAAGGTGGGCTTGCTGGGGAGAGGTCAGTCGGTGGGAACGCCGAGGGCGGGGAGGACCACGGCGTCGATGTACGACATCAGGAAGGACTGCGTCGGCGGCAGCTCGTCGATCATGGTGCGGGCGGCGAACCCTCCGAGCATCATGTGCATCATGAACTCGATCGCCGGGTTGTCCGCACGGACCTCACCCCGGTCGACGGCCCGCTGCACCACGCGGCGGAACGACGCCATCTCGGGCTCGATCAGATGGTCCCGGAACGCCCGCAGGAGGTCCGGGTTGCTGTGCACCGCCATGGCCAGGCCCCGCATCAGCGCGGAGTTCTGCTCCATCTCGCAGTCGTCCGAACGCAGGGTGAGAGCGCGCAGGTCGCCCTTGAGCGATCCCGTGTCGATCTCGTCGAGGCCCATGCCGCCCGGCTTGGTGTGCCGCACCGCCTTCGCCACCAGCTCGGCCTTGCCGCCCCACTGGCGGTAGAGCGTCGCCTTGCTGGACTTGGTACGGGTGGCGACGGCGTCCATGGTGAGGGCGTCGTAGCCGACTTCGCGGAGCAGGTCGAGCACGGCCTCGTACAACTCGGCCTCCCGCTCGGGCGTGATCCGACTGCGGCGCGCCGTTGCGACCACCTCGGTCATGCCACTCACCCTTCCGCTCCGGAGCCTCCTGTTTCGTACTCCATGAACATACCCTGAGAGCGAGCGAAACGAAACCGTTTCGTACGTGGGTTGGGTCACGGTTGTCTGCTTCCCATAAGCAGCGCCGACGGGCGTACAAGTTGCTCGTGCCGTTTGCCCGGAAAAGCATAGGGAGGTGAGCTATCTGCGCCTTCCCCACCTCAGCGGCGATCTGTTGTGCTTCGTGGCCGAGGACGACCTCTGGCTGGCCCCCCTCGACGCGCCGGGCCGCGCCTGGCGCCTCACGGCCGACCGCACCAAGACCGGCCACCCGCGCTTCTCGCCCGACGGCCGCCGTATCGCCTACACGACCTGGCGCAGCCTCGACCCCGAGATCCACCTGGTCGGCGTCGACGGCGGGCCCGCCCGGCAGCTGACGTACTGGGGCAGCTCCGACACCCGGGTCTGCGGCTGGACGCCCGTCGAGAACGGGGCGAGCGACATCCTCGCGGTCGCCTCGCACGACCAGCCCTTCTCCTACTTCACCTGGGCCTACAAGGTCCCCACCGACGGCGACCCCGGCGCCCGGCTGCCCTGGGGCCCGGTCACCGACATCCAGGTCGCCGACGTCGACGGCGAACACCGGACGCTGCTGCTCACCGGCACCCCGCCGCACGAACCGGCCTCCTGGAAGCGCTACCGCGGCGGCGCCATGGGCCGCCTCTGGCTGCACGGCAAGCAGCTCGTGCCCGACATCGGCGGCCATCTGGCCTGCCCCATGTTCGTCGCCGGCCGCGTCGCCTTCCTCTCCGACCACGAGGGCGTCGGCAACCTCTACTCCTGCGCGTACGACGGCACCGACCTGCGCCGCCACACCGACCACGACGCCTTCTACGCCCGGCACGCCGCCGGCGACGGCACCCGGGTGGTCTACCAGTGCGCGGGCGACCTGTGGCTCGTGGACGACTTCTCCCCGAACGCCGTGCCGCACAAGCTGGACATCCGCCTCGCCGGGCCCGCCACCGGCCGCCGCCGCTACCAGGTGCCCGCCGCGCAGAACGTCGACGGCATCTCCGTGGACGAGACCGGCCGGGCCAGCGCCGTCGTCGTCCGCGGCAGCCTGTACTGGCTCACCCACCGCGACGGCCCGGCCCGCACCATCGCCGACACGCCCGGCGTCCGGGTACGGCTGCCGGAGATGCTGGGCACGACCGGCAAGGTCGCGTACGTCACCGACGCCGACGGCGAGGACGCCGTCGAGATCGCCCAGCTGCCCCGCGCGTCCGGCGACCGCGCCCCGCACCGGCTGGCCTCCGGCGCGCTCGGCCGGGTCCTGGAGATGGTCTGCGATCCGCTCGGCGAACGGCTCGCCATCGCCTCGCACGACGGGCGGCTGCTGCTGCTCGACACGGGAGAGGGGGAGGGCGGCGAGGCCGCGGAGACCGAGGTCGCGGCGGCCGTCGCCGAGGGCTCCGCGAACGCGGAGCAGGCCGAGGGGGCCGAGGAGTCCGGGCGGAGCGAGGTGCCGGGAGGCGCGGCCGGCCAGGTGACCGAGCTGATCCGCTCCGTCAACGGCCCCGTCCGCGACCTCGCCTTCTCCCCCGACGGCGCCTGGCTCGCCTGGTCCCACCCGGGCATCGGCCGCTCCCTGCGCGAGATCAAGCTGGCCCGGATCAAGGACCGGCTCATCGTGGACGTCACCAACGGCCGCTTCGAGGACGAGAACCCCGTCTTCACCCGCGACGGCCGCTACCTCGCCTTCCTCTCCTGGCGCGGCTTCGACCCGGTGTACGACGTCCACACCGGCGACCTCTCCTTCCCGCTCGGCTGCCGCCCGTACCTCGTGCCGCTGAGCTCGGCGACCCCCTCCCCCTTCGCGCTGAACCCCGAGGGCCGCCCGGCCGCCGGCGGACTCGACCCGGCCGAGGACGAGGAGACGGGCGAGGCCGGCACGGTGACGGTGGAGGTGGAGGGCCTGGAGAACAGGGTCACGCCGTTCCCGGTCATCGCCTCCAAGTACTCCGCGCTGCACCCGGTCGCGGGCGGCGGCCTGGTCTGGCTGCGCTGGCCGATCTCCGGCGCGCTCGGCGAGACCTTCGCCAACCCGACCGACACCAGCGGCCGTCCGACGCTGGAGTACTTCAACATCACCAAGGCCAAGAAGTCCGAACTGGTCGACCATCTCGACTGGTTCGCGGTGAGCGGCGACGACACCCGCCTGGTCGTCGTGGACGAGGGCGAGCTGCGCGCGGTCCCGTCCACGGAACCGGGCGACGGCGACACGACCGTGTGGATCGACCTGCGCCGCATCCTGCACGAGGTCGACCCGCCCGCCGAGTGGCGCCAGGCCTACGAGGAGGCGGGGCGCATCATCCGCGGCTACTTCTGGGACCCGGGCATGTGCGGCATCGACTGGGACGCGGTGCTCGGCCAGTACCGCCCGCTGGTCCAACGCGTCGCCTCCCCCGACGAGTTCGCGGACCTCCTGCGCGAGGTCCTCGGCGAACTGGGCACCTCGCACGCGTACGTCACCGCCGCCCGCCGCAACGAGGGCCCGCCGCACTACCAGCGCCGGCAGGGCCTGCTCGGCGCCAACTTCGTCCGCCGTGACGCCGGCTGGGCCCTGCGGCGGATCCTGCCCGGCGACTCCTCCGACTCCCGGGCCCGCTCACCGCTGGCCGGCACGGGCATCCGCGAGGGCTCCGTGCTGACCCATGTCGACGGCCGCCCGGTCGACCCGGTGACCGGGCCGTATCCGCTCCTCGCCGGCGCCGGCGGGACGACCGTGGAGCTGACGTTCGTGCCCGCGGACGGCGGCGCCGAGCGGGCCCGGCGGGTCGCGGTCGTCCCGCTCGTCGACGACCGCCCCCTGCGCTACCAGGACTGGGTCGCCAAACGCCGCGGTGTCGTACGGGAGTTGAGCGGCGGCAAGTGCGGCTATCTGCACATCCCCGACATGGGCGGCTCCGGCTGGGCCCAGTTCAACCGCGATCTGCGCATGGAGGTGTCCCGGCCCGCGCTGATCGTGGACGTGCGGGGCAACGCGGGCGGGCACATCAGCGAACTCGTCATCGAGAAGCTGACCCGGACGATCCTGGGCTGGGACCTGACCCGGGACGCCCAGCCGGTGTCGTACACCTCGAACGCGCCGCGTGGTCCGGTGGTGGCCCTCGCCGACGAGGCGACCTCCTCGGACGGCGACATGATCACGGCCGCCTTCAAACTGCTCAGGCTCGGCCCGGTGGTCGGCCAGCGCACCTGGGGCGGTGTGGTCGGCATGACCGGCCGGCACCGGCTGGGCGACGGCACGGTCATCACGGTCCCGATGAACGCGGCCTGGTTCGACGCCTACGGCTGGTCCGTGGAGAACCACGGCGTCGCCCCCGACCTGGAGATCATGCGCACCCCCCTGGACTGGGCCGAAGGCCGGCACGCCCAGATGGACGACGCGATCCAGCTCGCCCTGGACCTCCTGACCTCCACCCCCGCGGCCGTCCCCCCGGACTACAGCGCCGTCCCGAACCGCTCCCGCCCGAAACTGCCGCCGCGGAACAGTCGGCAAGGGGGCCGTCAATAAGGAGCGCGGGGCACCCTCCAAAGGAGGGTGCCCCGCGCCGAACAGCCGGCCGAAGCCGAGCGCAGCGGCTACGCGTCGTAGTCCCGGTCGAACCGGTCCTTCATCTCCTGGTCCGAGTCCTCGATGTCACGCATGTTCTCGTGCTTGAGCCCCCGCTCGGGCGGCGCCTGCTGCTTGCCGCGCTGCCCGGCCTGCTGACGGGCCTGGTCGCCCTTGCCCTTCGCCCGCTGCTTCGGCTCGCCGGCCTTGTTCCGGGACTGGTCCTTCATGCCCATGAGGGTTCACTCCTGTGGTGAGTGAGAAAGAAATCGGGGGAAACGGCCCCCGCCGGGGGCCTCGACCAGACTCACACGGTGGACCGGGGAACGCATGTGGATCAGTTACGGTGCGTAGCCCGCGCCGCGTCGTCGGCCGCGCCGCCCGCACCCACGAGCCCCGAGTTCATCCCCTGCAACCGGGGCGCGAACCGCTTCATCTCGCGCTGTCCGACGGTCCCGATGAGCGCCGGCAGATATCCGCGCACGCCCTGCATGCCGCGCAGCCACCACTGTCCGTACACATGCGCCGAGCGTCGCTCGATGCCCTCCACGATCCGCTCCACGGCGGGGCCCAGCGGGTACGTCTTGTTCGACGGCCACGGCAGCCGCTGCCTCAACTCCCGCATGACGTCGTCCTGGTCGGCACCGCGCACCATGTCGGTGTCGGTCCACGACAGGTAGCCCACGCCGACGCGCACGCCCTGGTAGCCGACCTCGGCGCGCAGACTGTGCGCGTACGCCTCCACGCCCGACTTGGAGGCGCAGTACGCCGTCATCATCGGTGCGGGCGTGATCGCGGCGAGCGAGGCGATCTGGAGCAGATAGCCCCGGCTCTCGACCAGCACCGGCAGGAACGCGCGCGCGGTCACCGCCGAACCGATCAGGTTGACCTCGATCACCCGCCGCCAGGCCTGCGGATCGGAGTCGACGAACGGACCGCCCGTCGCCACACCGGCGTTGGCGACCACGATGTCCACCTTCCCGAACCGCTCCTTCACCTCCCGCGCGACCCGGCTCATCGTCTCGTGGTCGGTGACGTCGGCGTACCAGTACGCACTGTCGCTGTGCAGCCGCCCGGAGACCTCCTTGAGCGCCTCCTCCTCCAGCCCGACCAGCGCGACCTTCGCGCCGCGCGCCGAGAGCTTGCGCGCCAGCAGCTCACCGACGCCGCGCGCGGCTCCCGTGACGACCGCGACCTGCCCTTCGAGGCTGACCCTGCTCATGCGCCCTCCTTGATCTGCGCCGTGACATACGTGGTGACGAGTTCCCTGATCCTGCCGATCACCAGGTCAGGGGCCTCGATCGGGGTCATGTGCCCGACGCCGGTCAGCTCGGTGAGACCGACGCACTCCGGCAGCGCGGCGGCCAGCGCGCGGGCGTGAACCGGGGGTGTGAGCCGGTCGGACGCGCCGTGCACGATCGCGGTGGGCGTGCGCAACTCCCGTACGCCGTGGTCGAGATCGAGCGCCGCGAGCACACCGGCCCACGTATGGCGCACGGCACGCGGGCAGGCGTGCACGATCCGCGCGCACGCCTCCACCATGTGCGGGGCGGAACCGGCGCCCATGGTGGCGTACTTGAGGACGCTCTTCGCGACCGGCGTGACCGGCCCGAGGGGAGCGCGCGAACCCAGGATGTGCCCGGTGATCCAGGTGCGCACGCGCCCGGCGCGCATCGGCACCACGCGCGACTCCTCGACCAGCCGCGAACTGCCCGTGCTGCACAGCAGGACGGCGGCGGCGTGCTCCTGGAAGCGGGGGCGCGTGGTCGCGGCCATGACCGTCATGCCGCCCATGGAGTGGCCGACGATCAGGGCCTTCTCCCCGCGGGCGAGCGTCCGCGCGAGCACCGCTTCGAGGTCGTCCGCCAGCGCGTGGGTGGTGCACGCGGCGCTCGCGGGACTGCGCCCGTGCCCCCTCTGGTCGTACGCGATCACCCGGTGGTCCCGCGCCAGGTCCCGTATCTGCGCCGCCCAGAAGGCGGTCGAGCAGGTCCAGCCGTGGGAGAGGACGACCGGGGGCGCGTTCTCGGGTCCGTGCACCTCGACGTGCAGCGGCGCGCCGTCGGCGGAGACGACGGTGAGTTCATGGGCGGGGGCGGGCGGGGCGTAGCGGCCGTCGCTGACGGGGGCGGGCGCGGGGGCGGGCCGGCTCATGCGGCGCCCTCGCTCTCCGCGACGGCCGCCGGCGTCCGCCGCACGGCCGTCCCGGCGGGCTCGCCGTCGGTCCGCCGGACGACCTCGTACTCCGCCAGGTCCACGCGCCGGGTCGCACCGCGGAACTCGGACGTCGTACCGGGCCAGATCGTGGTGTTCCGGCCGCTCGCGTCCAGGTACCAGCTGGTACAGCCGCCGGTGTTCCACACGGTCCGCTTCATGCGCTCCTGGACCCGGTGGTTCCAGGTCTCGACGGCGGCGGGCCGGGCGTCCAGGGCGGTACGGCCGCCGAGGACGTCGAGCTGGCGCAGATAGTCGGCCATGTAGTTCAGCTGGGACTCGATCATGAGGATCATGGAGGAGTTCCCGAGACCGGTGTTGGGCCCGATGATCGTCATGAAGTTCGGGAACCCGGCGGCGGTGGCACCGCGCAGCGCCTGCATGCCGTTCTTCCAGGAGTCCGCGAGCGTGGCGCCCTGCGCGCCGACCACCCGCTCGGCGATCGGCATGTCCGTCACGTGGAAGCCCGTACCGAAGACGATCGCGTCGACCTCGGCCTCGGTGCCGTCGGCCGCCACGAGCGTCGACCCGCGGATCTCGCCGAGCCCGCTGGCGACGACGTCCACGTTCGGCCTGGCCAGCGCCGGGTAGTACGCGCTGGACAGCAGGATCCGCTTGCAGCCGATGCGATAGTCGGGGGTGAGCTTGGCGCGCAGGGCCGGGTCCTTGATCGCGCGGGCCATGTTGCGCTTGGCGAGCTGTTCGACCATGCCGAGTTCGTCGGGGCGCTTGGTGAACGCCTGGACCTGCAGCTCCCGGATGCCCCACAGCAGTCCGCGCCGCACCTGGGTCGTGAAGGGGAGCAGCCGGTGCAGCCCGCGCTCTGCGGCGCTGATGGCGCGGTCCACACGGGGCATCACCCACGGCGGCGTCCGCTGGAAGAGGGTGAGCCGGCCGACCTGCGGCTGGATCGTGGGCACGATCTGGATCGCGGAGGCCCCGGTGCCGACCACCGCGACGCGCTTGCCGCGCAGGTCGTAGTCGTGGTCCCAGCGGGCGGAGTGGAACACCTTGCCGGGGAAGGACGCGAGGCCCGGGACCTCGGGGATCTTCGGGTCGGACAGCGGTCCGGTGGCGGAGACGACGACGTCGGCGGTCAGCGAGCCGCGCGTGGTCTCGATGGTCCAGCGCAGGTTCTCGGTGTCCCAGGTCATCAGCTTGACCTCGGAGTCGAGGCGAAGGTGCGGGCGCAGTCCGAAGAGGTCGGTGACGTGCTCCAGATAGGCCCGGATGTGCTGCTGGCCCGAGAAGGTGCGCGGCCAGTCCGGATTGGGCGCGAAGGAGAAGGAGTAGAGGTGCGAGGGCACGTCACAGGCGCACCCGGGGTAACTGTTGTCCCGCCAGGTGCCGCCGACGCTGTCGGCCCGCTCCAGGACGACGAAGTCGGTGATCCCCTCGCGGCGCAGCCGCACGGCGGCCCCGAGCCCGCCGAACCCGGACCCGATCACCGCCACCCGTACATGCTCGTGCTCGGCCATCCCGAAGCCTCCACGCATCGCCTTCGACTCTGCCAGTGAACACTGGCGCAATGGGACTGTAGAGCAGCTCCGTACCGAGCGGTAGGGGGCGGGGCGGGGAAAGTTACCGGCGGTACAACATAGGCTTCGGACGTGGCAGAGGACGCAGAACGCTCGGGGGCACGGCCGCGGGACCGGCGCGAGTACCGCATGGAGGAGCTGGCCCGGCTCGCGGGGATCACCGTGCGCACCCTGCGCTTCTACCGGGAGCGCAAGCTGATCCCGCCGCCCCGGCGCGAGGGCCGTATCGCCTGGTACGACGACCACCACCTGGCGCGCCTGCGCACCATCGCCGCCATGCTGGAGCGCGGCCACACGCTGAACGGCATCGCGGAACTCGCGGAGGCCCTCGACCAGGGCCGCGACGTCGCTGATCTGCTCGGCGTCGGCACCCCCACCGAGGAGGAGCCGGTCCGCCTCACCCCCGAGGAACTCGCCGCCCGCTTCGAGGGCGAGGTCACGCCGGAGAACCTCGCCGCGGCCATGACACTGGGCTACCTCGGCACCGACGGCGACGAGATCGTGCACATCAGCCGTCGTCTGCTGGACGTCTCCGCCGCACTGGTCCGCGAGGGCATCCCGCTCGGCGAGGTCCTCACCGCCGCCGCCCGGGTGCGCGAGCACGCCGACGCCCTCGCCGAACTCTTCGCCGACGTGATCCTGCGCCACGCCCCGGAGGAGGACCTCCACCGCCTGCGCCCACTGGCCCGCAGCGTGGTGGAGGCGGAACTCTCCCTGGCCCTCGACCGCCGCCTGGCCAAGAAGTCCGGCGAACGCGACGTCTGATCCCGCACGCCGTCGACAGGCGGGGCCGAGGTGCGGGGCCTGCGCGCGGGGTCGCCTCTACAGGTCGTAGACGACGGTCACCGGCGCGTGATCCGACCACCGCTCGGCGTGCGTGGCCGCGCGCTCCACGAGCCCCTTGACCGCCTTGCCGGCGAGCCCGGGCGTGGCGACGTGGTAGTCGATGCGCCATCCCGAGTCGTTGTCGAAGGCCCGCCCGCGGTACGACCACCAGGTGTACGGCCCCTCGGCGTCGGGGTGCAGGGCGCGCACGACGTCGACGTAACCGCCCTCCTCGGTGGCAAGCACCCGGCCGAGCCACTCCCGCTCCTCGGGCAGGAAGCCGGAGTTCTTGGTGTTGCCGCGCCAGTTCTTGAGGTCGGCCTGCTGATGGGCGATGTTCCAGTCGCCGCAGACGACCACCTCGCGCCCGTCGGCGGCGGCCCGCGCGCGCAGCTCCTTGAGATGGACGAGGAACTCGTCCATGAAGCGCACCTTCTCGTCCTGCCGCTCGGTACCGACCTCGCCGGAGGGCAGATAGAGGGAGACGACCGTCACACCGGGCAGGTCGGCCTCGACGTAACGGCCACTGCCGTCGAACTCGTCCGAACCGAAACCGATCCGGACCCGGTCCGGCTCCCGCCGCGTGTAGAGCGAGACGCCCGCGCGCCCCTTGGCGGCGGCCGGGGCGTGCACGACATGCCAGCCGTCGGGCTCCCGGACCTCCTCGGGCAGCTGGTGCGGTTCGGCACGCACCTCCTGGAGGCAGACGACGTCCGCCTCCGTCCGGGCGAGCCACTCCACGAAGCCCTTCCTGGCGGCGGCCCGCAGCCCGTTCACGTTCACCGAGGTCACAGTCAGCACCAGGGCACGATACCGGCACACTGGACGGAGTCCGCCCGCACCGTCCGACGAACACCGTCCTGCATAGAAGTACGATATCCAGCATGAATATACGCCGTGTCCGCTTCGATCATCCCGACGCCGTCACGCTCAACGACGAAGTCCAGGCCGAGTACCAGCTGCGCTACGGCGACGGCGGAGACGCCACGGTCCTCGACACCGCGGACTTCGACCCGCCGCGCGGCGCGTACCTGATCGCGTACGACGAGCTCGACCGCCCCGTGGCGACCGGCGGCTGGCGCAGCCAGGACCTCAACGACGAGGGCAACGAGAACGGCGACGCCGAGCTCAAGCGCATGTACGTGATCGAACGGATGCGGGGCCATGGCCTGGCGCGCCGCATACTCGCGGCCCTGGAGGAGGACGCCCGCGCCGCCGGCCGGGTCCGCATGGTGCTGGAGACGGGCAGCAGGCAGCCGGAGGCCGTCTCCCTGTACACGTCGAGCGGTTACGAGCCGTGCGCCAAGTTCGGCTACTACCGCTTCCACGACGAGAGCCTCTGCTTCGCGAAGAAGCTCTGAGCCGGCAACTCGGATCACACCAGGCCCGCTTGAGCCACGGCAGGCCTGGCCGCGGTCCGACACTCCGTCCGGACACACGATGAAGCCCCTGTCGACTACTGCCGACAGGGGCTTCATGCTGCGTGGACCTGAGGGGATTTGAACCCCTGGCCCCCTCGATGCGAACGAGGTGCGCTACCGGACTGCGCCACAGGCCCTTGCAACGAGTGAAACTCTAGCATCCCCATCGGGGTGCTTGGAAATCCGTTCCGTGACTGGTCACAGCGGGGGTCCCCGGAAGGGGCGCACCCGACGAGGAGCGCACCGGGGCACGTGCGGGCGGGGTTACTCGTTCGCCGCGCGCGGGCGGTCGCCGTCCTCGTACTGATCGAACAGGGGCGTGCGTCCACGCTCACGCGCCCGGCGCGCGGACGCGGCGCGACGCGCATCGCTGCGGCCACCCACCGGCTTGTCCTCGGTCACGGCCGCCTGCCCGTCCGCGTCGGCCTCCGCCGCGTGGACGGCCTCCTGCTCCGGCGCGACCGAGCTGGAACGCGCCGAGCTCCAGGTGTCCGGCGCCCCCAGGTCCACGTCGGACGTGGCACGGGGCGCCACCGGCGCGGTCACGTACGTCGGCAGGGGAACCGGTACGGGCTCCCAGCTGTCCCCGCCGGGCCGCCGCTGCCGCTCACGCTGCTGGTCGACCCATTCGGCGTGGTCGGTCTGCTCGACCAGGGCGCGCCGGTCCGCGGCGAGCGCGGAGAGACCGGGATCCGTCTCGGCCTCCTGGACCTCCTCCGCTTCGTCCGCGCCGGCGCTCGTCTGATCGAGAGACACGCGCCGACGCGGCTGACGCTCGCGCTCCCGCAGCCGCTGCGCGGCGACCTCGGCCCGCCGGCGGTCCATCTGGTAGGCGAAACGACGGCGCTCCTGGGAGCGCAGGTACGCGATGTACCCGCTGAGCATCACGGCGGGTGCGGCGGGCGCCCACAGGAAGGCGAGCCCGCCGACCGCGGCGACGATCGCGCCGAGCGTGAAGCCGAGGAAGAGCATCACGGTGGTGCGACGACGGCGCGCCAGGACCTTCAGGCGCCGGTCCCGCGCCGCGGCCGCCTGCGCCGAAGCTCCGCGCCGCGCGGCAGGCACCGGCCGCTGCGGGGGCGCGGACGCCGGCTTGGGCGCCCGTACGGGCTCCTGTTCACGTGCCGCTTCCGCCCTTGCGGGTGACTCGCCCCCGGCGTCCGCGTGCGCCTGACGACGCGTCGGAGGCATGGCGAAGGCCCGGACGTCCACCGAGTCGGTGACGGCGTCCGGGTCACCGGCGTCCGGCTCCCCCTCCTGGGTGGAGCGCGCCCGCAGGTCCCTGGCGTATCGACGCTCCATGCCCGCCCGCCCGGACAGCAGCCGGATGGCGGTGCTGAAGCGTTCCGTCGGACGGGCCTCGTTCAGCTCGTCCTGCCTACGGAGCCACATAGGCACCAAGTAGGCGGCCCAGGCCCCGACAATGACTGCGTAGATGAGGCCGCTGCTGCTCACGTCTCACACCGTAGAGGGGTTTGCCTGAGGCCATCCGCCAATTGGGCCGGTGTGTCGCACGATCTGGCTGATATTTCCAGCTTTTTTTGCGATCCATGCGATCAGAGGACCGCCTCGGTCGCGAATTCAATGCCCTGAGACGGTCAGCATCCGATCAATTTCGAACACATATTCAATTCTGGAGGTCCGGGCGTGGCCTAGGCGGGATTCCCCGGCGTGTTCTGCGGATTCTGGGAGCGTGCCCGCTGCCAGCGCGCGAGCAACCCGTCGGGCACCTCTTCCGCGGTGAGCGCGAAGACCAGATGGTCCCGCCAGGCCCCGTCGATGTGCAGATAGCGCGGCCGGAGCCCCTCCTCGCGGAATCCGAGTTTCTCCACGACCCGCCGGCTGGGCCGGTTCTCGGGCCGAATGCAGACCTCGATGCGGTGCAGCCCGACGGCACGGAAACAGTGATCCACCACGAGCGCGACCGCCGTCGGCATCACGCCGCGGCCGGCCACCGACTCGTCCACCCAGTACCCGATGTGTCCCGAGCACATCGACCCCCAGGTGATCCCGGCGACCGTCAACTGCCCGACGAGCCGCCCCTGGTACTCGATGACGAACGGCAGCATCCGGCCCGCGTTGGCCTCCGACCGCAGGTGCCGGACCATCTGGCGGTACGTCGGTCGGTGGGTGATCGGCCCGCTCGGCGTGGGCGGCGGAATGGTCGCCTCCCAGGGGCGCAGCCAGTCCCGGTTGCGCCGGTTCACCTCGCGCCAGGCTCGCTGGTCGCGCACCTTTATCGGCCGGAGGACGACATCGCCGTCCGCCAGCACGACGGGCCAGTAAGGGCTGTTCAGCTCGCACCCCCTGGGGGTACCTCCCAGGCCTTTCGGGCACTGGGGGAGGGTCTGGGGTGGTCGCCGCCGCGGATCTGGTCGACGGCGTGGACCAGCAGGGGCTCCAGCACGGCGAGGCCGTCGCGCACCCCGCCCGTGGAGCCCGGCAGATTGACGATCAGCGTCCGTCCCGCCACCCCGGCCAGGCCCCGGGACAGCACGGCGGTCGGCACCTTCTCCCTGCCGAACGCCCGGATGGCCTCCGCGATGCCCGGCACCTCGTAGTCGATCACCGCGCGGGTCGCCTCGGGGGTCCGGTCGGTCGGCGAGACGCCGGTGCCGCCGGTGGTGACGATCGCGTCGTACCCGGCGGCCACGCCCGCGCGCAGGGCCTCCCGCACGGGATCGCCGTCGGGCACGACCCGGGGGCCGTCCACGGCGAACCCGAAGCCCGTCAGGCCGTCGACGATCATCGGGCCGCCCCTGTCCTCGTAGACACCGGCCGCGGCCCGGTTGGAGGCGGTGACCACCAGAGCGCGGTAGCTCATGCCCGGCTCCAGTCGCCCGATGTGCCGCCCGTCTTCTCCTCCACCCGTACGTCCGTGATCACCGCTCCCTTGTCGACCGCCTTGACCATGTCGATCACGGTCAGCGCGGCGACCGTGACGGCGGTGAGGGCCTCCATCTCGACGCCCGTACGATCCGTCGTCCGCACGGTGGCCTGGATCTCCACGGCGTCGTCCGCGACCGACAGATCCAGTTTCACACCGGACACCGACAACGGGTGGCACAGCGGGATCAGGTCCGGGGTGCGCTTGGCGCCCATGATGCCCGCGATCCGCGCGGTGGCGAGGGCGTCCCCCTTGGGTACCCCCTCGCCGCGCAGCAGCTCGACCACGCGGGGCGAGACGAGCACGCGGCCGCTGGCACGGGCGGTGCGCGCGGTCACGTCCTTCCCGGATACGTCGACCATGCGGGCGGCGCCCGCCTCGTCGATGTGCGTCAGTCCGTCCTGCGTACTCATGCTCTGTGCCGCTCCCGGTCCGGGCCCGTCACAGTGCGGTGCGCGGGCCTGTTGTGCGCGCCACGGTACCGCCAAGTCGGCGCACGCACCGGGTCAGGACCCCCGTGGGGCCCCGTCGCTCGCTCACGCGCGCGTGCGTCAGCCGAGCAGGACGACCTCCACCTCGTCGCCGGGCTCGACGGAGTCCGCGTCCTCGGGGACGACGATCAGCGCGTCGGCGTGCGCCAGCGCCGCGATCAGGTGCGAGCCGACGCCGCCCACCGGGGCCACCTCGCCGTCGGCGTAGGCGCCCCGCAGGAACTGCCGGCGCCCCTTGGGCGAGCGCAGCGCCCCGTCCGCCTTCAGGGTCGCGCGCGTGCGGGGCCGGTGCAGGTCCACGAGGCCCATCAGGGCGCGGATGGCGGGACGGACGAACAGCTCGAAGGAGACGTACGACGACACGGGGTTGCCGGGCAGGGCCAGCAGCGGCGTGTGGTCGGGGCCGATCGAACCGAATCCCTGGGGCTTGCCGGGCTGCATGGCGAGCTTGCGGAACTCCACTCCGCTGCCCGCCTCGTCCTCGTCGCCGGCGTACGACAGCGCCTCCTTGACCACGTCGTACGCCCCGACGCTCACCCCGCCCGTGGTCACCAGCAGGTCGGCGCGGATGAGCTGGTCCTCGATGGTCGAGCGGAGCGTGCCGGCGTCGTCGGCGACCGCGCCCACCCGGTAGGCGATGGCTCCGGCGTCCCGCGCGGCGGCGGTGAGGGCGAAGCTGTTGGAGTCGTAGATCTGACCGGCGGCCAGATCCTCGCCGGGCTGGACGAGTTCGCTGCCGGTGGACATGACGACGACGCGCGGGCGCGGGCGCACGCGTACCGTGCCGCGGCCGATCGCGGCGAGGAGCGCGATCTGCGGCGGGCCGAGGATCGTGCCGGCCTCCAGGGCGCGTTCGCCCGCCTTCACGTCGCTGCCCTTGGCGCGCACGTGCGCGCGTGCCTCGGCGGGACGGTGCACGCGCACCTGTCCCTCGGCGCCCTCGGGGGCCAGGCTGCGCGCCCGCATGCCGCTCACCGGTCCCTCGCCGAGCCCGCCGTCGGTCCACTCGACGGGGACCACGGCCTCGGCGCCGGGCGGCAGCGGGGCGCCGGTCATGATGCGGGCGGCCTGCCCGGGACCGACCCGGACCGGATCGGCCGCACCCGCCGCGACGTCCCCGACGACGTCCAGGACGGCCGGGAACTCCTCACTGGCGCCCTCGACGTCCGCGACCCGCACCGCGTACCCGTCCATGGAGCTGTTGTCGAACGGCGGCAGGGACACCGGCACCATGACGTCGTCGACCAGGACGCAGCCCTGGGCGTCGAGCAGTTGCAGCTCGATGGGCTCCAGGGGGCGGACGGTGGAGAGGATGTCCTCCAGGTGCTCGTCCACCGACCACAGATGGTCCGGGCCGGCGGGGCGGGTCACGGCGCTGCTCAAGATTGCTGCATCTCCTCGGCTACGTAACTGCGAAGCCAGGTCCGGAAGTCCGGGCCCAGGTCTTCACGTTCGCACGCGAGTCTGACAATGGCACGCAGATAGTCGCTGCGGTCACCGGTGTCGTAGCGGCGGCCCTGGAAGACGACGCCGTGCACGGGTCCGCCGACCTTCTCGTCCTGGGCGAGCTGCTGGAGGG
Organism: Streptomyces sp. MUSC 14; assembly: GCF_001866675.1. Taxonomy (NCBI): domain Bacteria; kingdom Bacillati; phylum Actinomycetota; class Actinomycetes; order Kitasatosporales; family Streptomycetaceae; genus Streptomyces; species Streptomyces sp. MUSC 14. The sequence goes on from NZ_MLYN01000038.1 coordinate 198,038, forward strand.
CGTCGGTGAGCTGGATCTCGCCGCCGCGGCCCGGCTCGGTCCGGCGCAGTATGTCGAAGATGTGCGGGTCGAGGACGTAGCGGCCGATGACCGCGTAGTGGGACGGGG